>CADECO010000692.1:0-2377 GCA_902825905.1 uncultured beta proteobacterium
CGGCGCTTGCGTGGTTTGCGCACGTACATGTCGTGGTCACTGGGCCGGAGGCCGGTGTTGCGCACGACGCTGAGCATGATGGCGAGGAACAGCCCGTTGACCGCGGCGACGATGAGCGCGAGGACGAACGATCCGGCGGCGATCGCGCCGACGATCTGTTTGGTCCCCTTTACCGGGATGAGGGGAAACACGGCCAGTAGCGTCATCACCGCGAATACCCAGCCGAGCGCGTTACCGTAGAGCCACCACAACGCCTGGTCGACGTACTGGCGCAATAGCAGCGCTTGCGGCAAGGCGGTCGTGATGCCGATGAGCAATCCGGTGCACAGCACCCACAACGCTGGCGGTGGTACGCCGTTGGTGATGCGCCATGGCGTGACAGATGTGAATTGCAGGAACTCGATTGCCGCGACCAGCCCGATCCAGGCGATTGCGACACCGGCGGTCAACGCCGCATTCCATTTGCCGAGCGGCAGTCCCGTGATGCGATGGCGGACCAGCCACCATTGCGCTGAGCCGACGAAGATGCCGCACAGCACGGTGCCGATGATCGCTGCGACGATGCCCACGCCGATCAGCGCGCTGTTCGGAAGCGGCGCCGTTCCGGTGATTCGGGTGGCGAACGCCCAAGCGGCGAGCACAGGAATGCCGATCGCGCCTGCCCCCACTACGGCGTTGAGCACTACCCAGCGCGAGTAGAGCCAAAAGCTCGAGGACGAGGGTTTCCGGCTGGCCCGGCGATTAACCATGTGCGTGCTCCGCATCGATGAAGCGTCGCAGCGTATCGAGCGACACTCGATGCGACGAGAGCACTACAAGTCATAACAATCCGCCAGGCGCAGAATTGACAGATGTTTCAGGCTCGTGCGACCGGGTTGCGCGGTGTACAAGACGCCGTCGCCTGGCCGTGCACGATGCATGCGGCTCGCGTGTCACAGAAAATAAAAGGCCGTCGCGTTCGCAAGCGACGGCCTTCCTTGCAACTTGAAGCTTTGGCGCACCCGGAGAGACTCGAACTCCCGACCCCGTGGTTCGAAGCCACGTACTCTATCCAGCTGAGCTACGGGTGCGACGCAGACAGATGATGAGGACCAAGATGGTACTCCGCCGCCTGCACCCGGAGCGGTTCCGCACCGCTCCGGGTCATTCTTCCTCCAAGGTCATGCCCGAGGGCCGATCAGGCGCGGACCGGTCCTGCAGCCATTGCGGCCTTCACCTTCCCAGGTGTGAACGGTACCGAGCGCAGTCGCACGCCGGTGGCATCGAACACCGCGTTCGCTATCGCGCCGGGAATGGCGCATGCCGTGGGTTCGCCCGCACCCCATGCGACGGTTCCCGGTCGATCGATCAAGGCGATCTCCACCTTGGGCATGTCGGGGAAGCGCGCGATCGGATAGGTGGCCCAGTCGACGCTCAGCACTTTCGAGCGATCCCAGTTCACCGTCTCCAGCAATGTGCGACTCACCGTTTGCAGCACGCCGCCTTCGACCTGATTGGCCACGCCGTCGGGATTGACCATCTCGCCGCAGTCGTGGCTCAGACAGATGCGCGTGACCTTGATCGCGCCGGTTGATTTGGTCACCTCGACTTCGGCGACCGCGCCCACGTAGGTGATCGCGTTGTTGTAGCGCAGATACGCGATGCCACGGCCTTTGAGCACGTCACCGCTGCCGGCTTGCGGATTCGGGCCGGGGCGCGTTTGCCAGTTCGCCAGTTTCGCCACCGCCTGGATGATGTCGATCGCGCGCTGATCCTTCAGGTAGCGCAATCGGAACTCCACCGGATCGGCATTCGCCGCAGCGGCCAACTCGTCCATGAACGCCTCGTTGGCGAAGCTGTTCTCGATCCGACCCGGACTACGCAGGTGCGACGAGCGGAAAAACGCCTCGGCGACATGGCGCGTGTTCACCTTGACGTTGGGGAACTGGTAAGGCTGCCCCGAGTTCTGGAACAGGAACCCCACCCAGTTGCCCGGGCGCGGAATGCCGGTCTCGGTGGCCGAGAGCAACGGAAAGTCGAGCGGCTTGAAGGCGGCGATGTGATTGAGCGCGATGTAGAAATCTCCCGACCACGCCACGACGTTGCCTTGCGCATCGAGGCCCGCTTCCAGATCCATCGTGCGCGGCGGGCTCTTCGGCGATCGCGCGGTCTCGTCATCGCGCATCCATTGCACCCGCACCGGCTTGCCGATCTGCTGCGCGATCACGGCGGCGTCGGCGGCCGCATCTTCGGTGCCATTGCGTCCGTAGCAACCGGCGCCTTCGAGGAACGTCAGGCGGATCGCCGATTGCGGCAGACCGGTGATCACCGACAGCTCGTGCACCATCGAGTGAGTCGCCTGCGAGGAGGTCCACACCGTGAGCTTGCCGTCCTTGAA
>CADECO010000693.1:0-2375 GCA_902825905.1 uncultured beta proteobacterium
GTTCTGGGTCGCACTCGCCGCGCTCGGGGGCCTAGTGCTCTCGCTCCTCGTCCCAGGCGTTGCGCCGAGTCCATACCTGCACTTCATCTCGACGCGCGCGCTCGGTGTTTCGCTGCTGGTCGCGCTCGCGGCCTATCTGGTGGCGTTGACAGCGCTTCGCCGCAGCACTCGCGTCCACCCGCCGATCGAGCCGCCGTCGGTCACGATGACATTCGCGCAGATCGGCATCGGCACGACCGACCTGCTCCTCATGGGCAGCGTGCTCTATGTGCTCCTGCCCGCGGCGAGCGCTCCAAGTTACCCGGAATTCCTTGCGGTGTTCTTGCTTGCATTGATCCTCGGTATCGTCAGTCAGGTCCCTGGTGGACTCGGCGTGTTCGAGGGCTCGCTATTGGCCATGCTCGGAGCGCGGATCCCCCCGCCGGAGCTCGCGGCTGCCCTATTGATGTTCCGCGCGATCTATTACCTGCTGCCGCTGATCGCCGCGATCGTGCTGATCGCAGTGCGCGAAGGCGTGCATGGCCTGGACCGAGCGCCGTTGCTTCGCTCCCGTCTCGGAGCTTGGGTGCGCGAGCTCGTTCCGCAGGCGCTGGCCATCACCACCCTGGTCGGCGGCGCGGTACTGCTCTTCTCGGGCGCTACCCCGTCGACCCGAGGTCGGCTGTCATGGCTTCACCATGTGCTGCCATTGCCGGTGATCGAGACCTCGCATTTCTTGGGTAGTCTCGTTGGCGCGGCACTACTGGTCCTGGCACGCGGGCTACAACGACGGCTCGATGCGGCGTACGGACTGTCCCTTGCTCTGCTCCTCGCCGGCGCGCTGTTGTCAATCGCCAAGGGGTTCGATTACGAGGAGGCGATCCTTCTCGCCTTGATGGCAGCAGCGCTCGCTCCGTGCCGGCGCTACTTCTACCGCGAGGCCTCGCTTCTTGGCGATCGATTCACGGTTGAGTGGATCGCGACGATTCTCGTCGTGATGATCGGCTCGGCATGGCTTGCAACGTTCGCCTTCAAGCACGTCGAATATTCGCACGAGCTATGGTGGGCGTTCGCGCTGCGCGCCGAAGCGCCGCGCTCGATGCGCGCCATCGTCGGTGCGATCGCCCTGCTGGTGATCGTCGCGATCGCGCGGCTGCTTCGACCCGCAGTCCGGCGTGCGCCGAGGCCGCTGCCGGCGGACATCGAACGTGCCAGACCGATCGTCGAGCGTTCACCGAACACCCACGCCTACTTAGCTCTACGTGGCGACAAGAGCTTGCTTTTCAGCGAGCGGGGCAACGCTTTTCTGATGTATGGCCGCGCTGCGCAAAGTTGGATTGCGCTGGGCGATCCGGTCGGCCCGCCGGACGAGGCGCGCGAGCTCGCGTGGCAGTTCCGCGACCTGTGCGATCGGCACGGCGCTCGGGCGGTGTTTTTCGAGGTCGGGCTCGCCTACTTGGACGTCTATCTGGATCTGAATTTGCAACTGCACAAGCTTGGCGAGGAAGCGCGTGTCGACCTGCGCACCTTTGACATCCACGGTGCCAGGCACCGAGATCTGCGTCAGGCGAGCAGTCGCCTCGCCCGAAAAGGTTACCGATTCGAGCTGGTATCGAACGAGAACACCGCAGGGCTTGTCCCCGCGCTGGCCGAAATCTCCGAGGCATGGCTTACCCAGAAAGCGACCCGCGAGAAGGGGTTCTCGAACGCGTCGTTCGAGCCGCGCTATTTGTCGCAGTTCCCGATTGCGCTCGTACGCGACAACACCAAGGTGATTGCTTTCGCGAACGTGCTCCGCGGGGCAGCGCATACGGAGCTTTCGGTCGACCTGATGCGGCATCGCCCGGACGCGCCGAACGGCACCATGGATTTCCTGTTCACCGAGCTTCTCATGTGGGGCAAGGCGCAAGGCTATTCGTGGTTCAACTTCGGCATGGCACCGCTCTCAGGGCTTGCCGAGCGCGGCGGCGCACCGCTTTGGCACCGCGCCGGCGCGCTCATCTATCAGCATGGCGAACACTTCTACAACTTCCAGGGGTTGCGTCGATTCAAGGGCAAGTTCGATCCGCAGTGGTCTCCACGGTATCTCGCATGCGCCGGTGGCATCGCCTTGCCGTACGTGCTGCTCGACGTTGCGTCGCTGATTGCGGGCGGCGTCAAGGGAATCGTGGCGAAGTAGTGCGCCGACGATCCCCCGCGAGCGCACGCCGATCGTGAACTCCCCGAGCATGATCCGCCAATGGTCATGGCGCATCTACACGGCCTTGACCGTTCGCAAAGCGACCGAAGTGGGACACGGTAAAGGAATTGTCTTCCCACAAATTCAGAAGCGAATGACCGGACCATCCAACCCGCTCGACTCGCCAGCACCGAGGATTCCGGCGCCCGCCCATCCG
>CADECO010000694.1:0-2374 GCA_902825905.1 uncultured beta proteobacterium
TGACGCCGCAATACGATGGCATCTGGCCGCCGCTTTTGGACGCCGCCACCAAGGCCGGAAGCGTCGAAGCGGTCGCCGACATGACGATCTCGCGCTGGTTCTCCGAAGCGTTTCGCACCGAAAACCCCGCAGTGATGAAGGAGGTGCGCGATGCCATTCTGCGCACCCGGCTCCAGGGCTATCTCGGCTGCATCGCCGCGATCCGCACGCTCGGACACTTCGACCGGCTCAAGGACCTGCGAATGCCGGTGCTGTACGTGAGCGGTGAACGCGATCTGGTCGGCGCGCCGGGCGAGGTGATGCAGGAGATGTGCAACGCGACGCCGAACACCACGCACGTCGTGCTGCCGGGTGCCACGCACATCTCAGTGGTAAGCAACGCGCCGGCGTTTACCGCGGCGATGCAAGCATTCCTCGCGCGAGTCTGAAATGGCACCGATCACCGCACAAGGCAAGGAATCGCTCGCCGCCGGCCTGGTCGCCGAGCGCGATGCGCAGTGTCCGGGTCTGCTCACCCTCACCATCGATCGCATCGACGATCTGAATCGTCTGACCCCGGAAGCGCTCGCCAGCCTGGGATCGACGGCCGAGCGGCTGCGCGAGGATCGCAGCGTCAACGTCGTGCTCGTCACCGGCGCGGGCCGCGAGTATTTCTCGATGGGCATTCTCAATCCGGCGATCCGCGCGAGTTACAGCAAGGACGAGATCGTCACGCTGGTGCGCAACGCCAATCGCACATTCGACGCGGTCGAGGCACTGCCGCAACTGGTGATCGCCGCGATCAACGGCACGGCGCTGGCCGGCGGAGTCGAGCTGAGCCTCGCCTGCGATCTGCGCTACGCCGCCGCGCACGCGTCGATGACCATGCCCGAGGCGACCTGGGGCGGATTTCCAGGCGCCGGCGCGCCGGTGCGTCTACCGGTGATCGTGGGCCGCGCGCGGGCGCTCGAGTTGATCTGCACCGGCCGAACGATCGACGCTGCCGAGATGGAGCGGCTCGGTATCGTGCAAGGCGTGTTCGCCAGCGCGTCGTTCAGCCAGGACGTGTCGAGCGTCGCGCGGCGAATCGCCGAGAGCGGCCCGCTCGCCGTGCGCGGTGCCAAGCGGATCGTCAGTGCGCGGCAGGACCCCGGCTTCAAGGCCGCGCGCGAGCTGTCCGATGCGCTGCGTACCGCGCTGGAGTGGAGCCACGACGTCGACGAAGGCATCGCAGCCCACAAGGAACAGCGCAAGCCGCGATTTGTCGGACGTTGATCGCGCGGCCGCGCGCCTCACTGCTGGTACAGCGTGTAGTGCATCCCCTCCTCCCCGTCTTGCGGGAGGATGAAAGTTCCCGTGAGCGTCACGTGCGTGAGGTCGGACTCGGCGTCGTACTGCGCCGCGACGATGCGCGCGTTCAGATCGGGGCAATGCTCGACGCTCGCGCCACTGCCGAGTTGCCGCGTGCAGGTGGCGAAACTCAGCGCGGTGGGCGGCACGACGGTGGTTCCAGCACGGGTCACGCTCACCACCGGAAAGGATTGCTTGTCGAAGTAGCCTTCGGTGGCGGCGATGCGGTACTCACCGCAGCGCGAGCTGAAGGAGACGCTGCGCCGCTGCGGTTGCAGCAGGCTCGACCAGCCGATGCGCGACACCTCTGCGATCGAGCGCGCCTGCAGCGCACCGAAATCATCGCCGTGCACGATACGCAGCGACCGTCCGCCCGCTTCGCACACGATCCACACGTACTGACCCGGATCGCGCGCCACGGCGGCGCGGAATCGCAGCGTGCGCTCGAGTACATCATCGCTTGTAGCCGGCGCGGCATAGCCCGACACCATGGCGCGGTGCGCATCGACCATGGCGGGAATACGCTCGGGAACGTTCGCGGCAGTAGCCGCGGGAGCTTTGTCGGGAGTCTGGCCTGGCATCGCCCCGGCCTGCACTGCGAACGCAGTAGCAAGCAGCGCCGCGCATCGAGCAGCAGCCCGTACACGCCCGCGCTTGGCGCCCATCGATTGAACATCGAGTTTCCGTGCCTGCATGACCGATCTCCCGTTCGCGCGCCCCGGCGGGACGCATGACGGGCATGCTCGGCTCAGGTGATGCGCGCGCGACGGCGCAATTCGGTCGAAACGATGGCGCTTGCGGGTTTTTCCATGACTTCGACGCAGGCGTGTCCCGGCGCTTAGCCAATCGCAAGCCGGGGCAGCCACAGGCTGATCGAAGGCACGTAGGTCAGCACGACGAGCGCGATCAGCAGCGGCACGAGCCACGGCAGGATCGCCACCGTGGTGCGTTCCACGCTCAGCCCGGCCACGCGAGCGAGCACGAACAACACCATGCCCATCGGCGGATGCAGCAGCCCGATCATGAGGTTGAGCACCATGATCAG
>CADECO010000695.1:0-2372 GCA_902825905.1 uncultured beta proteobacterium
CTTGATCAGCTTGCCGTCCGCGAGCTGCCACAACTTGATCGTCCCGTCTTCGCTGGCGGTGATCAAGCTGGCACCGTCGGGAGTGATCAAAGCCGCTCGCACCGGGAGATCGTGCGCAAAGCCGCTCGAGCATAGCTCTGCCGGCGACAGGCGCGGCGCGGGCTTGCGGGCGGGTGCGGCGCGCGGCTTGGCCGGTTGCGCCACCGCGCTCGCTGCGGCCAGCACCGTGCTGGCCGTTACTGCAGCCCCAAGGAAGCCGCGACGATCGGTTCCCACGTCCAATGTCAGACCCGCTACCGAGACGATCTCGATGTCGTGCGTGCCTTCGGCGTCGACCCGTGCCAGATGAAACTCTGGCTTCGCGAGCTTCAAGGCGACACCTTCGTCGGTGCTTCGTTCGTCACGGCATCCGCGCAGTCGTGCCAGCACAATCCGCCCGAGACAGCGATCTGCTCGAGGATCTGGTCCTTGGTGAGTTCCCGGGTAATGTGGCAACGCTCGGAGCCGGCGAACTCGCCCGGGCCATTCACCGCGAGAGACTTGTGATAACAGTCTCCCGCGCAATGCCACTTCGCGAAACAACCGTCGCAGTAGGGGCGATGCTGTACCGCTTGCCCGCGCAGATGTGCGATGCGGTTGGCATCGAACCGGTAACCCGACCCAGTGGCATCCGGCGTGCCATAGAAGAACACGCCGGCAAAGGCATTGTCTTCGGAGAACGCCTCGTAGCAGGCGGAGACGTTGCCATCAGGGCTCAGGCAGAAGCTGTCCTGGGAGATGCCGCAGAAGTGATTGGTGAGCAACTCCAGTCGGGCGCCCGAATAGTGGATGGCGCGACCATGATTTTGCGCACGCGCGCACGCTTCGCGATACGCGGCGAGAAACTCCTCGGTCTCCGCGCTGGGCGCATCGCGCCATCGACCCAGTTGATAGGCGGGTTCCACCTGGATGGACTGCGGGTTGCACGTGCGGCAGATGAAATCGATCGAGTCGGCCAGGGTGACGATCTGGTCGCGCGTAACCGTGACCCGTACACCGTAGGCAAACCCGGCGGCATCGAAGCGCCTCAGGGTGTGCATGATGCGTGGGCTGGAGCCTTTGCCTGAGACGGTGACGCGATGCCGGTCGTTGACGGAGGGCGAACCGTCGATTGAAAGACTCGCGCTTTGCAGGTTGGCAAGCATCCAGTCGATCTGACGATCGCTCAGCACGCCATTGGTCGCGGCGGCCGCGATCACGTGCAGGCCGAGCGCTTCCGCGCGCTCGTGCGCATAGGCGAGCGACCGGGTCATCGTCTGCCAGTTGACGCTCGGCTCACCGCCGCCATGGAAAGCGACTTCGATCGTGTCGAGGCCTTTGCGCACCGCGTTGCTGGCAATGAAGTCGATGCCACGCCGCGCCACTTCGATCGGCATGGTCTTGGTGGGCGTGTCACCTGCAGCGGCATAGCAGTAGGTGCAGCGCAGATTGCATGCGGTCGTGAGGAACAACGTGACCGAGGTCGGCGCGGGATCGTCGTCGAATACCGTGATCGGTGCGCCCTCGGGTCCGCCGTTGACGATCCCGAGTCGCTCGAGCAAGCCGATGAACGCCGCGTCGCGTTCGTGACCGGGCGCCACACTTCCTGATTGCAGCGCGGCCAGGACATTGACGGCGTGCGCATTGGCGACGAAGGCGGCTTTGCGCAGCGGTGCGTAGACCAGGTAACGATCAGGCGCCAGCGGGATCGTGAAGATCTCGGCGGTCAGGGCCGCAGGGTAGGCGTGCCCCGTCGCGGCAATCGAGGTGGACTTCGCTGCTGCTGCACCCATCGATCCTCCGAGGCGCTTGTCCTGGCGCACGCATAGATCCTAGCGCGCAATCGCTGCAATCGGCGGCAATGATCTACGCTGACACAAAAGATGTCGTCGCCGAAAGTTCTCCGGTTTGCTACGCCAGCACGTCGCGCGCCTGCTCGTCGACAATCACGCTGTACATGAACGTCTCGAGTTCCGGACCCATTGCGTCGCGCGCCGAGACCATTCCCACCGGCTTGCCGTCCTCCACGATCGGTACGTGACGGAAGTGACCTTCGTGCATCAGGCGCAGTGCGTCGACGAAGGGTCGATCCGGATGCAACGACCGCGGCGCGGCGGTCATCACCGCGCCAATCGGCGTCTTTGCCGGGTCGATGCAGGCGGCCACCACACGAAACAGCGCGTCACGCTCGGTGAAGATTCCGACCAGGCGCTCGCCGTCGACCACCAGGACCGCGCCGACGCGACGACGTTGCATATGCTGGGCGGCGATGCTCACCGGCATCGATGCGGCCGCGGTGAGCAGTTCCTGTCCTTCGATGATGGTACGGATGGTGCGCCCGGCCATGGTCCGTC
>CADECO010000696.1:0-2361 GCA_902825905.1 uncultured beta proteobacterium
ATCTTCGACGACGTGCTGGTGCCGTGGGAACGGGTGTTCATCTACAACAGCGTGCCGCTCGCCAACGCGCTCTACGTCGACACCGCGTTGCGCAACCACACCGCGCACCAGACCAACGTGCGCGCGCTGGTCAAGATGCGCTTTGCGGTCGGCATCGCACAGGCTGTCGCGCGTGCCATCAAGGCGGATCAGTTCCTGCACGTGCAGGAGAAGCTCGGTGAATGCATGAGCTACGTCGAGCTGGTCAAGAGCGCGATCGTTCGCGCCGAGGTCGAGCACGACAAGCTGCCCTCGGGCAGCGTGCGTACGACGCTGGCGCCGCTGCAGGCGCTGCGCGGGCTGTTGCCGAGCTTCTATCCGCGCGTGATCGAGGTGCTGCAGACGATCGGCGCGGGCGGATTGCTGATGACACCCACGGCGGCCGATTTCACCACGCCGGAGATCGCGAACGACGTCGCGCGGTTCTATCAGGGTGCCGAAGGCATGGCGTCGGTCGATCGCGTTCGCCTGTTCAAGATCGCATGGGATCTCGCCGGCGACGCGTTCGGATCGCGTCAGCTTCAATACGAGCGTTACTACGCCGGCGATCCGGTGCGCATCCTGGCGATGACGTATCTGGGCAGCGATGATCGGCAGTATCAACAACTGGTCGAACAGGCGATCGCGATCGCCGGTAAACCATGAACGAAACAAGTCGAACGGAACCAGGGGGAGGGTGTATGCGCAAAGTGACAGCGAAGATTTTCGGGGCGCGCGGAGTCAGGCTGGCCGGAATCGGGATGAGCGTGGTCGGGATGTTCGCGCTTGCGTTGTCTGCAATCGCGCTGTCCGGCGCTGCGCACGCGCAGGAATTTCCAAACAAGCCGGTGCGACTGGTCGTGCCATTCCCGGCCGGCGGTAGTGGCGACATCACCGCGCGCGTCGTCGGTCAGAAATTGGGCGAACGCTGGGGCCAGCCGGTCGTGGTCGAAAACCGGCCTGGCGGCAACACGATCGTCGCCACCGAATTCGTCGGCCGCGCCGCGCCCGATGGCTACACGTTGCTGATCGGGCTCGATGCGTCGTTCACGATGCTCGCCAGTGCGTACTCGAAGCTGCCCTACAAGCCTTCCGAGTTCGTGCCGATCACCACGCTCATCGAGCAACCGCTGTTGATCTCGGCGGGTCCGAAGCGACCCGAGGTGCGCACGTTCGGCGACTTCCTCAAGCTCGCGCGGGAAGCGCCTGGACAGCTCAATGTGGGGTACGCGGCGCTGGTGACGCAGGTGATGGCCGAGATCGTGAAGTCCACCGGCAAGATCCAGTTCACGCTGATCCCGTACCAGGGCAGCGCGCCGGCGCTCAACGCGCTGATGGGGAGTCAGGTCGACGTGTCGATGAGCGATATCGGCGCGTTCGCAGGCGCGATCCGCGACGGCAAGGTGCGCGGGCTCGCGGTCACCGGTCCGAAGCGTTCTCCCGCCATGCCCAACGTCCCCACGGTGATGGAATCGGGGCTCGACGTGAACGTGGTGTCGTGGTTCGGTCTGATGGCGCCGCCGGGAACACCCGCTGCGGTTGCCGAGAAATTGTCGACCGACACCCGCGCGGTGCTGCAACAGCCCGACGTGCGCGAACGGCTGATCGCAGTTGGCCTGGAAGCTTCGCCGATGGCACCCGCGGCGTTTGCCGAACGCATCCGCAGCGAAGCGCAACGGTTCGAGAAGGTGATTCGCGACGCGAACATCAAGCTCGACTGACTCGGTGGTGTCGCGCGCCCGCGGCTGGGATGAAGCCGGCCGCGGGGTTCAGCGAGGCAGCTGCGCTTTCGTCGCGCGCGTCAGCGTACGAATCGGCCCTTGCCGTTCACGACGACGGCTTCGACGAAATCCGAGCCTTTGCGCGAAGTCGGGCTGAAGTGCACGATCATCCCGCCCAGATCGAAATCGTTCAGCTTCTCCAGACCCGTCACCAGCGTTTCGGGCGTCGGTTTGTTGCCCGCCCGCCGCAGGCCCTCCACCAGCACTTTCGCGCTCAGGAATCCTTCGAGTGAACTGAACGACGGCTCGGCGCTCGGATCGGTCCGCCGCAGTTCGGTCTGGTACTCCTTGACGATCGGCGTGACGGAGAACCACGGGAATGGAACGACCTGCGCGAAAATCAGGCCCGGCGCATCAGGTCCGAGCCCTCGTGCCAGATGCTGGGCGCCGCTGTTGATCGCGAGAAACTGGGTTCGGACCCCGCGTTTCTTCGCCTCCTTGATGACGTTCATGTACAGGCCGTACGAGCCGTGATTGAACACCGCATCGAGATTCGCTTTGGCGATCGCGTCGACGATGCGGGCGTGATCCGGGTTCGACTCGAGCGGGATGGCGGCGGCCA
>CADECO010000697.1:0-2356 GCA_902825905.1 uncultured beta proteobacterium
TAACATGGAATGCGGCGACATGCCGGGAAGCGGCGACCGCTCACATCATCATGGCGCACCGGACGTGGCGCGGGTCTGTCATGCGTGCCTCTTTGCTGCGCCTGCCATCGGCACCAATCTGAATGCCATACGATGGGACTGGATCGGCCCGGAGATCCGGGCGCCCCAAAGCCTGTCCGGATTGAAGTCCGAACCGCCGACACCGCCCCCGCGCCAGCCGGTTTCCCGATCCGTTTCAATCTTATCTGGAGAATACACATGAAATCCAAGTATCTTCTGGGCGCCCTGGTGCTCTCGCTTTCTACAGCCGCGTTTGCAGCCGAGCCTGCACCGACGCCAGAGAAGTCGTGCTGTTGCTGCAAGAAGGACGAGCTCGGCCAAATGGCCTGCTGCAAGGAGCATGGCGAGCAGGCTGGTGAGCATGCTGGTCACGACATGAGCGGCATGGATCACAAGTAAGCAATGGTGCGCGGAGGGTGGTCCGCTACCCTCCGCGTATTGCCATGTGAGTACTGGCAAATGCGGACTGGACCTTAGTTTACACCGGAGCGGTTCAGCGGCCACCCGCGGATAAGGAGATCACATATGCGAAAGCTCGTTTTGGCACTGGCGCTGTTTTCGACCCCCGCGCTAGCGGCAGGCGACATCCTGATGCATCGCGATCCGGGGTGTGGGTGCTGCGAACAATGGGCTGCGCGGGTTCGGCAGGCCTTCGGCAGAAATGTGCGAATCGTCGATGACGCGAACCGTACCGCGTTCCAGCGGCAGGTGGGTCTTCCCGCAAACCTGGTGTCATGCCACACCGCGATCGTGGACGGGATCGCCTTCGAGGGACACGTTCCTATTGCGGACATGCGCCGCGTACTGGCGAGCCGCCCGAAAGGTGTTCGTGGGCTTGCAGTTGCGGGAATGCCCATCGGATCGCCGGGCATGGAGGTGCCGGGTGTTCGCGCGCAACGGTATAACGTCATTGCCTTCGGGGCCGCGCGCACCAGCGTGTACGCACAGCATTAGTCGTCGCATTAAAAGCGAGCGTCTTAATCTCCGCTCCCGCGAAACCCGGAGCACATCCGGGCAAATCGAATGAGAGCGGGGCAAGATGCTTCCGCGAGTTGTGTTACGTTTGGAGCGGGGGCGTTTTCGCCTTGATCGCGATGAAGGCCGCGCCTGCAGTCGTCCTTCGCCCAAGCCAGCCCGCTCGGACGTACCACGCAATTCGGAGAGGCGCTTTCACAGCCGAACATCCCAACGAGCGAGTAACGCCGCCATGCCGACGTACAGGACGATGGTGAGAGCGCAGCCGGCCGCGAGTGCGGGCCAGAACGCGAAGCCGCGCTTGAGCAGAACCGGGATCAGCAGGAAGATCGGCAGGCTCGGAAGAACGTACCAGAACGTGGCTTGCGAATAGCTGGCCGTACGCGCTGCGTCGCCAGTGTCGCGCCAGAGCCAGATCATGCTGAGCACGGCGACAAGCGGGAGCGATGCCAGCAATGCGCCAAGTCCAGCGCTCCGGCGGGCGACTTCGGAAACCACAACAATGATGATCGCCGAGATAGCGGTTTTGACGACCAGATAGATCATTCGTGGTCTCCGTTGCACATGGTGTGATCCCCCAGCGCCTCGATCACGCGACAATCGGCGGCAAGTCCGCCCCGGCAGCGACCGATAATGCGCGATAGTTCGTCGCGCAGGGTAACGAGTTGGCCGATCTTCTCTTCGACCTGCGCCAGATGCCGGGTGGCGATCCGGTCGGCCTCGCAGCACTCGCGCTCGGGATGGTCGGCCAGATCGAGCAGCGAGCGCACTTCCTCGATGGTGAAGCCCAACTCGCGTGAATGACGGACGAAAGCGAGCCGCGTGCGATGCGCTTCGCCATAGGAGCGATAATTGCCCGCAGTCCGGGCCGGTTCGGGCAACAAACCGATCCGCTCGTAATAGCGGATCGTCTCGATGTTGGTGCCGGTCGCCCTGGACAGTTCGCCGATTTTCATCGCTTGACCCTGTAGTTGCTACAGGGTGCATATAGAGGGCCGACTCGAACGAACCAAGGAGTTTCGGCCATGGCGGACAGTTGCTGCGCCAGTTCCTGCAGTGACGACACCGCGCGCAATGATCCTGCGTGGCGCAGGGCGTTGTGGATCGCGCTCGTCGTCAATGCCGTGATGTTTTTCGTCGAGATCATCGCGGGTGCCGCATCGGGATCCCGCTCGCTACAGGCTGACGCGCTCGATTTTCTGGGCGATGCCGCAAACTACGCGATCAGCCTTGGCGTCGCCGGAATGGCGCTTGTCTGGCGGGCGCGGACCGCGCTGGTCAAAGGGCTGACCATTCTGGCCTTTGCACTCGGGGTGATGGT
>CADECO010000698.1:0-2349 GCA_902825905.1 uncultured beta proteobacterium
CCGAGCAGCCCGAAGAGATGCGCCGTGCGATTGAAGACTGGTTGCTGCGGCAGCGCTGGTGAGGCAGGAGCAGGAGTGGGAGTATGCGGCGCCCTCGCTTCAACCGATCGAGCTCTCGCTCGGCGGTTACGCTCGGTCGATCACGGCAACAGTGCGCGCGCCCCTTCCCACAACTGCGCGTACACCTCCGCTGCCGGCGCGGCCCGCGCAAGTGCGGCCGATTGTCCCGACCACGCCTGCATGCGATCGACGTCGTTGGACTTCGCCGCCAGATCACGCATCGCCTGGGTGAGTCCGCGTTGCACCGGATACGGCGCCGGCGCGGGCGCTTGCGGACCCGTGGCAGCGCGCGCATAGGCGTTGGCAAGACTGCGGCCGGGCCGCCCGGAGAACGCGCGGGTGACGATCGTGTCTTCGGGCCGCGCGCGTCCGATCGCATCAGCCCATGCAGTGGCTAGCTTCGCTTCCGGACATCGTAGAAATCCGGTGCCGATCTGCACCGCCGAAGCGCCGAGCAGCAGCGCCGCGGCGACGCCTCGTGCATCGGCGATGCCACCGGTGGCAATCACCGGGATGCGCACCGCATCGGCAATCGCAGGCAGCAGCGCGAACAGCCCCACCAGCTTTTGTTCGGCGACGCTCGCCTCGAATGCGCCACGATGACCGCCCGCCTCCATGCCTTGCGCGAGGATCGCATCGGCCCCGGCTTCTTCGGCGGCCTTGGCTTCCGCGACGGTCGTCGCCGTCGCGAACCACTTGATGCCCTGCGCCTTCAGGTGCGCGACGAACGCGGGCGGATAGAGCCCCATGATCGACGAGATCACCGCGGGGGATGCCGCCAGCATCGCCTCGCATTGCGCAGCGAAATCGGGTGGCGAGGCGTTGCCGGCAGTCGGCGCGACCTCGGGGCCCCACTTGGCCAGAAACGCCCGTACCGCTGCTTCGGCTGGATCGTTGCGCACGGGCGGCGGATCAGGAATCCATAGATTGAGTTGGAACGGGCCCCGGGTGCCCGCCTGCACCTCGCTCACCCAGGCGGCAATGGCACTGGGCTGCATGAGCAATGCACCGCAGGCGCCCATTCCGCCGGCGTTGGCCACGGCGATCGAGAGCGAGGGCGGACACGCGCCAGCCATCGGCGCCAGCAGGATCGGTGCGCGTAGCCCGTAGGCGTCACAGAAGCGAGTGGCGCGCGCACGAACCGAATCGGGCGTAGAGAAATCGGGGCTTGAAGTCATGGCTGCGATTCCACTGTCAGCAATCGGAAGGGTCATGATACGTGCGCGAGCGCGGGCAACAGCCGGAATCGGCATCGCACCGATTTCCTTCCGCTAGAATCGCGTGGACTACCGGGACAGCGTTCCACCTTCACCGGCGGCGGGCTTGGCCATCGAACACATCAGAGGAGGCATCATGCAACGAACGATCACGATCGCCGCGGGCGCGCTCATCGCCGCCCTGCCATTCGCGGCATCCGCGCAGTCCACGCCCATCCGCATCGGCGTAGTGACACCACTCACCGGCGTGTACGCGGGCATCGGCTCGCAGGTCAGGATGGCCCTCGATCTCGCCGCGAAAGAGATCAACGAGAAGGGCGGCATCATCGGCCGCAAGGTGGAACTGCTCTACGAAGACGAAGAAGCGAGCCCCGCGGTCGCAAGCCAGAAAGCCGAGAAGCTGTTCCAGTCGGCCAAGGTCGACTTTCTCACCGGCACGGTGAGCTCGGGCGTGACGCTCGCGGTGGGCCAACTCGCCGAGCGCAATCAGCGCCTGATGGCCACCACCGTGTCGTACTCCGACGCGATCACCGGCAGCCAGTGCTCGCCCAACGTGTTCCGGGTCAATGCGCGCGCCGGCATGCAGTCCACGACGCTGGTGCAGTGGCTGAAGAAAGAGAAGCCCAACGCCAGCGTGTTCTACCTCGGGCCGGACTACGAGATGGGCCGCAGCACCGTGGCTGCGTTCAAGACCGAGGTCGAGAAAAGCGGCGCCAAATCGGTGGGTGAGGTGTTCTCGCCGCTCGACGCGAAGGACTTCTCGCCGTTCTTCGGCCAGATCCGCGGCGCCAAACCCAGCGTGCTCTACACCTCGGTTGCCGGCAACGACACCGTGCGCTTCTTCAATCAGATGAGCGAGTACGGCGTGAACCGCAACATCCAGATCGTCGGCGCCTCGGGCACGATCACCGCGCAGAACCTCGCGGCGGTCGGCAAGGCCGCCGAGGGATTCGTCACCGGCGTGGGCTACTCGCCGGAGATCGACGCGGCCGAGAACAAGAAGTTCATCGCCGATTTCAAGGCAGCCAACAAAGTCGATCCCGATCTGTTCGGCACCGACTCGTACGGCGTC
>CADECO010000699.1:0-2347 GCA_902825905.1 uncultured beta proteobacterium
CCCACCTTGACGCTGATCGGCGTCGGTTACGGCCTCATCTCCGGTGCGGCGCTCGGCACGATCGCGCGGTTCTGGCACAAGAATGCGTTCGGTGCGATGGCCGGGCGCCTGTACATCGGCTGGTGCTTCGCCGCGGTGTGCCTGCCGGTGCTGGCCGGCTGGCTGTTCGATCGCACGCAGGGCTACGGCGCGGCGATGCTGATCGCGGCGGGGGGCAACGCGATCGGCGCTCTCATCGGTCTGACGATGCCGCGCACACCGCCCACCGCGTCGCGCTCGATCGACACCGCGAACGAGCAGACGGCAGCGCGGTGAGGTTGGGCCCCTACTTCCGCAATTTCTTCGCCGTCGCATCGAAGGCGTCGTAGTCTTCCTTCTGCTGAGGACTCTTGGCGAGCAGCGGCATCGCGGCTGCGACCGACTCGGTCAGGAACTGCTGTGCATCGGCAGCACTCAGGTTGAGTTCCTTGCCGCCGTTCTGCGCCCACGCCTTCGACGAGCGCGCGATCTCGGCCACCGACCACGGCACGATCGCCGCGTCGGCCTTGCGCGCCTCGTCACGCACGATCGCCTCCAGCTCCGGTCCGAGCGATTTCATGAAGTTGCGATTCACCAGCCCGACGACGATCGCCCACGATGAGGGCAGATTGGTGGCGGTCTTGGCGACGTCGTAGTACTTGAGCGCGTTGAACAGCGTGATCGCGGCCCACACGCCATCGATGGTGCGGTTCTGGAAGGCGGGCAGCACTTCGCCGAACGCCATCGAGAGCGGCGCGGCGCCCAGGCGCTTCATCGCCTCGAGCTGCAGCGGCGAGCCGGGAATGCGGATCTTCTGCCCCTTGAGATCGGCGAGCGTCGCGATCGGCTTGTGCGCGATGATCGCGTAGCCGGTCGGCGCGAAGGCGGTGAGCGCCTCGACGCCCTTGCTCGCGCCGAACGATGCGAGCCGCTGGCGGATGGCCGGATCGGCGAGCACGTCGTGCGCGTGCTGCGGGTTATCGATCAGCCCTGGCGCATTGAATACGGCGAAGCGCGGCTCGAGCCCCTCGTAGAAGCCCGAGGCGTTCATCGCCATCTCGATCGTGCCGAGCGCGACGCCTTCGACGGTGCGCGGGATCGGTCCGAGCTGGCTCGACGGATAGATCTCGATCTTGATGCGCCCGCCGGCGCGCTTCTCGACGCCCTCTTTGAGCAACCGGAACCACTCGTTGATCGCATCGCCGGTGGTGGACGTCGACAGTTTCATCGTGAACTGCTGTGCCTGCGCGCCGGCAGCAACGAGCAACGCGAGCAACGCGCCGCTCAGCATTCGCACCGCACCCATCGGTCGAATTTGCATCCTCATGGAACGCTTCTCCTGTTGTGTCGAACGCCCGCTCGACGCATTGCCGCGCGTGCGCAGGGCCAGTGCCTGCCCGATATCGACAACCCGGCGGGGAATGTATGTGATCGGGTCGAGCGCTACAAGGGCAAGGCGAGCGCAGCCCCCGCGTTACGCGCCCTGCGGCACCGAACGATCCGCCGCGAGCGGCTCGCGCCCTCGAATCAGATCAGCGGCCCGCTCGGCGATCATCAACACCGCCGCGTTGATGTTGCCGCCCACCAGATCAGGCATGACCGACGCATCGACCACGCGCAAGCCCTGCACCCCGCGCACGCGTAGTTGCGCATCGACAACCGCATCGCGGTCATCGGCCGCACCCATCCGGCAGGTGCCCAGCGGATGGTGCACGGTGATCGCGATCGCACGAATGTGCTGATCGAGCTCTGCATCAGACTGGCGCGCGTTGCCCGGCGCCAGTTCCGCTTCGATGAAGCGGGTAAGTTGCGGCCGCGCCGACAGCGCGCGAATCATGCGGACACCGGCGCGCAGCGTGGCCCAGTCCTGATCGGCCGCGAGGAAGTTCTGATGAATGCGGATCGGCGCGCGCGGATTGGCTGAGGCCAGCCGGAGTCGTCCGCGGCTTTGCGGCCGCAGCAGCACGGCGATCAGCGAGAAACCATCGGCAAAGGGCGGCGTGAACGGCGGCAGGTAGGGTTTGGCTGCGAGCGGTCCACCGTGGAACAGCAACTGCACGTCGGGGCGCGGCAGCGCGGGTTGCGTCTTGAGAAAACCCACCAGCGGCCCCGGCAGATCAGTGGCCACACCGGTGCCGAACAGATACGCCTGCGCGAGATGGCGCGTGATGCGATCCAGGCGCATGTTGCGATGGAACGGTCCGCGCTCCTTGCGCCGATACGCCACCGGCGCCATCACGTGGTCCTGCAGATTGCGCCCGACACCGTTGAGCGGCGCCCGCACCTTGATGCCGTGCGGCTCGAGATCTTCGGGTGCGCCCAGGCCCGA
>CADECO010000700.1:0-2345 GCA_902825905.1 uncultured beta proteobacterium
CTGTTGCTCAAGGACGACATCGAAAGCGCACGCCGCGAGGTCGCGATCCTCGCCTTCAATCACGACTACATCGTCGCCGTCCTGACCGACGATGTCGACCGGATCATCGCCGCCACCCGGCGCGCCTGGTTGGGGCGCCCGGTGAGTGAGGTTCTTCCCGACTTCGACACGACCGAAGCGGCCGATGCGGCGCGAGAGCGTCGGGCCCGCATCGCAATCACGCCGGATCGCAAGTCGCTGTTCGCCTACGCGGGCATCCAGATGGGAAGCAGCACGCAGGAGCTTCGCTCGTCGCGGGTGGGGCGGATCTTCTTCGAGTACGACCTGCGCCGGGCGAAAGCCAAAGCCTTCCGCCAGATCATCGACCAATCGCTCTATTGGTCCGCCTGGACAATCGGACTGGCGCTGGCGCTTTGGGTCGCCTTCCATTTCCTGCTGACGCGGCGCACCGATCGGCTCGTGCGCACCGCGGAGCAGCTCGCCAACGGCGACTTCACCGCACGCAGTGCGCTGCGCGGCGAGGACGAGCTGGGGCGCTTGAGCCGCGCCTTCGACGCGATGGCACGGCAGATCGGCGACACCCAGGCCCGTTTGCGCGAAGACATCGCCGAGCGTGTACACACCGAGGAGAGGTTGCGGGCATCCGAGGCGAGCTATCGCGCGATCTTCGACGCCGCCGAGGACGCGATCATCGTGCTCAAGAACGACACGGGCAGCGTCGTCGACGCGAACCTCAAGGCGTGCACATCGTACGGCTACTCCCTCGAGGAAATGCGAAGGATAGACATCTCGACAGTGAGCGCCGATGCGAACGTGTCCACACGTCAAGACGTCAAGAAGCTTGTCGAGCGCGCCAGCAGCGGGGAGCAGCTGCATTTCGAATGGCGTCGCAGGGATCGAGACGGCACGTTGCATTGGGACGAGATCTTCATGAAGCGCGTCACTATCGGCGGGCAGGATCGGATCCTGGCGCTCACGCGCGACGTCACCGAGAAGAAGCGTGCGGCCGAGGAGCTGGCGCGACAGCGCGAGAGGCTCTATCAGCGGGAGAAGCTCGCGGCGCTCGGCTCGTTGCTGGCGGGCGTCGCTCATGAACTCAACAATCCGCTCTCGGTCGTGGTCGCGCGCGCGATCCTGCTGGAAGAAAGAGGTGACCCGGCGACGTTCGCCGCCGCGGTCAAGATCCGCACGGCCGCCGAGCGCTGTGCGCGCATCGTGCGCACGTTCCTCGCGATGGCGCGCCAGCAGGCACCCCAGCAGGCGCCCGTCGACCTGAACCATGTGGTCGAGGCGGCGCTCGAGATCACGGCCTACGCGCTTCGCACCAGCGGCGTCACGGTCAAATGCCAGCTCGCCGAGAACATGCCGCGGATCCTCGCCGATGCCGACCAGATGCACCAGGTACTCATGAATCTGATCATCAACGGTCAACAGGCAATGCAGGATCGAACCCCGCCGCGCGAGCTTGCCATCACCAGCTCGTTCGACGCGTCCAAAGGAATGGTCCGGGTGACGGTCGCGGACAACGGTCCGGGTATCCCCGAAGAGATCCGCACCCGAATCTTCGAGCCCTACTTCACCACCAAGCCGACCGGCATGGGTACCGGCGTGGGGCTTTCGGTCAGTCTCGGCATCGTCGAGAGCCACGACGGCACGCTCACGGTCGAATGTCCGCCCGAAGGCGGGTCCGTGTTTTCGATTGCATTGCCGATCGGTCAGGCCGACGACGTCGACACGGATGGCACCCGACCGTTCGAGCGCGGCCTGATGAAGCGCACGGTGCTGGTCGTGGACGACGAGGCGGATATCCGGCAGGCGCTAACCGAGATTCTGGAGAGCGCCGGACACCGTGTCGTCACCGCGGGCTCCGGAGAAGAGGCCTTGAGGCGAATGGAGCGCACGCATTTCGATGTGATCGTGACCGACATGCGCATGCCCGACCTGGACGGACGCGGCCTCTACAGGGAGATCGAGCGGCGCTGGCCTGATCGGGCGCGTCGTGTCGTCTTCGTGACCGGCGACACGCTCACCGGCACAGCGCGCGACATCGCCACCGAGCACGGCTGCCCGGTCATCGAGAAGCCGTTCCTGCCGAACGACGTGCGCAAGGTCGTGGCCAGAGCTGCCGCGAGCGGTAAGGTAGGCAGTAGCGAGTAGGGACTGCGCTACGACACCTGGGCCAGAAACGCACGGAAGGACAAGAGGACGGACGACAACTGGTGTGCCGCGACCACGGCCTGGTCCTCAACGCGAGACGTCCTCGGTCTTGGTCCGCTGCACCCGGCAATCCGCCCGCTTGAACACCTCCGGCTGCAACTCCACGCCGATCCCTGGCCCGGGCGGCA
>CADECO010000701.1:0-2330 GCA_902825905.1 uncultured beta proteobacterium
CTTGACCGCACGCCTCTGGCCTCGCCGAGGTGGCATCCCAATCCGGCAGGACCCCAATCAAACGAGGAGACACCCTTCCCATGGTTCGCCTGACCATCAACGGCACGACGCACAACGTCGATGTTGAACCCGCTACGCCCCTGTTATGGGTGATTCGCGAAAACGTCGGTCTCACTGGTACCAAGTACGGCTGCGGCGTCGCCCAGTGCGGGGCATGCACGGTGCATGTCGATGGTGTCGCGATGCGTTCATGCTCGGTGCCCGCGAGCGCTGCCGCCGGTAAATCCATCACCACGATTGAAGGGTTGGCAACAGGCGGGAAGTTGCACAAGGTGCAGCAGGCCTGGCTCGAACACGATGTGCCGCAATGCGGTTATTGCCAAGCCGGCATGCTGATGGCCGCTGCGGCGCTGCTGCGCGAGAAACCCAAACCCACCGACGCCGATATCGACGCGGGCATCACCAACATCTGTCGCTGCGGCACCTTCCAAGAGGTGCGCAAGGCGATCCATGCCGCGGCCAGTGCGTGAAGGGGCAACCATGACGATCGAACTGAATATGAATCGCCGCACGTTCCTCACGACGTCGGTGGCGGTAGGCGGTGGGCTCGCGCTTAGTCTGCGCCTGCCATTCGGGCCGGAAGTGGTGCGCGCCAACGATGGTTCGCCCGAGGTCAATGCGTGGGTGGTGATCCGTCCAGACGACACCGTGGTGATCCGCATCGCCCGCTCGGAGATGGGACAGGGCACCCTCACCGGGCTGGCACAGATGGTGGCCGAGGAACTGGAGTGCGACTGGTCGAAGGTGACCACCGAGTACCCGACGCCGGGCCAGAGCGTCGCGCGCAAGCGCATCTGGGGCGACTTTTCCACCGGCGGCAGCCGCGGCATCCGCATGTCGCACGAGTACGTGCGCAAGGGTGGCGCAGCGGCGCGAGTGATGCTGGTGCAAGCCGCAGCGAACGAGTGGAAAGTACCTGTGGCCGAATGCTCGGTGGCGAACAGCGTCATCACGCACAACCCGAGCGGGCGCAAGACCACCTACGGCAAAGTGGCCGAAGCCGCGGCGAAGCTGGAAGCGCCGAAAGACGTGCCACTCAAGGATCCGAAGAACTGGAAGCTCATCGGCAAGCCGGTCAAGCGGCTCGACACCTACGACAAGCTCACCGGCAAACAGGTGTACGGCGCCGATCTGAAGCTGCCCGGCATGTTGAACGCGGCGATCCGCGATTGCCCGGTGCAAGGCGGCAAGATCAAGAGCTTCGACGCCGCCAAGGTCGCGAGCATGCCAGGTGTCAAAAAGATCGTGAAGGTGGGCGATTCGGGCGTCGCGGTCGTTGCGGATACCTGGTGGCACGCCAAGACCGCGATCGATGCACTGCCGGTGGTTTGGGATGAGGGCGCGAGCGCCAAGGTGTCGAGCGCGTCGATCGACGGAATCCTGAAGGCCGGTCTCGATGCGCCCGAAGCGTTCGTCGGCGTGCAAAACGGCGATGTCAAAGCCGCGCTAGCCGGCGCTGCCAAGAAGATCGAGGCGGTCTACGACTATCCGTATCAGAACCACGCGCCGATGGAGCCGATGAACTTCACCGCGCGCTGGACGCCGGAGAAGTGCGAGTGCTGGGGGCCGACGCAGAATGGCGAGGCCGCGTTTGCGGTAGCCGTCGAGGCTTCCGGCCTGCCCGCCAGCCGTGTTGAGGTCTACAAGGTGCACCTTGGTGGCGGCTTCGGCCGGCGCGGGGCGTTTCACGACTACGTGCGTCAGGCGGTGCTCATCGCCAAGGAGATGCCCGGCGTACCGGTGAAGCTCTTGTGGAGCCGTGAAGAAGACATGACGCACGGCCGCTATCACCCGGTGATGAAGTGCAAGATGACCGCGGGCTTCGATGCGAACAACAATCTGACCGGCATGCACATGCGGCTGTCGGGCCAGTCGATCATTGCCGACGTGTTCCCCAACCTGCTCAAGAACGGCATGGACCCGTTCACGTTCCAGGGGATCGCGGCCGAAGGTGAGCATGCCATCGGCTTCAGCGTGCCCAATCTGCTGATCGATCACGCGATGCGCAACCCGCACATCAAGCCGGGGTTCTGGCGCGGCGTGAACATCAACCAGAACTGCTTCTTCGTCGAGAGTTTCATGGACGAGATGGCGCACGCCGCCGGACAGGATCCGCTGGCGTTCCGACGCGCGCTGCTGGCCAAACATCCGAAGAATCTGGCGGTGCTCAATGCGGTGGCCGAGCGCATTGGATGGGACAAGCCCGCGCCCGCCGGCCGGTTCCGCGGGTTGGCGCAGATGAAGGCATTCAACAGCTATGTCGCGGCCGC
>CADECO010000702.1:0-2328 GCA_902825905.1 uncultured beta proteobacterium
ACATGCTCGCGGTGTCGATCTTCGGCGACGACGGCAAGACGCCGATCGACTGGCGGCTGTGCCTGGTGCACAAGTCGCAGTACGAAATTCGCGATACCTGGTTCGCGATGGGCATGACGGGCACCGGCAGCAAGGATGTCGTCGTCAACGAGCTGTTCGTGCCCGAGCGGCGCGCGCTGCCGCTCACGCGATGTCGCGGTGGGCTGGAGCATCCGGGCGCGAAGCTGAACAATGGCCCGCTGTATCGGATTGCGGTGGGTGCGGCGGCGCCTCATCCGCTGGCGCCGGCGGCGATCGGTGCGGCCGAAGGGGCATACGAGCTGTTCGTCGAATCGATGAGCAAGCGCACCGGCACCTACACCGGCGCGCGGCCCGCCGACTTCCAGGCAGTGCAGATCAAGGTGGGCAAGGCGCGCTGCCTGATCGATTCGTCGCGCCATCTGCTGCGGCAATCGGCACTCGAGATGGACGAATACGCCAGGCGCAACGACGTGCCGCCGCTCGACAAGAAGCTGCTGTACCGCGCCCAGGCGTGCTGGGCCGTCAATCAGGCCCGCGAAGCCATCGAGACGTTGTGGTCATGCTACGGGGCCAATGGGATCTATACGCGCGACCCGTTGCAGCGGTATCTTCGTGACGTGCTGGCGATCAACCAGCATTTCTCTTTCAATTTCGATATCGCGGGCGGCACGTACGGGCTGTTCGCGATGGGCGGCAAGTACGCCAATCCGACGATGTAGCGCGAGAGGAGACTCAACATGGCACTGACCGAACTGAACCACTTTCTGCTCGTCTCCAAGGACCTGGAGAAGACCAAGAATTTCTACTGCGATGTTCTGGGCATGACGGTTGCCGATCGGCCCGACTTCGGCTTTCCCGGCTACTGGCTGGCGATCGGCGACAAGATCTGCGTGAACCTGGCCTCGCGCGAGCCGAACCAGATCCGCGACAAGTTCCTGCTGAAGATCCACGGCCAGGACGACAAAGGCTCGGGTGCAGTCGATCACGTGGCGTTTCTCGCCGAAGACCCCGAGAGTGTGCAAAAGCGCATCAAGAAGAGCGGCCAAAAGATGCACTTCCGCAGCTTCCCCGAATCGAAGCTGTATCAGATCTTCCTGAAGGATCCCGACGACGTCACCATCGAACTCAACTTCCTGGGCGTCGACATCAAGGGTGACTGGGTCGGTGACGATGCCGAGTCGGCACTGACGCTGAAGAAGTCCGGCGCGGCGCACGCGATCGAGCAGACCTGATCGATGTAGAAGTTCTTTGCCCCCACCCCAGCCCTCCCCCCGCGTCACAGGGGAGGGAAGCTCGAGTGCGAAAGAAGCGCGACGCATGGGGCGGGCATAGGGCGCGCGGCGTGTGCAGTCACTCGGTGCACGGCCACCCATCCACCTCGCCATCGCGCCGTGCTCGACCTTCTCCTCTCCGGGCAGCTCCTTGCCGCCGCCCTCATCTCGGCCTCGCTCTACGCGCTCATCTCGCTCGGGCTGAACCTGGTCTACGGCACCATGCGGCTGCTGAACGTGGCGCATGGCGATCTGGCGATGTTGGGGGGGTACGCCGCCTTCGTCGCGTTCACGCTCGCCGGCTTGTCGCCGCTTCTGTCGCTGCCTGCGATTGCGATCATCGCGGCACTGCTCGGCGTGCTGGCTTATCGATATCTGTTCGGTCTGATCATCCGATCCGGCAGCGATGGGGGACGCAGCGAGTCGAACTCGTTGCTGCTGTTTTTCGGCGTCTCGGTCATTCTGCAGAATCTGGCTGCACTGGGTTTCACCGCGACACCGCGGGGCTATGAGTACCTGAGCAGCGTCATCCCGCTGGGCAATGCCGCCGTCACCGCCAATCGGCTGGTGGTATTTGCGCTCGCCACGCTCATCGTGTCGGGCGTGTGGCTTACGTTGCGCTGGCACGTAGTCGGGCTGGCGGTGCGGGCGCTCATCGAACAACGCGAGGCCGCGGCGATCGTCGGCGTGAATATCGAACGCGTGCAGACGCTGATCTTCGCCGTCGCATTTGCCACCGCGGCATGTGCCGGGGCGTTGCTGTCGATGGCCGAGCAGGTCTCGCCGTTCATGGGTTTCCAACTGACCATCGCCGCGTTCGTGGTGGTGATCATGGGGGGACTGGGCAACGTCACCGGCGGCATCCTTGCTTCGCTCGCGCTCGGCGTGATCGAGACGTACGGCGTGGCACTCACCGGCCCGGCGTTCCGATCGATCCTGCTCTATGCGGTGTTCGTCGGCGTGCTGCTGCTGCGTCCGCAAGGGCTGTTCGGCCGGCGCGCCGCGGTGCGCTGAGCCATGGCTACACATCGTCATC
>CADECO010000703.1:0-1083 GCA_902825905.1 uncultured beta proteobacterium
GCGCAGCTCGCGCTGGATCGCGTCGAGCTCCTTGCGATCGTGCAGCGTCACGAATGCGGGCAAGACCGAGCGATCGGCATAGCGCGACAGATCGTCGGTCACCAGCGCAATGCGCTTCACGCCTTCGGCCGCGACCTGGTTCGCGATCATCGGCACCGAGATCGTGCCGTCGACCGGCTGGCCGCCGGTCATCGCCACCGCGTCGTTGTAGAGAATCTTGTAAGTGATGTTGACCTTCGCGGCGACCGCGGCGCGAATCGCGAGGTAGCCGGAATGGAAGTAGGTGCCGTCGCCGAGGTTGGCGAAGATGTGCGGCAGTTTCGAGAACGGCGCCTGGCCGATCCAGGTCGCGCCTTCGGCGCCCATCTGCGTGGTGGGCCGCGTGTGCTCGGGGTAGATCGACATCGCCATCACGTGGCAGCCGATGCCGGCCATGGCGATGCTGCCCTCGGGCAACCGGGTCGAGGTGTTGTGCGGGCAACCCGAGCAGTAGTACGGCGGGCGCACCGGCGTGTCGACCGCTTGCCTCAGCACCGCGTCTTTCGCTTCGAGAAACGCGAGGCGCGCCTTGATCAATTCGCTGTCGTGGAACCGTGCCACGCGTGAGGCGATCACGCGCGCCACCTGCGCGATCGAGAAATCGACCTTGCTGGTGAGCAGCCATTCACCGCGCGGATGCACCCATTCGCCTTTCTCGTCGAACTTGCCGATCACGCGCGGACGCACGTCTTCACGCCAGTTGTAGAGCTGCTCCTTCAACTGGTACTCGACGATCTGGCGTTTCTCTTCGACGACCAGGATCTCTTCCAGTCCGGTGGCGAACTCGCGCACGCTGTCGGGCTCGAGCGGCCAGGGCATCGCGACCTTGAACACGCGGATGCCGATGCGCGCGGCCATGCGCTCGTCGATGCCGAGTTCTTCCAGCGCTTCGAGCACATCGAGATACGACTTGCCCGAGGCGATGATGCCCAGCCGCGCATTCGGCGAATCGATCATGGTGCGATTGAGGCGATTGGCCCGTGCGTAAGCGAGCGCGGCATAGACCTTGTAGTCCTGCATCAGCGCTTCCTGCCTGCGCGATTG
>CADECO010000703.1:1151-2326 GCA_902825905.1 uncultured beta proteobacterium
CCTTCGGGCATGACGAAATCGTCCGGGTAGGCGATCTGCACCCGGAACGGATCGGCATCGACCGATGCGCTCGATTCGACCGTGTCGGCGAGCGCCTTGAAACCGATCAGACAGCCGGAGTAGCGCGACATCGCCCAGCCGTGGATGCCCAGGTCGAGGTAGTCCTGCACGTTGCTCGGATAGAGCATCGGGATCATCGAGGCCGAGAACATGTGATCGCTCTGGTGCGGCAACGACGAGGAGTACGCACCGTGATCGTCACCGGCCACCAGCAGCACGCCGCCATGCTTGGCGGTGCCGGCATGGTTGGCGTGCTTGAAGGCGTCGCCGCAGCGATCCACGCCCGGGCCCTTCGCGTACCACAGCGCGAACACGCCGTCGTACTTGCCGGGCCCGATCAGATTGACCTGCTGCGAGCCCCACACCGCGGTGGCGGCGAGGTCTTCGTTGACGCCGGGCCGGAACTCGACGTGATGGGCCTTGAGATGCTTCTCGGCGCGCCACAGCGCTTCGTCCAATCCGCCGACCGGGGAGCCGCGATAACCGGAGATGAACCCGGCCGTATTGAGCCCGGCCGCCTCGTCGCGCCAGCGCTGCATCAGCGGCAGACGCACCAGCGCCTGGATGCCCGAGAGGTAGATCCGCCCGGAGCGGCTGAGATAGCGGTCGTCGAGACTGGCCTCGCGCAGTGCCGCGCGCAGCGGCAGCGGATCGTTCGCACCCATCGCAAACCTCCTGCCGACCTCGTGGGTCGAGCTGACAGCAACGACTGCGGAGGCGCCTCCAGGGGTGGCGGCGGCGCGCCCGCGAGGACGGCGATCCAACCGGTAGGAAGGATCGCCCGCTGCCACGTCGCCGCGCCGCCCCGGTAAGGACGACGGTCAGCGTCTGGCAACGCGATTCATTGTGCGACCGGCCGTTCGGCGCGCGCCACGACATCGCGGGCGCGCGCGAGGACGATTGCCGGACAGCCTGTGACTAAGAGCCGGAACTGCGCATTCGGTTCCATCGATCGCGGGGACGTTCGCACCCAAGCGGCGACCGCCGGCGTTTTTGGCGCGCGGAACGTGGCATGCGTCGCGAGGAATATCGCGTGCGGCTCGCGATCGTCAGCCGATGTTGCGCCGCGTCACGCCGCCGGCAGGCTTCGACCTATCCGCCGTTGAGAAACGACT
>CADECO010000704.1:0-2304 GCA_902825905.1 uncultured beta proteobacterium
CGGGTCACGAGCTCTTCGATGACCCGCACTTTGTCCTCGGGCATGAGGTTTCCATGCACCGCATCGATCCCCACCGCGGCGCCGATCGTCTTGGCCACGCTCTCGTTGTCGCCCGAGAGCATCACGTTCTCTGCGATGCCTAGTGTCTTCAGCTCGCTCAGTACCGCAGCGGCGCCGAGGCGTGGTGTATCGGCAAGCGCGATCACGCCCACGACGGCATCATCGAGCCCGACCAGCATGGTCGTCTTGCCCTCGCTTTGCAGTCGTGCGACCTCGGACCGCGCTTGGCCCGCCAGGGGCCGTTGCTCGAACATGCTTAGGCTACCGACGCGTACTTCGCGGCCGTTCACCTGCCCGGCGAGCCCTTTGCCGACAACGGCCTGCACCTCGGTTGCCTCTTCTAGCGTTAGGCTCCGCTTCGTAGCCTCGTCGACGACTGCACGCGCCAACGGGTGAGCGCTGCGACGCTCGAGCGCTGCGGCCCAACGCAGCACCTCGGCCTCCGACCCGGACAGAGCACGCACGTCGGTGACGCGCGGTTTGCCGTGCGTGAGGGTGCCGGTCTTGTCGAACGCGATCGCCCGTATTGCGCCCAGATTCTCTAGGTGCAGGCCGCCCTTGATCAGGACGCCGTTCTGGCCGGCGCGGGCAACGGCAGCCAAGACCGCCGCTGGCGTTGCGATGGCAAGCGCGCAGGGCGAAGCGGCCACCAGCACCGCCATGGCACGGTAGAACGACTCGGCCAACGGCGCACCGATGAGCAGCGGGGGCAGCGCAATCAGGAGCGCCGCACCGATGAGCACAACAGGCACGAAGATCCGCTCGAAGCGATCGACGAACTGCTGCGTGGGCGAGCGCTCGGCCTGCGCCTCCGTTACCAACGTCACCATGCGAGCAAGCGTGCTCTCGCTCGCAAGCTTGGTCACGGTGATCTCGAGTGCTCCTTCGCCATTGATCGTGCCAGCGAAGACCGGATCACCGAGCGATTTTTCCACGGGCACTGACTCGCCGGTCACTGGGGCCTGGTTTACCGCGCTTAAGCCCTGCGCCACCGCCCCGTCGGCTGGCATTCGCTCCCCGGGCTTGACGATGATGCGATCGCCGCGCCGCAAGTCCTCGACGCTCACTTCGCTCTGCACGCCGCCGCGGATGACGACTGCAGCTTTCGGGCTAAGCTCGCCAAGCGCCTCGATCGCGTTCCGGGCGCGGTCCATCGCCAGATGTTCCAAAGCGTGCCCGAGGCTGAATAAGAACAGCAGCAGCGCACCTTCCGCCCATTCGCCCAGCGCTGCCGCGCCTGCCGCCGCGACAATCATGAGCAGGTCGATCTCGAACCGGCCGGCGCGCAGACTCTGCGCGGCATCGCGCAACGTGAAGAACCCGCCAGCGACGTACGCGCTCACCAGCATGCCGAGCGAAGCCCAATTCGATATCTCGAACCGGCCCAACAGCCATCCGGCGAGCAAGAACACCCCCGAGACCAAGCTCAGGATGAGCTCGCGGTACTGTGCGAGCGCTCCACCATGGCCGTCGCGCTCGCGCACGGAATAGCCCAAGGCGCCGAGCCGGCGGACGATGGCGGCGCGATTAGTCCTCTCGCTGTCGAACTCGAGTCGCAGGCGCTCGGTAGCAAAGCTTACCGAGGCTTCCAGAACGCCGTCGAGGCGCCTCAATGCATGCTCGATCACCGTGGCGCACGTGGCGCAGTCCATGCCGTCGACACGAAGTGTTTCATGCCGATACCGCCCCGAGATCTTCGCGCCGGCCGCCTGGACGATGCGTCGCACCTCGCTCGCATCGAGCCGTGTCGGGTCGAAGTGCACGCACAGCGCATCACCGCTCGGCGTCGCATGCGCCTGCTCTAGGCCGCTGACGACCAGCAACTCGTTCAGCCTCTCAACACACTGATCCCGCGCATCGCTCGCCTCGGGCAGCACGAGCGGAAGCGCTATGGTGAGTTCGCTTGTCATCCAGGTTTGCGCTCAATCTACACGGGAGCGCCCAAGACCCTCCCGGCTACTTGTGTGCGTGAAACGGCGAGAACCGCGCTTGCATCGCCGGTTGCCCGGCCAACGTCAGAGAGATCAACACGCGAGTCGCGGCCTTCGCCTCGAACGTGCCGGCGCCCTTCAGCAGATTCTCTCCCGCAGGTACCAGTTCGAGCTTCACGTTCTGCCCGACAATGGTTGCCGTGGCCTTCGCTCCGCTCGCTGCGATCTTCTTGTTCGCCTGATCGTAGACGTACAACGACAGGTCCTGACCTTTAACAACTAGTTCGAGGTGGTACTTGCCGGCTTCGACGAG
>CADECO010000705.1:0-2298 GCA_902825905.1 uncultured beta proteobacterium
CTCGGCGATGCTCGCGCCGGGCCACATCACCCAACAATCACCCAGCCGGGCCACGCGCGGCAGCGCGACATCGCGGATCGCGGCGATCCACAGCGGAATGCCGTGCGGATTGACCGGCAACGGCCGGATCTGCGCGCCCTTGAAACGGTGGTGGCCCTCGGTGTCGTCGACGCGCTCGCCGGCAAGCAGCCGCTTCACCAATTCGATCGAGCGCTCGTAGACCGCGCCGCGCGCCTTGTACGGCACGCCGAATCCATCGTATTCGTTCTGCGCCCAACCCAATCCCACGCCGAGGATCGCGCGTCCGCCCGAGAGGTTGTCGAGCACGGCCGCCTGCTCGGCCACCTCGACCGGATGGTGCAGCGGCAGCACGCAGATGTCGGTGCCCACCCGCATGTTCTTCGTGACCGCGGCGGCGGCGGCGGCCATCTGCATCGGCTGGGGAATCCAGCAGTCCTCCATGAAGTGGTGCTCGGCAAACACCGCGCTCGAGAAGCCGTTGCGATCGGCCCACGCGATATCCTCCAGCGTGTTCTGCATCACGTCGGTGGAGCGCTCGCCGGGCGCGACTTGCAGGCTGTAGTGCAGTCCGATTTTCATGGATGTTCGAGTGTTGGGCTGGTCACACGGTCGCGTGCGCCTGACCGGGCTGCGGCAGTAACGCGTTGCGGGCGGCGTCCTTGTAATGCGCGTCGGTGGGCAACACGATCGATACCGCTAGTACGCGTTGCACGGCCGGGTCCACGCCCGGCGGCGGCGTGCCCTTGTCCAACGCCTTGGCGGCGCGGACGAGCCGATTGCGCGCCATGATGATGCCGTTGTCGGTGTTCACCAGGTTCTCGCGCGTGCGGTCCTGGATCGGGCCCATGCTTTCCTGGATCGAAGCGTCCTGCATCGCGAAGCCGGCCACACCGGAGAAGGTCTGGTTCGCGCGCTGCCCGGGCCGATCGATCAGGTAGTCGTTGTCGCGATTGGCGCGTGGCCGGTACGTGCCCGGAATCAGCGGCGCGTGGATGCCTTCGCCGCGCTCGCATGCTTCGCGCTCCTCAGCGGTGAGTGCGCGGGTGGCGTGATGATTGGTGCTGAACACCCAGCAGCGTTCATCGTCGATCGGTACCCAGCAATGCCCGCCGATCGGGTGATCGCCGCGCGGTGGAATCAGCGTGAAGCTGGGCATCACCCATTGCGTGATGCGCCAGTAGTGGCGGCCGTCGCCGGTGTTGCGACGCACGCCGATGTAGAGCCCGCCGTCGGACTCGACCACATCGAAGTGCGGTGCGAGATCGCCCAGGTTGTACTGATGGCTCTGCGTGGCCTTCTTGAACATCGGATCGCGCGACATCGTGAACCGATGCAGGAACGACACGTGACTCGAATCGATGCCGCCTTCCATCGCCTGCAGATAGTTGCATTCCTGCAGCCGCTTGCTCACCAGGCGCTGCGCGGGCGGCACCATCGCCCACTCGTGCTCGGGCAATGGCGGTTGGTGTTCGGCCGGCCCCATGTAGGTCCACAGCACGCCGCCGCGCTCGATGAGCGGGTAGGCATTGAGCTTCATCTTCTGCGCGAATCCGCTCGCCGCAGGCTCTGAGGGCACCTCGACGCACTGGCCGGTGACGTCGTACTTCCAACCGTGATACGGGCAGCGCAATCCCCCTTCCTCGTTGCGGCCGAACCACAGCGACACGCCGCGATGCGCGCAGAACTCGTCGATCAGACCGTAGCGGTTGTTGGAGTCGCGAAACGCGAGCAGTTTCTCCGAGAGCAGCGTGACACGCACCGGCGGGCAGTCGCGTTCGGGCAGTTCTTCGGCAAGCAGCACCGGCAGCCAATAGCGGCGGAATAGCGCGCCCATCGGTGTGCCAGGGCCGGTGCGGGTGAGGAATTCGTTCTGTTCGGCTTTCATGCGGCGGGGATTGTCGATGGACTCGCGCCCACGACGGGTTCGATGCGGACCGCGACGATTAGAATGCCGGCTCGCGATTCCGTCAACGCGAGTCGTCTCATTCGTCCCTTGCGCCCATCAGCTTCCATGTCGCAGAACCTGCTCGAACTGTGCCCCGTCTCCGCCGTGGAGAATGATGCAGTGATCCGCGTGGACACGGCGGGCAAGCTGCTCGCCGTCTACAACCTCGGCGGCACGATCTACGTCACCGACGACACCTGCACGCACGGTCCGGGCTGCATGTCGGAGGGACTGATCGAGGGCGAGAACATCTTCTGCAACTTCCACAACGGGGCGTTCCACATCCCGACCGGTCGGGTGGTCGAGCCGCCGTGCATGGTGCCGCTCGCGAC
>CADECO010000706.1:0-2297 GCA_902825905.1 uncultured beta proteobacterium
CAAGACGCCGCGCGCCAACGCGCCGACCCGACTGCCGACGCCGCTACGCGTGCGCACGGCGCTCCGGCGCCCCGCCATGCGCGGCGTGCGCGCGACTGCCCATACGCTCACCACCGACCAGCAGGCGTTTCTCGCGTTGGCGCAGGCGATGGCGGCGCAGATGGAGCGGCCCGGTGCGACGCGTGCCGCTCGTGGTGCGACGACGCCACGCACGCCGGCGCAGGCCAAGCGCTTCGCGGAGCGCGTTCAGGCCAAAGCGCTGGCGCAACGCGGGCTGGCGCGACCACGCACGAACTCAGGCAAGAAGACTGCCGCACGACGGGGCAGCCGCCGATGATCGTCGATGGGAGTTGGAGTCACGCATGAAAATGATCGGCGTCGACGTCGGCGGCACGTTCACCGACGTAGTGGGCTACGACGATTCGACCGGCGAATTGCGCTGGGCGAAGGCGCCGTCCACGCCGCACGCGCCCGAGGAGGGTGTGCTCGCCGGCGTGCTGCGCAACGAAAGCGACCTCGCGACGACTGCACGGTTCGTGCACGGCGTGACCATCGGCACCAACGCGATCCTGCAGCGACAAGGGTCGCGCGTCCTGGTGATCACCACCGCCGGCTTTCGCGACACGCTCGAGATCGCTCGCACCAATCGAACGGTGCTCTACGACATCAAGACCCTCAAACCGGCGCCGATCGTGTCGCGCGAAGACGTGTTCGAGGTCGACGAGCGCATGCTCGCCGACGGCTCGGTGCTGCGGCCGCTCGATCCGTCGCAGGTTCGAGCGATTGCCGCGCGTTTGCGGACACACTTGGGCACGGGTGCTGCACCCGGTGCGCTGATCGTGTGCTTTCTTCACAGCTACGCGAACCCGGCGCACGAAGAGCAGGCGGTTGCGATCCTGCGTGAGGCACTGCCGGATTGGTTCATCAGTCATTCGGCTGACGTGCTGCCCGAGATGCGCGAGTACGAACGCTTCAACACGGCCGCATTGAACGCCTACATCGGGCCGTTGATGGCTCGCTATCTGCGCTCGCTCGCCGCGAAGCTGCGCGATGCCGGCTATCGCGGCGCCGGCGTGCAGATCATGACCTCGAGTGGAGGCATCGTTGCCGATACGCGTGCGGCGCGCTATCCGGTGCACACCGTGCTCTCTGGCCCGGCGGGTGGTGTGGCAGCCGCGATCCATCTCGGTCGTGAAATCGGCGCGCGCAATCTGATCACCTACGACATGGGCGGCACCAGCACCGACGTGTGCCTGATCGAAGCCCTCAACGTACCGATGACTTCCGAGCAGTTCATCGCCGGGTTGCCGGTGCGCACGCCGCAGATCGAGATCAATTCGGTGGGGGCGGGCGGCGGCAGCATCGCTTGGATCGATACCGGCAAGATCCTCAAGGTCGGACCGCGCAGCGCGGGCGCTGCACCAGGGCCGGCGTGCTACGGCAAAGGCGGGTTGGAACCGACGGTGACCGACGCGAATCTGGTGATCGGCCGGCTCGCATCGAGCGTGAAGCTGGGCGGCGTGGTCGAGCTGGATGAAGGTTTGGCGCGCACGGCGGTCGAGCGCATCGCGCGAGCCTTTGACGGATTGAACGTCGCGCGCGCCGCCGAAGGCATCATCCGCATCGCGGTTGCGCGCATGGTGAGCGCGATCAAGGAGATCTCGATCGCGCGCGGCTTCGATCCGCGTGATTTCGCGTTGATGGCGTTCGGCGGCGCCGGGCCGATGCACGCCACGCTCATCGCGGACGAACTGGAGATCAGCCACGTCATCGTGCCGCTGCGGCCGGGCAATTTCTGCGCGTTCGGGTCATTGATCTCGGATGTGCGCCACGATCATCTGCGCACGTTTCGGGCGGCGCTGGCTGACACCGATGTCGCGGCGCTCGGACAACGTTTTGCCGAGATCGAGCAGGTCGCGCGCCAGGAGATGTCGGCGGAGTCGGGCAGGTCTGCGCGAGCGGCCTCCGCTGGCGCCGCGACCGACGGCATCACGCTGCTGCGCTTCGCCGGGATGCGCTACGTTGGCCAATCATGGGATCTGAGCGTGCCGGTGCCTGATTCGATGGCTTCGCTCGGCGCGCTGGCCGATGCCTTTCACGCGGTGCACGAGCGGCGCTTCGGATATCGCAGTAACGATCCGATCGAGATCGTCAGCCTGCGCGTGGCGGCGATCGAGCGCGTGGCCAAGCCGACGCTGCGCGCCTGGCAGGGCAGTGCGTCGCTCGAGCAGGCACGACGCGGTGCGCGCGAGGTGGTGTTCGATGGCCGGGCCGTTACGGCACCGATCTTCGAGCGT
>CADECO010000707.1:0-2286 GCA_902825905.1 uncultured beta proteobacterium
GCATCCGCAAAGAGCGCGGCATCACGATCGTCTGGGTCGAGCACATCATGGGCGTATTGATGCGCATCGTCGATCGCTGCATCGTGCTCGACCACGGCGAAGTGATCGCGCAGGGCTTGCCCACCGAAGTCGCACGCGATCCGAAAGTCGTCGAGGTGTATCTGGGCACCGACGCGGCCGAAGTCCAGCAGACGGCAGCGCGTCGATGACGATGCTCACGCTCGACAACGTCAGCGCCGGCTATGGCTCGTTTCAGGCGCTGTTCGATGTTTCGCTGACGGTCAATGCAGGCGAAGCGGTGGCAGTGATCGGCCCCAACGGCGCGGGCAAGACCACGCTGCTGCGCGTGATCTCGAAGCTGATCGACGTGCGCAACGGCACGATCACGATGGAAGGCCGCTCGCTCAACGCGCTGCCCGCCTACGAGATCATCAACACCGGCATCGCCCATGTGCCGGAGAACCGGCGGCTGTTTCCGCAATTGTCGGTCGAAGACAACCTCAAGATCGGCGGATTCGTGCCGAGCGCGCGCGCCCGCTTCGCCGAGCGCCTCGAGTTCGTCTACGGGCTGTTCCCACGCATGAAAGAACGGCGCAATCAGCTGGCCGGAACGCTCTCCGGCGGCGAGCAGCAGATGTGCGCGATCGGCCGCGGGTTGATGTCGGGCCCCAAGCTGCTGCTGCTCGATGAACCTTCGGCGGGGCTGGCACCGGTGGTCGTGCAGCAGGTGTTCGAGCTGGTTCAGCGCATTCGGGCGCAAGGGTACACGGTGCTGATCGTCGAGCAGAACGTACGGCAGGTGCTCAAGGTGGTCGATCGGGCCTATCTGCTCGAAGTGGGCCGCATCAAGACGAGCGGCCAGGCGCAAACGCTGCTCGACAGCGACGAGATTCGCAAGGCGTACGTCGGTTTGTAGATCGCAGGTAGCCAATGGAAATCTTCGACATCTTCCTGCTGGAAGCGGTGCTCAACGGGCTGCTGTTCGGCGGCGTGCTCGCGCTGCTCGCACTTGGCCTGAATCTGATCTTCGGCGTGATCGACGTGGTGTGGATCTGCTACGCCGAACTGGTGATGCTGGGTATGTACGGCCTGTTCTTCGCCTACAAGGCGGGCGTGCCGTTGCCGCTGGCCGCGTTGCTGGCGATTGCCATCGGTGCGCTGCTCGGCTACCTGCTGCACCGCTTCATCATCCAGCCGGTGCTCGCGCAGGAGCCGATCAATCAGCTGCTCGTGACCGGCGGCACGCTGTTCTTCCTGCAGGCGGCAGCCACGGTCGCGTTCGGCGTCGAATTCCGCAATCTCGGCCTCACGCTGCCCAGCCTCAGCCTCGGTGAGATCCAGCTCGCCTACTCGCGCATCCTCGCCGCGAGTGTCGCGCTGGTCGCGATGGGCGTGCTGTGGTGGTTCCTGCGCAAGACGTTTCTGGGCACCGCGATCCGCGCCATCAGCCAGGACCGCGCGATCATGCCGCTCATGGGCGTGAACCCGGCGCGCATCTACGTCGTCACCTCGATCGTCGGCGGTGCACTCGCCGGCCTGGCCGCCTCGCTGCTGGTGCTGCAGTACGACGTGCACCCGGCGATCGGGCTGTCGTTCGGCCCGATAACCTTCATGATCTGCACGCTCGGTGGACTGGGCAACATGGTCGGCGGATTCGTCGCCGCCTTCATCTTCGCGCAGTTCATCTCGGTGGGCGGATTCTTCTTCCACATCGAGTGGGGCTACGTGATGGCGTTCGTGTTCTTCATCGTGATGATGTTCGTGCGCCCGCAGGGGTTGCTCGGGAGCAAGCGATGAAGGCGGCGCCGGCCTGGATCGTCGGCACGATCGCGCTCGCGATCGTGCCGTGGCTCGGCCTGGGCAACTATCCATTGCATCTGGCCAACCAGGTGCTGCTGTGGAGCTTCATCTACACCAGCTGGGCGATCATGGGCCGCTTCGGGCTGGTGTCGTTCGGGCACGGCGCGTTCATGGGCGTGGGCGCATACGTCACCGTCATGCTGTGGAATCATTTCGGCCTCACACCGTGGCTGGGCATTCCGATCGCAGTGGCGATGGCGGTGCTGCTGGCGGTGGTGATCGGTTATCCGTGTTTTCGATTCCGTATCACCGGTCACTACTTCGCGCTGGTGACGCTCGCGCTCACCGCAGTGGTAAGCCAGATCATCGTCGCGCTGCGCGATGCCACTGGCGGTTCGCTCGGTGCCACGCCCAACACGGCGCTCTCGGCCAGCGAAGGCGTCTCGATCTACGCGCTGCAGTTCCAGAGCAAGATCGTGTTCTATT
>CADECO010000708.1:0-2259 GCA_902825905.1 uncultured beta proteobacterium
CGTGCACCGTGAACGCCGTGAGCGACTGATCACCACGCACGTCGATGCGATAGCGCCCGACATCGTCGAGCAGGACGCGGCCATGCGTGGTGGTCACGACGAAGTCTTCGGCCTGATCGCGATGACGCACGCGGATGGCAGCGCGTCCGGCGACCACGCGCAGGTGCACCTGCTCGTCGTCGAGACGCGTGAACTCGATCTCGCTGTCGCCATCGAGGCGCACGGCGGTCGAGCCGATCTGCACCTCCGCGCGACCCGAAGGGCCGGTCATCAGCACGTTGGCGCCGGTGATGGGCCAGTTCTGTTGCGCTTCCGAGGGTTCGTGATTGGCGCTGTTCTGGAACGACACGTCGCCGCTCGCGTGACTGATCCGCCCCACCCGCCCGGGAGGATCGGCAAGCGCCGCAACACTGACCAGCGCAATCAGCGCGCCGCTCAACCAGCGCGTCGCATCTGCCAGCGGCGAATGTCGCGTCAACGTGCTCATGTCGTAGCCCTCATCGATATACAACTCTCAGTGCCGCCGCCCTCAGTGCCGCCTCCAATACCCACCACGAAAATGGAACGACACGCCGACCCGCGCCCAGTGCGGCGCGACCCAGTAGTGGCCGGGACGGTGCGGCGCCCAGTGACCGCCGACCCAGACATGACGGCCCGGTCCCCAGCGCCAATAGCCGGGTACCCAGAAAAACCCCGGCCCGGGCGCCACGCCGATGACTTCGACCCGTGGCGGGGGCGGTGCCTCCGCTACGACGATGTCGCGCGGGTCAACCGGAGCCGCACCGACACGCTCCCAACGCCCCGGGTGGTAGACCCAATAACCATTCTCGTTGGTCCAGTAGGCGCGCACGAAGACCTGGTCGGGGCGCGGCGACACCCAATGCCCCGCGCGCCACACGTAGCCGTTGCCTTGCCACACCCAGTGTCCCGGTACCCAGTACATCTCCGCGGCCGGCGCGGACGGCGGGGCCTCGTTGAGATCGGCCGGCGGCGGCTGCGTGATCGCGACATCGGCTCGCGGGGCGCGCGGCGGTGGTGGCGCGACGTAGCAACCGCCGAGGGTGCTCAACACCAAACCGCCGAGCAGTGCTCGCGTGATCTTCCTGCGGTCCATCTTCAGCTCTGCATTCACCTGCGTAGCCCTTTCCCTGCCGATAACGACTCGCCCGCCGAGCCGCCTACGACGGATACGTTTTGTTTCATAACAACTCCCGGCGCTCAGGCGCGGATGAAATCGAGCAACGGGTAGCGCCCGCCGACGACCGGATCGGCCGCGAATCCCCACCAGCGCTCCACCGCCGTCGCGAAGTAGCTGCGAAAGTCGGTGGTGTGCTGAAGATTGCCGTTGTCGAGGCGATCGAGGTCGGGCGCGCGTCCGAACATGCCGCCGCGGACCCTCCCGCCGAACGCGAAATGCACGTTGGCCGTGCCGTGGTCGGTGCCGTTCGAGCCGTTCTCGGCGGCGCGGCGACCGAACTCCGAATAAGTCATCACCAGCGTCGAATCCCACCGACCGAGTTCAACCAGCGCGGCCTTGAGCGCGACGAGACCCTCGGCCAATTGCCTGAGCAGATTCGCGTGCACGCCCGGCTGGTTCTGGTGCGTGTCGTATCCACCTTGGGTAATGCGCACCACCGCCACGCCGCTGCGAGCCGCCAGCACCTGCGAGGCCGCGCGGACCGCGTTGCCGAACGGCCCGCCCGGAAACTCGCTCTTGAACGCGTGCCGGTCACGCAGGCCGAAGGCCGCCTGGGCGATGTTCGCTTCCACCTGCATGACGTGCGCGAGCGCCGCGTTGCCGTGTACGGGCAGAGGTTTGGCCAGGCGCGCCTGCTGCAGGAACTGTTCGGGATTGGCCAGCGCAATCGCACGAGCGCCCGCCCCGGACAGAGGACCGAGATCGTTGGAGCCCACGAGAACACCGTCCGCCGCATAGGCGCTCGGCGCCGGCTGACGCTTGAATTGCCGCGCGAGCCAACCCTCTTGCAGCACCTCGTCGCTCTTCGAGGCGGTGTCCCAGATCTCGATCGAGCGGAAGTGCGACAGATTCGGCCGTGGATAGCCCAGGCCCTGCACCACGGCCAGTTCGCGCTGCTCCCAAAGCGGCATCAACGGCGCGAGCGACGGATGCAAGCCGAGCGACGCATCGAGCTTCACGACGTCGTCACGGCGGATCGCGATCCGTGGACGCAGGCGATAGTACGCATCGCTCTGATAGGGCACCACGGTGTTCAGACCGTCGTTGCCACCTTTGAGCTC
>CADECO010000709.1:0-2251 GCA_902825905.1 uncultured beta proteobacterium
CTTGGGCAGGAAGATCCTGTAGAACCCCGCATCGACGAAAGCCTGGTGCGTGGCGGATGGAATGCCGCGATCGGCCTCGGCGCGCAGTGCCCGCTCGCGCAGCACCGGGACCAGCGCCTTGGCGCGCTCGACGAGCTCGGCGGTGGTCGGCACCGCGGCAGATGGCGTGGAAGCGTTCATGCGAATACTCGGGATCGCGAGAGTCGTTCGTGGTGTGTTGTTCGGTGCTCGATCCAATCTATCACGGCGTGCGCTACGCTTGGCACTATGAGTATGGGTGGGGAAGTGAGTACAGCGGGAGATCGCATGACGGCGCGCAACGAGCAAGACCCCAATCAGGTGAGCGACACCGCCCGGCTGCGTGCGCAGGCCGAACGCGCGGCCGGGTTCGTGAGCCTGCAGGAGATCGTCATGACCGCGCGGCAATCGCTCTCGCCGCAGCTGTGGGACATGCTGAGCGGCGGCGCCGATGCCGAAGTGACGCTCGCCCGCAATCGCGACGCGCTCGACAGCCTCGCGCTGCGCCAGCGCGTGCTGGTCAACGTGAGCCGCATCGACATCAAGACCAGCCTGCTCGGCCGGGGTATGCCGATGCCGGTGTTCATCGCGCCGATCGGCAACTTCCTGCAGGTGGGCGATGCGCGCGGGGCCGTGGCGGTTGCGCAGGCGGCCGAGCGCAAAGGCGTGCCGTGCTTCATCAGCACCGCAGCCAAGCCGGGCATCGAAGCGATCGCCGCGTCGGTGCAGATGCCGTTGATCTTTCAGCTCTATGTGCGCAGCGACCGCAAGTGGGTGGAAGACACCCTCGACAAGGCGAAGGCGCTGGGTTATCGCGCGCTCTGCGTGACCGTTGATCGTGCGTACTACAGCCGGCGCGAGCGCGACCTGATCAACCGCCATCTGGTGCGCGAGGGCGGCGACCCCACGTTCCAGGCCAGCCTGACGTGGGACGACATGGTGTGGATGAAAGCGCGCATGGGCGTGCCGCTGATCCTCAAGGGCATCGCCAGCGCCGAGGATGCGAAGCGTGCTGTCGAGATCGGCGCCGAGGTGGTGTACGTGTCGAATCACGGCGGACGCCAGCTCGATTCGGCCGAGGCGAGTATCGATGTGCTGCCCGAAGTCGTCGAAGCGGTAGATGGCCGCGCGGAGGTGATCATGGACGGCGGCATCCTGCGCGGCACCGATGTGGTCAAGGCGATCGCGCTCGGTGCGCGGGCGGTGGGCATCGGCAAGCTCTATGGCTGGGCGCTGGCTGCGGCCGGCGGGGCTGGCATCGTGCGCATGCTCGATCTGCTCGAGACCGAGATCCGCACCACGCTCGGGCTGATGGGCGTGGCATCGCTCGCGCAGTTGAATCCATCGTGGGTGCGCAAGGCTCAACCGCCGCGCGGCCGCACCGGCCTGGCCAGCGCCTACCCGTACTTCGACGCATTGAAGTCCTGAACGAAAGACGAAGCGAACGTGACAACCGAGCCGAACATGAAAACCATCGGAATGGGGCTGTATTGGGATCAACAGAAAGTCGGCGATCGCTATCGCACGTTCGGACGCACCATCACTGAAACCGATCTGATGATGTTCATCGGCGTCACCGGCATGACCGAAGTGCTGTTCACCGATCAGACCTTCGAGCCGCCCGGTCAGGCAAAACCGCAAGGCCGCATGGTGCCGGGTGCGCTCGTGTACGCGCTGATGGAAGGGCTGTTGTGCCAATCAGCCATCCAAGGCACCGGACTTGCGATGCTGGAGATCGAGCAGAAAATCCTGGCGCCGACGTTCGTGGGCGAAACGGTTCACTGCGAAGTCGAGGTAACCGGCATCAAACCCACCAGCAAAGGCAACCGTGCGGTGGTGAGCACCACCAACACGGTGAAGAACCATGCCGGCGAAGTGAAGATGGTCTACAAGGCGGTGCGCATGACGGCCGGGAGCCCGCGCTCGGTTTAGCGCGTACGAGGATCGAAACAACATGATGATTCGAGGATCGATGGCAGTGTTGATGGTGCTGATGCTCGTCGGCGTCAGCCTGAGCGCGCGTGCGCAAGAATGGCCGGCCAAGCCCATCCGCTGGATCGTGCCGTTCGCCGCCGGCGGTCCGGCCGACGTGATCGCGCGGCTCGTCTCGGGCGAGCTCGCCAAGCGTCTGGGTCAACCGGTGATCATCGACAATCGCGTGGGCGGCGCGGCCAACATCGGGCACGAGGCGGCCGCACGTGCTGCGCCCGACGGCTACACGATCCTGTACGCG
>CADECO010000710.1:0-2250 GCA_902825905.1 uncultured beta proteobacterium
GTCGCCACCGACGTGTTCGAAGGCGAACGCCGCTTTCAGGCGGTGGTGCGGCTGCCCGAGCGGATGCGTGACAGCGTGGCCGAAATCCGGCAGCTACAGCTGACGGCGCCCAACGGCGCGCAGATCGCGCTGGAAAGCCTTGCGCGCATCGATGTTCAAGAGGGTCCGGCACAGATCAGCCGCGAAATGGGCAAGCGCCGCATCGTCATCGGCATCAACGTAAAGGATCGCGACCTCGGCGGCTTCGTGGCCGAGCTACAGCGGACGGTCGATCGTGACGTGCGGATCCCGCAGGGTTACACGCTCGAGTGGGGCGGGCAGTTCCAGAACATGGAACGCGCGCTCGGTCACCTCAAGGTGATCGTGCCGGTCACCGTCGGTGCCATTTTCTTTCTGCTGTTCCTGCTGTTCAACTCGCTGCGCCTCGCCACGCTGATCATTACCGTGTTGCCGTTCGCCTCGATCGGCGGCATCGTCGCCCTGTCCATCACCGGCTAATATCTCTCGGTACCGGCCTCGGTCGGATTCATCGCCCTGTGGGGCATCGCTGTGCTGAACGGCGTGGTGCTGGTCTCCTGCATTCGCAAGCTGCGCGAGGAGGGCATCCCCCTCGCCCGCGCGATCGTCGAAGGCGCAACGATGCGCCTGCGCCCGGTACTGATGACAGCGACCGTAGCGATGCTCGGACTGATTCCATTCCTGTTCGCCACCGGCCCCGGGTCGGAAGTCCAGCGACCGCTCGCGATCGTCGTGATCGGCGGTTTGATCACCTCTACCCTGCTCACGCTGGTCGTGGTGCCCACGCTGTACCGATTCTTCGAAGAGAAGCGCGTCGAGGCATGAAACAGGAGGTGTCGCCATCAGGCGTAGCGCGGTGGCGCTGCGCATCCCCGTCCGCGATCCGCTTCCCGATCTGTCGAATTCGTAATCCGAGCGTCACCTGAGAGTCGGGCCGGCCGCTCTACGCTGCGTCTGACGCTGATGCGTTGTTTCCCTCCGAGTCTTCTCGTGAAGTGCCACCCTGAAGGAGTCATCAAATGCTGAACCGAGCCATTCTTGCTGTCGCAGTCATCACCCTGGGGTCGACGTCGGCAATCGCGAACGTTGCCGATAGCTGGACCGATCTCGATCCCCGGGTTCGTGCCGCCGAATACTCGAGGGCGTCGACCTCCGCACCCGCCTCGCAGGCGTCGGAGCAGCGTCCGACATCGAAGTACGATGCCCTCGACCGATCGAGCCCACTGTAAGCAACTCCGCCAGGGCCATCGCCGCGCCCTGCAGATGCGCGGCGGTGTTCTTGAGCGGACGGCTCGCTGGTCGTCATCGACGGCCGGCGGTTCGAGATGGACATGCCCGAACATCCACGAAGTATCGCCGCCCCGATGCCTGCATCTGATCGACGCGTGCGGCGCACCTCGATGCGCACGGTGCTCCAAAGCTATCTGCCCTCGCCGGAATCGGCGCGAGCCCATCGGGCGCTGCGTTGGCTGGGACCACTACTGGACCGCCCCTGGCTTTGGCATCTCAATCGTCGGAGCGTCGCGCTCGGCGCAGCGATCGGATTGTTCTTCGGGCTGCTGGTCCCGGTCGCGCAAATTCTCTTCGCCGGGGCAGCCGCGGTAGTGATGCGCGCCAACCTGCCCGTCGCTGTCATGAGCACTTTGATCACCAACCCGTTCACGGTGGCGCCGCTATATCTGCTCGCCTACTGGCTCGGCGCCTACGTCGTCGGCGATCCGGATGCCGTATCGCGACCTGTCCCGCTAGACGGATCGGTACCATCTGCGCATTCGCATCTCGCGAACTGGTTGGCGTGGCTCGGCGAAATCGGTGGGCCACTGGTCGCTGGTCTGTCGATCCTCGCGGTGGTAGGCGCAGCGGCCGGCTACTTCGGCGTCCATCTCGCCTGGAAATTCGCGGTCCTGCTCCGGCTGCGGCGGCGGGCAACACGCGAAGCGTCGTATCCCGGGTCAGCTCAGTAAAATCGAATCGCCGCCCGACGCAGGCGCGGTCATTCGGGCCGCGGCGGCGGCCGCAGACGCGCGTCGAGTTTCATCGCCGCTTTGACCAGCAGATGCGCCGAGACCGGTGCGGTGAGAAACAGGAAGGCAGTGACCAGAAGCTCGTGCAGGCTGAGCGCACCGCGGGTCAACGTGAAATACCCCATCGACGCCATGAGCAGACAACCGACGCCGAGCGTCGTCGCCTTGGTCGGACCGTGGATCCGCTTTAGAAAGTCCGACAGCTTGG
>CADECO010000711.1:0-2249 GCA_902825905.1 uncultured beta proteobacterium
CCTTTTTTAAGGTGGAGGTGGTTGTGGGCCAAGGATATGTGCGACGCCCATTTGACCAGACACTCTGCAGTAGGCGACGACGCGATCCGGATCAGTGTCGGCCCGCGAAACTTGGAGGATGCAAGGCGCTCTAGTCCAATTGATGTAGGGCGCGCACGATGTGAAATCGATCACAGTAGGATCGTTTTCCAAAGACGTAGCTTTCAGCGCCGCTTAGCGTTGAAAGGCTCATTCACATGTACAGTAGGATCGTAGGAGGCTTACTGCTTTAGTTCGTGGTCAGTGGTGCGGTTAGCGCCCATTCTGGCGGCACCGTCCGCAATGGTTGCCATCGCGACCATCGGACCGGTGATCGACACTGCCACTAGAGGATCCGCGAGAAAAGGGGCGCGACGTCGCCGCGCCCCTGAATAATTTCCCTCGTGGGTAATGCCAAGGGTTACGCTATCCTCGCGAGCGCTTCGGGTCGTGCACAAGCTATCGACCAAGCTAGACCAGTCGATCGACATGTGTACCAACTACCGACCCACCTCGATTGAGCGCGCCCGACAGTTTATCGGGATCGATCCACCGCCGTTTGCGTTTCGCGACGAGGTGTACCCCGGCCATGCAGCGCCAATCTTGCGCTGGGGTGAGAGCGGGATCGAGTGGCGCTCGGCGCTGTTTGGCTTGATTCCGCCGTGGTCGAAGACGGGCAAGGATTTCCGGCACTGCTACAACGCCCGCACTGAGACGGTGGCCACCAAGCCCTCGTTTCGGCACGCATGGCGCAAGCGCCAGTTTTGCGTTGTGCCGATGGACGCGTTCTACGAGCCTAATTACGAGACAGGCAAGGCGGTGCGTTGGCGCATTCAGCGGCCTGATGGGAATCCGCTGTTCGTCGCGGGGCTGTGGGAGGTATGGAAGGACCCGGTGCGGGACTGGACGCCGTCGTTCACCATGCTCACCATCAATGCGACCGGTCATGAGGTGATGCAGCGCTTCCATGCCCCGGAAGATGAAAAACGCATGCTGGTGATGCTGGAGCCGGCGCAGCTCGAAGCGTGGCTGCACACCGACGAAGAGCACGCACCTGCCTTTTTCGAACGCTTTCCCGCCGAAAGACTCACCACTTTCGCCGAACCCCGCCCGGCGATCCGCAAAGCATAGTGCAAGCTCGAAGATCATCGAGCGGCCGCCGAGTCCGGAGCGGCTGGCAGTGTGCTACCGCGAACTGTATGAAGACCCGCGGAACGTCAGCTGGGCTTCTGCGGAATTCATGCGCCGATGCGGCATCGAGACACCCTTCACGACGGGGCCAGAGTTGTGCATCGAGATCGCCTCGCCATCGATTTGAGCAGGCTGTTCGACTAACGTCTGCGCGGTCTCTGCCGCCTCGAATTCAGTTAGGCTCTTCGTTCCGATTCGCCAGTTTTTCTTCGGTGGTCCGCGCGCTACAGGCCACTCGTCAGGCTACGGCCCCGCCATACTTGGCGTCCGCGTGCGACACGATGATGGTGTGATGCGAACGCAAGAGGCACGATCCTCCGTCGGTGATGGACTGAATGCGGCTAGGCGCGTTCCGGGTCGGCGCGCGCCACAAGACCTGGCGGCAGCCAACCCGCTGCGTCTATTCATCTCCTACTCGCGCCGCGACAGTGCGCTAGCCGATGCCCTGGTTGTCGATCTCGAGCACGCCCAGTTCGACGTTACGATCGATCGGCGCGATTTGCCGTACGGCGAAGAGTGGCAAAAGGAGCTGGGTGATTTCATCCGGCAAGCTGATATCGTGGTGTGGCTTGTCTCGCCCGACAGCACGAGCTCGAAATGGTGCAATTGGGAGCTAGGCGAAGTCGCGCGTCTCAACAAGCGGCTGGTGCCGATCCGCATTCGCGACGTGGCCCCGGAGTTGCTGCCCGAGCATCTTGGCAGGATTCACCTGCTGCCCGCCGAAGGGACGTACCGCGCGAGCGAACATCTCGGCACGCTCGTCGACGCGCTCAAGAGCGACCGCGCGTGGGTGAAAGAGTCGACGCGATTGGCCGACCGCGCGCGCGAGTGGCTGGGGCGCAATCGCGACAGTGCGATGTTGCTGCGCGGACGCGCGCTACGCGATGCCGAGCGTTGGTCGACACGCACCCCGGCCAGTGCACCTGGCCCGTCGAGCGACATTCTCGAGCTCCTGCTTGCGAGCCGACGTGGCGCGGTGCGTCGCCAGCGCTGGGCGGTGGTCGGTGCGCTGGCGACGCACCGCGCCACGTCGGCTCGCA
>CADECO010000712.1:0-2249 GCA_902825905.1 uncultured beta proteobacterium
GCGCATGCTTGCGGGGCAAGCGCCGCTTCGGCCCCGATCACCGCGGGCAGGGACTCGTAGATCACTTGGATCTGCTCGGCGGCATCCAGCGCTTGGGTGGCGGTGTCGGCAAGCACCACGGCGATCTCCTCGCCCAGAAAGCGTACGCGGTCCCGTGCCAGGATCGGCCGATCGGGCACCCGCACGCTCGCGCCGCCTCGTCCCGCATAGTTGATCGCAGGCACGATCGTGCCGAACGTGTTCGCGAATGCATCGCCCGTGAATACGCCGCGCACGCCAGCACACTGGAGGGCCGCCGCCACGTCGATGCTGACGATGCGGCCGTGCGCGATCTCCGCGCGGCGAAACGCGGCGTGAAGCGCGCCGGGCATCGACCAGTCGCTCGAGTAGCGCCCTTGCCCGGTCAGGAACCGCGGGTCTTCTCGTCGTCCCATGAATGAGGGAGGGCTCATGCGTTCGGCTCGGAAAGCGGGCGTCACGCGCTCCGCGTTAGCTTGACCGCATGTAGGGTACACACTAATCTCGATTCCAAGCGTTCACCAAACAGGGAGATCGGCATGCTCGAGAGAACGAAGGAAGCCATGACTCGCGCCGCTCGCGCGGCGATGCTGGTCGTGCCGATCGTGCTCAGCGCGATCCCCAGCGCGACGGCCCAGCAGCCCGTCACGTTGCGCGGCATCACGCCGTGGACCGCCGACTACGATCTGAGCAAAGGTTTCTTCACGTTCCAGGAGCTGGTCAACACCAGGCTGAAAGGGAAAGTGGAGGTCAAATACCTCGGCGGTCCCGAGGTCACGCAGCCCAACCAACAATTCCAGGCGCTCAAGAATGGCGTCGTCGACGTGATACTGGGGGCAGCGGCGTACTACCGCACCGAAGTGCCCCTCGCCTGGGCAGTGCAATTCGCCACCAAGACGCCCGCCGAGCTGCGCAAGTCCGGATACTTCGACGTGATGCGCAAGATCCACATGGACCAGGGCGGCGTGGTGTATCTCGCCAACACCGCGGCCGGCGGCGGCGCGTTTCGCCTCTACTTCGTGCGCAAGATCGACAAAGCCGATCTCACCGGATTAAAGATTCGCGTCTCGCCGGTGTATGCACCTCTCGTGCGCGCGCTCGGCGGTGCGCCGATCAACATGGCGCCGGGAGAGATCTTCACCGGCCTGGAACGTAAAGTGGTCGACGGATACGGCTGGACCTACACCGGTATCGACACGCTCGGTCTGCACGAGGTCACCAAGTTCATCATCGATCACCCGTTCTACTCGCTCGACACCGTGGTGCTCATGAACAAGAGCGTGTACGACAAGCTTGCGCCCGATGTCCGCAAGACCCTCGAGGAGATCTGCGTCGAGCTCGAGCAGCGCCACGCCGCGTTCATGAAAGAGCAGCTCACCAAGGAAGACGCGAAGCTCCGCAAACAAGGCATCCAGCTGGTCAAGTTCCCCCAGGCAGACGCCGAGAAGTACTTGAACGCGGCGTACGAAGCCGGCTGGAAGGATTTCGTCGAGAAGAACGCCGATAGCGCCAAGGCCAATCCTGGCCTGATGGAACAACTGCGCACGCTCAGCCGTTGATGCGTCGATTCGGCCGTGCCCTCGATCGCGTCGAGGACGCTCTCGCGCTCCTTGCCGCGATCCTGCTGGTGTTCATCGTCGTTTTCGTCCCGATCGATGTCGCCAGCCGCTATTTCTTCAACGCTCCGCTTACCTGGGTATTCGAGATCACCGAATACATTCTGCTGATCATGCCCTGCCTGGGCATGGCGTGGCTCGCACGCGGCAACGGTCACGTGATGATCGACATCGCCACGAGCCGGCTCACGGACGATCGCAAGGCGTTTCTCGCCGGATGCACGTCGATCGTCGTAGCGCTCGTGTGTGCATTCGTCGCGTGGTGGGGCGCAGTGGTGACACTGCAAAGCTTCCAGACCAAGGCGATCATCGAGAACGTGCTGCAAACCCCGCAGTGGGTGATCTACATCGCCATCCCGATCGGCTTCGCGCTGTGCGCCCTGGAATTCGCCCGCAAGGCGATGCTGGCGTTTCGGGGCGAGTTCGTCGCGACCGCGGCACATTGAGCCATGGAATGGTGGCTGGTCCTCATCATCATCTTCGGCGCGCTCATCGTCTTGCTGGGCATGGGCCTGCCGGTGGCGTTCGCGTTCCTGCTGATCAATATCGCCGGCGCGGAATTCCTGCAGGGCGGCGGCAAGGCGTTCCAGCAGCTCATTCATAGCATCTACGCCT
>CADECO010000713.1:0-2229 GCA_902825905.1 uncultured beta proteobacterium
TGGTAGCCCCCGCCCACTGTGATGTTGGGCGAGCGCAGGGCTCGCTGCAACCGGGTAGATGTCTCGGCCTGGGCCTGTTCCCGTCGGGCCGCGAGAACATCCGGGCGTGCCTCGAGCGCTTGCGCCTGCAGACGTGGTGCCCCTGTGGGATCTCCTGGCGCGGCCGTCACCGCGTCTGGTCCCTCAGCGGCGGATGCCTTCAGGCCGTCCGTCAACTCGAGCGGCTGGTCCAGCCGCGGAGCGTTGAGGAGCGCCAGCAGGGCGCTGCGCGCGTTCTTCGACGCGAGGTCTGCGGCGAACACATCCTCGACGAAGCGCAAGCGCTCCACCTGCAGCCGTCGCAGCTCTGCGCCGGAGATCTCGCCCTGCTGCAACCGGGCCCGGTTGAGCGCGATCACACGGTCGATTTCCTCGAGCGACGTCTGGGCCACGCCGCGGTCGGCCTGTGCCAGCACGGCAGCCAAATACGCACGCCGGACATCCAGGCCGATTTGGCGCGCCCGGTCCTGCACGGCGAGCTGGGCGTTCGCCCGGCCCAATTCGGCGACCTCGGTGCGCAGGCGTCGTCGTCCAGACGTCTCGAGTTCCTGGTCGAACCGGACGGTGAACTCCTGATTGCCCCAGTACCCGGGGCGCGCCGGCTCGAACGCCGGGTAGCCCGCGGAATCGACGGAAAGCGCCGGATTGGGTCGCCGTGACGCCGCCAATCGATCGCCCTCGGCGGCGTCGACTCCAGCGCGGGCGGCCGTCATGGCCGGGTTCCGCTCGACGGCAAGGTTGACCGCTTCCCGCAGCGTCAGTCGCTCCGGGATGGCTGACTGTGCCGTGACACCAACAGGTGTGAAGAACGAAACGCCAACCGTCCCAACCGCGATCGCGAACAAGTGGATAGACGAACTTCGTACTGATCTGCGCATACGCCTTCCGTAGCTCCTGAGTAGCGACGCTCGAGCGGCAGAGGCGCGTACGCGAACGCACGAGCACCTGACACGGCGGCCGAAGCCGAGAGCGCGCCAAGGTAAAGCCATGCCCCCGACGGTTCAGGAACCGTCAGAGACGCTTGCTTTGGGAGTGGGAGCTACGAGGCGAGCGGAGGGTGGTAGAGGCTACGGGGAACGCCGGTGGGCAGGTTGTCGGCCGGGAAGCGCTCGACAATGACCGGCACGCCTTCCGAGAACGAGACGGCCACCGTTAGGGCCTTCTCGGTGTGCGAGCAGCAACAGAAGCAATCGTCGGTGTCCTGAGAACTGGGTTTCCCCCCGTCCTGGACGGCGGCCTCGGAGCTGCACAACTCCGGCACGAGCAAGTCCACCGCCGCCCACGTCAGCAGGAGGCACGTCACGATGCGGACAACGATGTGCCGGCGGATAGTGCGCACTGGAGTCAGGATACCTTATCTGAACCGCATATCGGCGGGTATTGCGCAAGACTTGAACCCAGAGCCACAACGTGAAGGGCAGGCAGCTGGGCTGAGGCCTGCGGGTCGGCTCCCACTCGACCCTCCCAGGTGTTCAATGGACGACCAACGTCCCTCGAAGCATGTTCATGCCACACGCGAACGCAATCTCCCCCGCCCGGCTTGGCGTGAACTCAATCGTCACCGGCTCATTGAGCGGCAACTCCTTCTTGATCTTCAGCGACGCAAAGACCACGGACGTCGCGCAAGTCTTCTCGCTCATCCGGGTGAAGGTCAGCCGCGCCGGTACGCCGGCACGCAACGTGAGTCGTGATGGCTCGAAGCTCGTCTCCCCGACGCTGATCTTCGCTTCCTGCACACCCTGGGTGCCCTGCATGCCTACGTGTCCCTGGGCCTCCGCGGGCCCTGGGCCGGATGTGCCTGGGGAAGCGCGCAGCCCTAGCCGCTCGCGCTCTGCCCGGACAGAGAAACTGCCCACTGTGACCACGACGTCCCCTGCTTTGACGCCAGAGAGTACTGGTACGTACGCACCGGCCGCGCCGCCGAGCTTCACCTCTCGCTCGATGAAGGTCCCCGGCTTCGCCGGATCCACGAGGTAGACCACGGTCCGGTCGCCGACGTTCTGCACGGCTGTGCGGGGAACCATTGGCATCGATGCACCGCGTCCGCCCCTGAAGAGCGCTTCCGCGTACATGCCGAGACGCAGGTCACCACGCGGATTCGGGACCTCGATGCGTGCCTGTGCGGTGCGCGTCTGTGGGCTGACCTGCGGGTCGATGTAACTCACCCGCCCTTCGATGGTCCGCTCCGGA
>CADECO010000714.1:0-2228 GCA_902825905.1 uncultured beta proteobacterium
CGAAAGCGCCGAGCGCGCCGCTCTCCACGGCGATGCTTTTGCCCTTCAAATCCTGCATTGCCTTCATACCAGCGCGGGCGACCACGACGTCCGCGCCGTGCGACACGTCGACCACGAGGACGATCTTGGGCTGGAGGCCGTCAGCGGCGAGCACCAGCAGCTCGTCCAGGCTGATCACCATTCCGTCGAGCGCCTGATTGCGAAAGGCGCGCAGCACTTCGCTCGCGGACGGATACTCGATCAGCCTCGCCGTCTCGGCAGGAAGATGCCCGAGCTCGCGTGCGAGATAGAGCGGTTCGCTGCCGACCCACACGTTGGTGCCGATGCGTAGCGGCGGCGCCGGCTCGCGGCCGCAACCGCTCGCGCCCAGAGCGAGCACGACGGGCGCGACCAGCGACAACGCCAGACGCAGGTACCAACTCGAGCTGCGATGGGCAATCATGCGGAGCCTCCTCCGGCCGGTATGAAGAGGTACCCCTCGTTGCGGACCGTCCTGATGAACTGCGGATGCTCGGGGTCGGGCTCGATCTTCTTGCGCAGGCGCATGACGCGCAGGTCCACGCTGCGATCAAACGGGTCGACATCGCGCTGCTGGCTGAGATTGAGGATGCGCTCGCGCGAGAGCGGCCGATTCGGGTGGGTCGCGAACGCCTTGAGGAGATCGAACTCGAGCGGCGACATCGGCACCTCCTGGCCTTCCTGGTCGGTCAGGCGATGCGCGGAGAGATCGAGCACGCAGCGACCGATGCGGACCCGCTGGGCACCCAAGTCCGCGCGCGTAGAGGCCGAAGTGCGCCGTAGCACGCTCTTCACGCGCGCGAGCAGCTCGCGCGGATCGAAAGGTTTGGGCACGTAATCGTCCGCACCCATTTCCAATCCGACGATCTTGTCGATCACCGTTCCGGCCGAAGTCAACATCACCACCGCCATCGACTCATATCGCTCACGCAGATGTCGAGCAAGGCTCAATCCGTCCTCGCCGGGCATGTTGATGTCGAGCAGCGCGACGTCGATCGGGTGCTTGGCCGCCAGCTCGCGTGCTCGATCGGCGTTCTCGGCCGCGAGCGCGGCGTACCCATGCGCGGTGAAGTATTCCTCCAGGACCTCGCGGACGTCCGGCTCGTCATCGACGATCAAGATCGCGGCCTTCTGACTCATCGTCTGGTGCCCTCCTAGGCGTCTCCCCGCGAGTGCCCACGTCGATCAGCGAGGCTCCAAATCATACGGCGTTCGCGGGAAAGGAGAGGCCCGTGAAACAAACGAAACAATAGCCGGGTCTCGCGAAATTCTCCCAACACGGTCCACTCGTAGAGTCCTGCCTCGCCGACGGACTTGAGGGAATGAGCATCGAACACCGAGTCCGCAAGCTCCGTGCTCGTACGACAACCCTCGACCCTCACCGGAATCCCCCAATGACACCCCGACAAGTTCGTATCGTGCAAGCCACCTGGGCGCGAGTGCTGCCCATCAAAGAGACTGCCGCGCGCCTCTTCTATGACCGACTATTCGAACTCGATCCGTCGCTCAAGCCGATGTTCCGCGGCGACATGCACGAGCAAGGCGAGAAGCTCATGCAGGTCATGGACTCGGCGGTCAACGGGCTAAGTCGCCTCGAGCACATCGTCGCGGCCGTGCAAGCTCTAGGACGCCGCCACGTCGGCTATGGCGTGAAGGACCATCACTACGACACGGTCGGCACCGCTTTGCTGTGGACCCTCGAACAAGGCCTGGGTGCGGCGTTCACCGCGGAGGTCAGGGACGCTTGGACAACCGTCTACGGCGTATTGGCATCGACGATGAAAGCGGCGGCGGCTACGCCAGCGGAGGTGCACACCATGGAGAGCCAACCGTGAAACCGAAATCGATTGCTTACACCATGATTTCCGAACGCATACTCGAGCGCACCGACAAGTTCAGCCTGCATACGCTTCTCGCCGTCTGTGCCATTGGTGCTTCGCTCTACGTGTTGCCTGTGCTGTTCGACCTCGCCGGCGATCCAGCGGGCCCCGATCTGATCGCCCCCGCATTCGCACAAAGCGGGCGTCCAGTGGTCCCGCTCGTTGCACCCGCGTTGCCGCAGCTGGACGAATCGGCGGTCGATGCGCGCGACTCTGTCGACGTGTGGAGCTGCCGAAAAGGTTGCTGAAAGTTGGCGAGCCCACAGCATTCATCCCTACACCTTGAGATTCTCCTCCGCCAGTGACTTGCGCTCCGTCATGTTGAACCGA
>CADECO010000715.1:0-2226 GCA_902825905.1 uncultured beta proteobacterium
ACACGCCACACCTCACCAACGTGCGGCTCAATCGCTGGTTCGGCTGGGACGGCGCCGCCGACAGCCTGTGGGCGCAGAGCGTACTGCCGATGCTCGATCCGCGCGAACTGGGTACCGACGCGAAGCAGATCGCGTCGTTGGTGCGCAACGATCGTGAGCTCGACTGCCGCTACCGCAGCGCATTCGGTGTGGCGCCGGCGGTGCGTGATGACGAAAGCGTATTGGTCGATCTGGGCAAGGCGCTGGCGGCGTTCATGGAAACGCTGGGCAGCGGCCGCACTCCCTTCGACGATTTCCGTGATGCGCTCGCGCGCGGCGATCAGGTCGCGGCGGCGCGCTATCCGATCGCTGCGCAGCGCGGACTGAAGATCTTCGTCGGCAAAGGCGGTTGCAACGTGTGCCATACCGGCCCGAACTTCACCAACGGCGAGTTCCACGCGATCGGGGTGAAGTTTTTCGCCGAACCTGGTCGGGTCGACTCGGGCCGCTATGGTGGAGTCAACAAACGGCGGGCCAGCCCGTTCAATCTGCTCGGGCGCCACAACGACGACGTGTCACGTTCGAGTGCCACCAGCACGCGGCACGTGATGCTCGAGCAACGCAACTTCGGCGAGTTCCGCACGCCGTCGCTGCGCAACGCGGCAGTCACCGCGCCCTACATGCATGACGGACAACTCGGCAGCTTGCGCGAAGTGATCCGCCACTACGCGGCGGTGAATGTCGAGCGGCTGCACGGAGATGGCGAGTCGATCCTGCGGCCGTTCGCGCTGAGCGATGCCGAAGCGAACGATCTGGTGGTGTTTCTGGAAAGCCTCACCAACTACTTCGACAACTGGTGGGCCGCGCCGCCGTTTGCCGGGCCGCAGTGTCGCTGAGGAGCACCTGCGCCGCGATGCACGCCGCTCAGGGTGTGACCAGGCCGTCCATGCGGATCACTTCGAAGTCCGAACCTCTCACCTGGCCAAGTTCGGTATTGAGGCGCGTGTTGTTCCAGCGCGTATCGGGCGCGCCGCTTACATACCAGTTGCTGCCGTTGTCGGCGACGATCATCCCGTAGGTTTTCATCGCCTGCAGAATCGCGCGCGACTCGGTGCTGAAGCTCGCCGGAATCTGGTAGCTCGATTTCAGTCGCACGCGCATGCCCATCGGTGGGCGGTTCGGATCCGTGCTCGATGATGCCCAATGCGTGGCCGGTGGCACGTAGGCCTTGCGCGACTGGCTGACGGTGAAGCGCAAGGCGTGGCGGATCGTGCCCGAAGCCGCCTCTTCGTATCGCACCAGACCCGGGAAGATCGGCAGGCCGGCCGCGTCGGCACTGGTCCAGCCCGGCTGAGCCGTCGGTCGTACCGTGTTCGAGTCGAGGTGAAAGACCGCGCCTGAATCGGCGTTCCAGCTGCCGTCGTTCTGCGGGAAGGCGCGAAACAGCTCATACAGACGGTCGTTGTCGCGATCGATGACGATCACGTGGCGATCGCCCGTGGCTTGCGGTCCGCCGGTGGCTTCGCCTTCGATCGGCGCGTTGCTCGGCACGGGATACGGCCCCGCATCGCTCTCGCTGCCGTACGCGGTGAAATTGATCGCTACGCGCGCCTGCGCGCCGCTCACCACGAAGTAGGGGATTCCGATCGGTCCGCCGTTGTAGAAGCCCGACCCGAAATCGGGATGCAGCCCGGTGCCAAGGCCGATGGTGGCGATGAGGTTCGCGGAATTCGGATCGACCGGCGCGCTCGAGATGTCGGTGTTCCACGCGTTGGTCGCGGGAAAGGCGATGGCGCCGTTCAGATTGGCGCCGGCGCCTACATCCGCACCGGCCATGGTGCCGTATTTCACACTGCCGCCGCCTGGCGTCGACGGGTTCGACGGCGACGAAGTGATCGTGGTGTTGCCCAACGAAACCGAAACTCCATCGTCGGAGCCGCCGCCACACGCATGCAGGCAGGCGACAACACAGCTCAACGCGAGTACGTAACGCGATCGGTTCATCATGGCGGGGCAGACGCTATCACTGCGGGCCGCGCGCAATCCGCCCGCTGAAGGCGCGTTCGCCGCCCGCGCGTCGGCGGATTGCAACATCGCGTGCGGATGTACGCACCGCCGCGCACCGCCGCTGCGCGTCACTACGTCGCTACGATTGCGCGCACTTCTCCGGCTTGTAGACGCGTTCGGTCGAAGCCGGAAATCGCGCCAGCTTGTCTGCAGGCCGAATCGGGCGACGCACCAACTCGC
>CADECO010000716.1:0-2216 GCA_902825905.1 uncultured beta proteobacterium
TCCTCAAGCGAGAAGCCAAGGCCGCGGGCGTTAGCAATGAAGCGCAGGCGCTCGATCGATTGCGGTGAATAGTCCCTGTAGCCATTGTCGCGTCGGTCAGGGGGCGGCATCAGACCTACGCGCTCATAGTGCCGGATCATCCGCTCCGACACGCCAGTGGTCTTCGATGCCTGTCCGATGTTCATGGCTGCTGTTCGCCGAACTTGGGGTGGCGTCCTTGGTGGTGGCCGCCATGGAAGAAGTGCAGCAGCGGACAGGTGAACAGGAATGCGTAAGGGATCAGCCCGAAGAAGTGCTGCCGGTGTTCCGGATAGAGCAGGAAAGCGGCGATCAGCGCGACCGATGCCGCGGCCAGCAGCCACGCGCGCTTGCTGGAAAGGTTCATAGCGCAATCCTCCTGAGACGCAGCGAATTGCCGATGACGCTGACCGAGGAAAGCGCCATCGCCGCCGCTGCGATGATCGGTGAAAGCATGATGCCGAACAGCGGGTAGAGCGCGCCTGCAGCCACCGGGATACCAGCGACGTTGTAGGCAAAGGCGAAGAACAGGTTCTGCCGGATGTTGGTCATGGTTGCATGACTGAGGTGCCGGGCACGCGTTATCCCCGTCAAATCGCCCTTGAGCAGTGTGATGCCTGCGCTTTCAATCGCCACGTCCGTTCCCGAACCCATGGCGATGCCGACATCGGCGGCAGCGAGGGCTGGGGCATCGTTCACACCGTCGCCCGCCATCGCTACGATCCGTCCCTCGTCTCTCAGGCGCTTGACGATAGCGCTCTTCTGGTCGGGAAGGACATCTGCCTCGACGTCGGCGATACCGAGGCGTCGTGCGATGGCCTCAGCGGTGACGCGATTGTCGCCCGTCAGCATGATGACATGGATCCCCACCTCGGCCAGAGCCTTGAGCGCGGCAGGCGTTGTCGCTTTTACCGGATCGGCAATGCCGATAGAACCCGCCACCTGGCCATCAATGCCGAGGAAGATCGCGGTCGCACCTTCGGCACGCAGGGCATCAGCACGTTGCGCCAGTTGGGCGGTCGAGATCCCCTGTTCCTCAAGAAAGCGGGCATTTCCAGCAACAAGTCGATATCCATCGACGATGCCGGTGATACCCTTGCCGACTGGCTGATCGACGTCGCCCGGTTCGCTTATTGCGAGCCCCTTGGCTTCTGCATCCCTCACAATAGCCAGGGCCAGCGGATGTTCGCTGCTGCGTTCAAGGCTCGCGGCAAGGCGCAGAACTTCTTGGCTGTCGAACCCTTCAGCCGTCTCGATCGCAACCACCGCGGGCTTGCCCTCGGTGAGCGTGCCGGTCTTGTCGACGACAAGCGTATCGACCTTCTCCATGCGTTCGAGCGCCTCTGCATTCTTGATGAGGATACCGGCCTGGGCACCGCGTCCAACCCCCACCATGATCGACATCGGAGTGGCCAAGCCGAGCGCGCAGGGACAGGCGATGATCAGCACAGCTACTGCCGCAATCAGACCGTAACCCATCGCCGGGGACGGACCGACCAGCGACCAGGCGGCGAATGCGACTGCTGCGACCGCAATCACTGCCGGCACGAACCAGCCCGACACGGTGTCGGCAAGCCGTTGAATCGGCGCCCGGCTGCGCTGGGCTTCTGCGACCATCTGGACGATGCGCGCCAGCATGGTATCGCGCCCGATCTTCTCGGCGCGCATCACGAGGCCGCCGGTCTGGTTTATCGTGCCACCGATCAGCTTCGACGATGCCTCCTTGGTCACCGGCATGGATTCGCCGGTTACCATCGATTCATCGACCGTTCCGCGGCCCTCCAGGACCACGCCATCAACCGGAACTTTCTCGCCAGGACGAACGCGTAGCGTGTCGCCGACCAGAACCTGGTCGAGTGTGATCTCCTCGTCACTACTATCGGGACGAACCCGGCGGGCGAGCTTGGGCGAAAGGTCGAGCAATGCGCGGATCGCACCGCTGGTTGTTTCCCGGGCACGCAGTTCAAGCAGTTGGCCAAGCAAGACCAGCACGGTAATGACCGCCGCTGCCTCGAAATAGACCGCGACTGAGCCGTCTATTGCGCGAAACGCGGCCGGGAAAATGCCGGGCGCGAGCGTCGCCGCCATGCTGTAGATCCAGGCGACGCCCGTTCCCATTGCGATCAGGGTGAACATGTTGAGGTGACCGCTTTTCACCGAGGCCCAGCCGCGTTCGAAAAATGGCCAGCCTGCCCACA
>CADECO010000717.1:0-2209 GCA_902825905.1 uncultured beta proteobacterium
ACCTGCGCGAGCGTGGTCTCCAGACTCTGTCCGTGCGAGTGCGCGCCGATGCGCAATTCCAACTTGCCGTCGGGCGAGAGCCGCGCGCTGCACTGCTCATGCCCCGGCACCATCGGAATGCCCCAGCCGTGGTAGACCGAGGTGCCGTGTGCCGCCTGCTCGCAGTACACGGAAAAGCCGACGCCGATACGGCGGCCGTCGGGTTCGCCCTGCTGTTGCCGCGCGCGCCACTTCGGCAGATCGATCGCCCGCACGGCGCGCTGCACCGCTTGCGGATAGTCACCGCTATCGAAGTACTTCTTGGTGATGTTCCAGTACGGCATCGCCTCGGGCGGCACCAGGTTGGTGAGCCGCACCTCGTAGGGCTCGCGTTTGGCTGCACGCGCGATCGCATCGACCAGCAGCTCGATCGCGAAACACACACCGGTGCGCGCCACGCCGCGATACGGCAGGATCGGCGGCTTGTTGGTGCATGCCGACCAGGTGCGGCACTGGAATTTCTCCATCACGTACGGCCCGGGCAGGATCGAGCCCACCTGCGCAGCCTCCAGACACGCCGAGAACGGATAGAGCGAATACGCGCCGGAATCGACCGTCGCTTCACACTCGACCGCGAGCAGGCGGCCATCGTTGTCGGCGTAACCGATGATGTCGTAGTCGTGCTCGCGGCAATTGGCATTGGCCGAGAGCTGCTCGTAGCGATCTTCGATCCAGCGCAGCGGACGACCGCAACGCATGGCGAGCCAGCCCAGGCACACCTCCTCGGCGAGCAGCAGCGCCTTGTAGCCGAAGCCACCGCCCACGTCCGGCGAGATCACGCGGATCGCGCCCTGATCGATGTCGAGGCACTCGGCCAATCCCTGCCGATTGATGTGCGGCATCTGCGCCGAGCTGTACATCACCAACTGATCGAGCCGGCGATCGAAGTAGGCGAGCACGCCGCGCCCTTCCATCGGCGACATCGCCTGGCGCGCGGTGCGGATGTGCCGGCGTACCTTGATTGGCGCGGTGCGGCGGATTTCGCTGAGATCGGCTTCGGTGAAGGTTTCCAGAAAGACGTTTTCCGACCAATGATCGTGCACCCGCGGCGCATCGGGTTTGCGCGCGTCGAGCATGTCGACCACCGCCGGCAACTCTTCGATATCGAGCTCGACCAGCGCCGCGATGTCTTCAGCCTCCGCACGCGTGGGTGCGACGCACATCGCCAGCGGTTCGCCGACGAAGCGCACTTTGCCTTGGGCCAGCACCGGCTGCTCCGATGCTTTGAATCCTTTGAGCGCCGAGTTGGCGACGATCGGCTTCACCCCCACGAGATCGTCGATCGTGTAGACGGCGTGCTCGTGACCTGCAGGCTTTCTGATCGCGCGGATGCGCCCGTGCGCGACGGGCGAACGCACGAACGCCACGTTGTGCGTGCCCACCATCGCGATGTTGGGCAGGAACTCGCCCTGGCCGCGCAGCAGGCGGGCGTCTTCCTTGCGCGTCAACCGCGCGCCGATGCCTTTGGCGCGCGCGTTGCCGTCCGGGGAGCGCGGCTCGAGCGCCGGCGCGGCGCTTCCCGTGGTGTTCAACGCCATGCGCTAGGCCGCCTGCGCCATCGGCAGGATCGGCGCGTTGGCGTCGAAGCGCTTGCCCGCGCGCAGGCAGAACGCCGGCTGCAACATCCGCTCGGTCGACACCCTGGTGCCCTCGTTGTCGACCAGCGTCCAGCGGCCGCGCTCGTCCGAGAGCACCGAGACATCGGCCACGACGCCCGGCTGCAAGCTGCCGAGTTCCTTCTCCATGCGGATCATCTTCGCCGGATTGCAGGTGACCATCGGCACCAGTTTTTCCAGCGGCACACCGAGCGCCATCAGCTCGCTCATCGCGCTCACCAGGCTGAACTGCGTCTGGCCGGCGAACAGATGCATCTCCTCGTCGGGATGCTGGTCGGGCGTGCCGGCCGGTTTGGGCACATGCGTGTTGTAGCCGTGCATGTCGGCACCGAGCGTGTCGGGCATGATTCCCGCCTCGAGCACCGCGCGCGCCGTCTTGAAGCTGAAGTGCGAGCCGTGGCCGACGTCGACCTTCGCGCCTTTGGCGAGTGCTTCCTTCACCAGCGGATGCAAGCTGCCGTCGACCTTCACGAATCCACCGGGGTGCTTGCTGAACGGGTGCGCGAGCACGTCGCCCGGCTTCAGATACTTCACGCACTCGGCGAAGATCTTGT
>CADECO010000718.1:0-2187 GCA_902825905.1 uncultured beta proteobacterium
TACAGCTTCTGCGCGATGGTGGTCGACACCGAGATCGACGAAGTGACCGGCAAGGTCGAAGTGCGCGAGGCGTGGTCGGCGGCGGACGTTGGCAAGGCCATCAATCCCACGCTCGTCGAAGGTCAACTCGAAGGCGCGTTCGTGCAGGGCATGGGGTTCGCGCTGGTTGAGGAGATGGTGTGGGACGAAGGGCGGCTTGCGAATCCCACCCTCATGGACTACAAGATTCCCACCATCAAGGACACGCCCGCCGCGCTGCACGCGATCATCGTCGAATCGAACGACACGAGCGGACCGTTCGGCGCGAAGGGCGTGGGCGAAGTGGGCATCGTGCCGGTGGCGTCGGCGATCGCCAACGCGGTCAAGCGGGCGAGCGGCGCGAGGATTCACAAGCTACCGTTGACCAGCGAGCGCGTGTTGCGCGCAATGCTGGGCAAGTAGACACAACACCAGGAGGAGTCATGCAACGCAGAATCGTCTTACGTTCCCTCGTCGCGGCGGCAGTAGCTGCGCTGGTGAGCGCACCCGCGCTGGCGCAGCAGGGCAAGCCGGTCCGTATCGGATTTTCCATCGCCAAGACGGGCATCTTCGCCGCCGCGGCGCCGTCGCAGCTGAACGCGTACGAGTTGTGGCGCGAGCAGGTCAACAAGGCGGGTGGGCTGGAGGTCGGTGGCCAGAAGCGTCAGGTCGAGTTCGTGCAGTACGACGATCAGAGCAACCCGACGCAGGCTGCCAAGATCTACGAGCGGCTGATCGCGCAGGACAAGGTCGATCTGCTGCTTGCACCATGGGGCACGCCCACGCACATCGCGGTGGCGCCGGTGCTGGAGCGCTTCAAGTTTCCGATGGTGGGCAACACCGCTTCGTCGGCCAAGCTGCGCGAGCTGAAGCCCACCCACCTGTGGTTCGTGACTGCCGCGTTTCCCGATCGGCTCGGCAACGAGCTGGCGGCGATGTTGAAGGCCAACGGCGTGAACTCGGTGGCGCTGCTCACCAACGTGCTGCCGTTCTCCAAGGAAGTGAAGGGGTTTCTGGAGCCGGCACTGCAGAAGCAGGGCATCAAGATCGCGGTGAATCAGGAGTATCCGCCCGACATCAAAGACATGACCGCGATGCTCACCCAGGTGAAGAACGCTAATGTCGATGGCGTGATCTCGTTGTCGTATCCGAGCGATTCGCCGATCTACGTGCGGCAGGCCAAGGAGCTGGGGCTGGGCGGCAAGTTCCACTTCGCGCTGGTCGGCCCGGGGATCGATTTCTTCCCGAAGCTGCTCGGCAATGCGGCTGATGGCATCGTGACGATCGGGCATTGGGCGCCCAGTCGCAACGCCAAGGCGAAATCGTTCAACGAGGCATATCTGACCAAGTTCAAGGAGAAGCCCGACTATCTCGATTCGATCGAGGCGTTCGTGTCGTGCGAGATCCTGGAGCAGGCGGTGAAAACCGCCGGGCTGGATCGCACCAAGCTGCGCAACGCGATCGCATCGGGCAGCTTCGAGACGATCAACGGCACGGTCAAGTTCACCGGCATCGAAAACATGGTGACCAAGACCGGCTTCCTGCAACTGCAGAAAGGCGATCCGCAGATCGTGTGGCCGGAGTCGGAAGCGACGGCCAAGTTCGCACCCAAGAGCGGGTGGTAATGGAATTCGGCGCGGTAGGCACGCTCGCGCAACCGAAGCGCGATTTCTCCGGCGTCGGTTATGACGAGGCGATGCGCCGCGCGCGGGAGATCGTGCCGGTGCTGCGCCGGCGCGCCGAGCAGGCCGAACAGGCGCGCGTGCTGCTGCGTGAGAATGAGCAACTGCTGCACGAGACCGGGCTGTTCCGTTTCCATCAGCCCAAGTGCTTCGGCGGGATGGAGCTCGATTTCGTGGCGATCGTCGACATCGTGTCCGAGATCGCGCGCGGCTGTCCGTCAACCGCGTGGAACGTCGGCAACCTCGGTGCGCATCACTGGATTCTCGGGTTCTACGAGCCGCAGACGCAGCATGAGGTGTGGGATGCCAATCCCGATGCGTTGATGGCTTCGTCGATCGCGTTGGCTGCCGGACGTGGTCGCAAGGCCGACGGCGGATTCATCGTGAGCGGGCACTGGCCGTTTTCGTCCGGAGTCGACAATTCCGAGTGGGACATGCTCGCGGTGTCGATCTTCGGCGACGACGGCAAGACGCCGATCGACTGGCG
>CADECO010000719.1:0-2182 GCA_902825905.1 uncultured beta proteobacterium
TGCTGGAAGACGCCACCAAAAACCTCAAAGCAGAGAACGATCAGATCGTTTGATGCGCATCGTCGTCACCCTCGATGTGATGCTGGCGCGCCGCAAGATGAAGGCGAAGGATCTCGCCGAGCGTGTCGGCATCACCGAAGCGAACCTTTCGCTGCTGCGTACCGGCAAGGTGAAGGGCGTACGTTTCGAGACGCTGGCGAAGATCTGCGAAGCGCTCGAGTGCAGGCCCGCCGATCTGCTCGATATCGACGAGGGCGCGCCGGATACCGTTGAGGGCGACGTTTAGCCCTGCGCGAACAGAAACGCCGCTTGCACCAAGTAGATCGCGCCAAGCGCTGTCACGATCCAGCGCGTGTACTTGAGAAAATTCACATCGCTCATGCGGTCGAGCACCAAGCCGCCGAGATAGGCGCCAAGCATGGCGAGCGGCGTGGCGACGATGAAGAACCACCACGGCGGCAGCCCGCTCGATTGCGCCGACGCAAGCAGCGGCACGCCATAGAACACCATCTTCACGGTGTGGCTGAACGCCTGTGTTGCCGCCTTGGTCGCCACGATCTGATGACGCGTCAGCGCGGTGCGGACGAAGAACACGTCGAGCAACGGCCCCGAGACGCCGGCCAGCACATTGAGCCCCGTGACGCTCAGCCCGCAGGCGACGGCGTGCGACGGCTTCGCGGCATCGAGATTGAAGCGCCCTTTCGGGATCCACGCGAGGCCCGGCACGAGGCCAAGCATGAGATACACCCACGCCTTGGTCGGCTCATACGTCACCAGCGCCAGTGCGCCCGCGGCAATCGCGGAGCCGAGCCCATAGAACACGATGATCGGCCAGTTGATGTGCTTGCGATGCAGCACCGCGCGCCAGCCATTGGAGACGAACTGCACCGCCCCGTGCGTGACCATCGCGGCCGCGACGGGCATCGCCAGCGTCAGGGCGCCCATCAACATGAGCCCGCCGGCCATGCCGAAGACGCCAGAAACGGTCGCGGTGACGAGCACGACGATAAGCAGAAGAATGGTTGTCATGTTGAGCTACGAGCGATTTTGCGCGCGCCTCCCTCGTTAGAGTTGGAAAGCGGCGCGGCGGGGAGCGCCCCGATGGCCGCTGTTGCGGCGCTCGCGTCTCACGCAATGTACGCGAAGTCGTTCAATTTGCAACGCACGCTCAAGCGACGGCTACGGCTTGCTGTCCAGCAGATATTCGCCGAGCTGATTGCGCTCCACGCCATAGCCCCAGCCCGCGCCGTGGTCGCTGGTGATGCGCGCCACGTGTCCAGCGCTGATCTGGTGAGGGCCGTGCGCGAGCAGTTTCAGGATCGCGCCTGGCCGCAAGTGCCAGCTGGCCCACGAGATCGGCGTGTCGCCCGCTGCGTCCTGCGCGGTCACATCCGCTCCATGGCGCAGCAGCAATTCGATGGTGGCTTCGTCCGCGAACGAAGCGGCGCGGTGCAGTGGCGTCTCGCCCTTGGTGCGCACGTCGCGCATGAAGGCGCCGGTCTCGCGCCCCGCAATCGTGTGCGCATTCGCATCGGCGCCATGTTCGAGCAGCAGGCGCACCACGTACGCATAATGCGGCCGTGCGGCCTTCGAGAGCGCGGCATGCAAAGCCGTTTCGCCAGTGTCGGGGTTGATCGCTTTGGCGGAGGCGCCATGCGCGATCAGAAAATCGCACACCTTCCAGAAGCCATTGAAGGCCGCGTTGCCGAGTTCGCCGTCGAGGTCGATGCTCGATAGATCGCCACCGGCGGCGAGCACCGCCTTCAGCGCGGTCACGTCGCCGTAATAGACGAACCATTGCAGCGGATTGGTCGGCCCTTCGGATAGCGCGATGCGCCAATCGGATAACGCCAGCAGGTCAAACACGTAGTCCGTCCGCCCGGCCGCGATGCGCGCGAGGATGTCGGCTCTATTCATGCCGCTCTGCTTAACCGAATGCGGCGAGGCGCGCCTCCAGTTTCGCTTCCACGCCCGGCCATTCCTCGCGCAAGACCGAGTACCAAGCCGTGTCCCGCCAGCCGCCCCAAGGGCGGCGCATGTGGTGGCGGTGGATGCCCTCGAACTGCGCGCCGAGCTTCAGGATCGCAGCGCGCGAATGGGCGTTCTCGGAATCGGTCTTGAGCTCCACGCGATCGGCGCCGCAGGCGAAGGCGTGGCGCATCAGCAGGAGCTTGCAGGACGG
>CADECO010000720.1:0-2178 GCA_902825905.1 uncultured beta proteobacterium
TGGCAGCGTCGACGCCGCCATCTCCGAGGATCACGCGCGCGACGTCATGCCCGCTTTCAAGGAGCGCGACGCGGCGCGGCAGCGGCAGAAGGATGAAGACCTGGCGCCGTACATTCGTGCGGCCTTGGATCGCAAGAAGCGCATGCAAGCACTGCGCGACGACGAGATCCCGCTGGTCGAGTCGTTTGGACGCAAGCAACGTTTTGACGTCGGCATCGCGCGTGCCGATACCATGTCGGATCGTGGCGGCGCAATCAACGTGCCGTTACAGGATCCGCACGCGCCGAAAACGGCGCGCTGAGATCCGGATCCTGCGTCCCGCGCGCGGCGCGTCGCGCCCCGGCTAAGATGTAGCCCCCTTCTCTGCACCGTTCGCCCTGAGCTTGTCGAAGGGCGATCCACCACCGACCGCGCCCAATGAAACTCACCCGCTTTCCCCGCATTCGCATCACCCACGCGCCCACGCCGCTCGAACCGATGAAGAACCTGTCGAAGCTGCTCGGCGGCCCCGACCTGTGGATCAAGCGCGACGATTGCACCGGCCTTGCCACCGGTGGCAACAAGACGCGCAAGCTCGAGTACCTGATGGCCGAGGCGTTGCAGCAGAAGGCCGACACCGTGATCACGCAGGGCGCCACACAGTCCAATCACGCGCGTCAGACGGCGGCCATCGCGGCGAAGCTGGGTCTGCAATGCCATTTGATTCTGGAAGATCGCACCGGCTACACGGTCGATGAGTATCGACACTCGGGCAACGTGTTCCTGGATGAGATGTACGGCGCGCAGCTGTCCGAGGTGCCCGCGAACACCGACATGGACGGTGCCATGGCGCAGTTGGGCGAGAAGCTGCGCGCGCAGGGCCGTAAGCCGTACATCATTCCGGGCGGCGGGTCGAATCCGGTTGGCGCGCTGGGCTATGTGACCTGTGCCCTCGAGCTGATCGATCAGGCCAACAACATGGGGTTGCGCATCGACCATCTCGTGCACGGCACGGGCAGCTCCGGTACGCAGGCCGGACTTGTGGCGGGGCTCGAAGGGGCGCGCAGCGGGATTCCGGTGCTGGGCATCGGCGTGCGCGCGCCGCGCCAGGCGCAGGAAGAACGCGTCTATACGCTCGCATGCAAGACCGCCGAATTGCTCGGTGTACCGGGTGCGGTGAGTCGCGAATCGGTGGTCGCAAATTGCGACTATGTCGGGCAGGGCTATGGTCTGCCCACGCCGGGGATGATCGAGGCGGTGAAACTGCTGGCGCGCACCGAGGGCATCCTGCTCGACCCGGTCTATTCGGGCAAAGCCATGGACGGTCTGATCGACCTGATCCGCAAGGGGCGGTTCAAGCAGGGCGAGAACGTGGTGTTCCTGCACACCGGTGGCGCGGTCGGTCTGTACGGTTACACGCACGCCTTCGCGCCTGCGCTGAAGCGCTGATCGCGACACCGGTCTCGTGGTGAACACTGCGCTCGACGTGATCGGGGTGATCGGCGGCATGGGTCCGCTGGCGAGTGCCGATTTCTTTCGCAAGGTGATCGAGGAGACGCCTGCGACGCGCGACGAGGATCACGTGCCGTTGTTGATCCTGTCCGATCCGCGCGTGCCCTCGCGCCCGGCGGCGATTCTCGCCGGCGGTGAGTCGCCGCTGCCGGCGCTGGCGTCGTTGCGCGATCGGCTCATCCATTCCGGTGCGGTCGCGCTCGCGATGCCGTGCATAACCGCGCACTACTGGCACGACGAACTGATGCGCGACTGCACGGTACCGTTCCTGAGCATCGTCGAGACGGGCTGCCAGGCCACGCATGCGAGCGTCGCGCCGGGAGCCCGCGTCGCGGTGATCGGCACCCGTGCAACGCTGACGGCGAAACTGTTTGATCGCCGGCTCAACGCGCTTGGATACGAGACGATGCAACCTTCCGAGGCAGAGCTGGCGGGTGCCGTGCTGCCGGCAATCGAGAAGGTGAAGGCAGGCGATGTGGCTGCGGCCGCCGCGGTCCTGAAGCCGGCAATCGCAGCGCTGCTCGATCGAGGTGCCGATGCGGTCGTGCTCGCGTGTACCGAGACGCCGATCGCGATCGAAGGTGTGGATGCGCCGATGCGCGCCCGGTGCATCGATCCGACCCGCGCACTGGCTCGCGCGTGCGTGCGGTGGTGGCACGAGCACACGTCTCGTTAAGTGCGCGGGCT
>CADECO010000721.1:0-2173 GCA_902825905.1 uncultured beta proteobacterium
TGCATCCGCAGTTCGGCTTCATGTACTACGCCTCGATCTTCACCGAGCTCGAACTCCCCGCTGACGCGCCGCTGCAGGACAACCCGTGCCCCGCGCCCTCGTGCGTGAGCATGTATCGATCGATCGGGCGCACGCCGTGCATGAAGTTCTGCCCGGCGCAATGCCTGTCGGGCGAGATCGACGCCGCGGGCAAACAGCAGGTGATGCGCTACGACATGGCCGCCTGCGCCGAATTCACCCAGGAGTTCGAAGCGGTACCGAAGATGCTGGCCGCGGCGGTGCAGGACGAGATCCGCACGCATGGCGCCGAAGGTCTGCTCGATCCGGACCGCAAGATGCTCTGGTACAAGGTGTCGGCCGGCTCGGGCGGCTGGTTCGCGCAGTGTTTCGAATGCATGCGCGTGTGCCCGATCGCCACGCAGGCACCTGCCGCAGACCCGATCCTGCGCACTGAAGAGCAACGTGCGGCCGGGAGAAAAGCGTAATGGCACTGGGCCTCACCAGGGAGCAACTGGGTATCACCGAGGCCATGATCGCGGCCTACGGCGAGACGATCTTTCGCATGAGCCACAACCTGCAGGTGCGCGAGGGCGATCCGTACCGCAAGCTCGACTGGGCCGAGATCGAACGCCAACGCGAAGGCATGGGCCTGAACGATCGGCAGATCGCCGAACGTATCGGCCTCGCGCCGGAGCAGGTGATGTTCATCCGCAACTTCGAGGAGACGCGGCGCTTTCGCGTCGGACTGAACGCCGCCTTGCTCGAACTGGGTGGCGGCCGGCGCTTTCGACCCGAACGCTTCGTGCCGCTCGAGGAACGGTTCCGCTACAGCGACAACGCGCTGCGGCTGCGCGCTGCGTTCCAGTTCGACGCCGAGCGTACACGCCACCACGTGCAGCAGGGCTGGTGGCGCGACGATACGCTGCATGGCTGGATCGCACGCCGGGCACGTGAGACCCCCGATGCGCCGGCGATTGTCCACGCTGGGCGTACCACCACATTTCGCGCGCTGGCCGATCAGGTTGCGCGACTGGCGGCGGGCCTGCATGAGGCGGGCATCGCCAAGGGCGAAGTGGTCGCAGTGCAACTGCCCAACATCGCCGAGTTCCTGATCGCGTATCTCGCGATCTGCCGCCTCGGCGCGGTGATGTGCACCTTGCACATGCCCTATCGCGGCGCGGAACTCGAATCGCTGTTGGCGCACAGCCGGGCCGTAGCGGTGATCGGTCTGACGCAGGCAAAAGACTGGTCGCCCGCCCAGGCGTATCTGGCGCTCAAAACGAAACTGCCAGCGCTGCAAACGGTGATCACGCTCGGCGAGCCGGTGGCCGGTGTGCTCTCGCTACGGGCGCTCATCGAAACGTCGAAACCGATCGACGAGCGAACCGTCGCGCCGCCGGTGGCTTCCGATCCGTTCCTGCTGCTTTACACCTCGGGCACGACGGCGGCACCGAAGGGCGTGCCGCACAACTATCACACCATGCTGTCGAATGCGCGGCTCGGCGCACCGGAACATCGCTTGAACGCGGCTGATCGCGTGCTCTCTGCTGCACCGTTCTCGCATCTGTACGGGCTGTACAGCGTGAACGTCGCCTGGTCGGTGGGCGCGAGCGTGGTGTTGCTGCCTGCGTTCACGCCATCCGATCTCGCCAATGCGGTCGCGAACGACAAACCCACTGCATTGTGGACCGCGCCCGCCCACGTGGCCGCATTGCGCGCGCAATCGCTGCTCGATCAGCACGATTTCAGCTCGTTGAAACTCGCCATCATGTCGGGCAGCGCGTGTCTGCCCGAGTTGGTGCGCTGGTTTCAAGCGAAGCTGCCGCAGTGCGCGGTGACGCAACTATGGGGCATGACCGAGACGGCCGGTGCGCTCTACACGCGTCCGGGTGATCCGCTGGAAGTCGCGGCTCGCACGGCCGGACGCACCAGTCCGGGTACGGAGGTGCGGGTGGTCGACGCCAGCGGCGTGCCCTGTTCGCCCGGCACCGAAGGCGAGTTGCAGGTACGCGGGTGCCTGCTGTTCCCGCGCTTCTTCGACAACGACGCCGCGAACGCTGCGAGCTTCGCCGCCGACGGTTGGTACCGGACCGGCGATCTCGCCACCATCGATGCTGCCGGCAACGTCGCAATCACCGGCCGCACCAAAGACATCATCAATCGCGGTGGCGTG
>CADECO010000722.1:0-2163 GCA_902825905.1 uncultured beta proteobacterium
CCATGTTGGTGCTGCAGGCGAAGGCGCAGGGAGCTTGCGTGTGTCCACCGGTCGCGTGCGCGCCGTCGTGGACGACGTTCGTGACAGGAGTCGTCGCGGCAACGGCGAGCGCTACCGGCGCCGCAACCGGTGCCGCGTGCGCGTGATGAGCATGCTGCGCGTGATCGGCGTGCGGGTCCTGGTGCTGCGGCACCATCGGCAGCGCACCCTGCATCGGGCACAGCACGAGCCTGAGCGCACCATCGGTGACGACGGGCATGAAGCCCGGCGGCACCAGCAGCCGCGCCAGCAGCAACGGCATCGCCAGCGCAAGCAGCAGCCGCTGCCGGTCCGGTCTGCGAAGACGCGCGAGGCTCATGCGCCGGGATTCTAGGAGCCTGTCCGAGTAATCGGTTGGTTACACTGGCGTGAGTCTGATTGAGGATCGAGCGGCATGGCGAAGACCTTTCGCGAGTGGAACGTGGAGCAGTCTTGGCTGCTGCCGCCGTCGGTGCTGGATTTCGTGCCGGCGGATCACGTGGCGCACTTCGTGCGGGAGACGGTCCGCGAGCAGTTGGACCTGTCGGCGATTCTCGCGCCGTACGAGCAGGAGGAGCGCGGCTACCCGCCGTATCACCCGGTGATGATGACGGCGCTGCTGCTGTACGCCTACAGCCAGGGGGTCTACTCCTCGCGGCGTATTGCGCGGGCTTGCGAGGAGCGGGTCGACTTCATGGCGGTGACGGGGTTGAACCGGCCGGACTTTCGCACGGTGAGCGACTTTCGCAAGCGGCACCTGACGGCGCTGCAGGGGCTGTTCCTGCAGGTGCTGAAGCTGTGCCAGCGCGCCGGGCTGGTGAAGCTCGGGCACGTGGCGCTCGACGGTACCAAGGTGAAGGCCAACGCCTCGAAGCACAAGGCGATGAGCTATGGACGCATGCCGGAGACGGCAGCGCGGCTGCAGCGCGAAGTGCTGACCTGGTTCGATCAAGCCGCCAGAGTCGATGCGGCCGAAGACCGTGAGCACGACACCCGGCGCGGCGATGAGCTGCCCGGCTGGGTCGCCGACAAGCAGACACGGCTCGAGAAGATCCGCGCGGCGAAGGCGGCGCTCGAAGCCGAAGCGCACGCTGCGGGCCGCAGCGCACCGCAGCCCAAGGCGCAGCGCAACTTCACCGACCCCGACAGCCGCATCATGAAGTCGGGCAAGGACTTCGTGCAGGGCTACAACGCCCAAGCGGCCGTTGATCATGCGGCGCAGGTGATCGTCGCACAGAGCCTCTCGAACAGCCCGACCGACGTGCAGCAGCTCGCGCCGATCGTCGCGCAGATCAAGCAGAACACGGGCCGGCAGGCGCAGGAGCTCTCCGCCGATGCTGGCTATTGCTCGGAGGGGAACCTCGCCGTGCTCGCCCGCCGTCACATCGACGGCTATATCGCCACCGGGCGCCAGCGTCATGGCATGGCGGTGGCAACCGGTCGACGGCGCGGGCGTGCCGACACTCGGGTGGCCGCGATGCGCCTCAAGCTTGCCCGCGCCGGGCGACGCAGTCGATATCGGCTGCGCAAGACCCTGCCCGAGCCGGTGTTCGGGCAGATCAAGCAGGCGCGCGGCTTCCGGCAGTTCCTGTTGCGCGGCCTCGAGCAGGTGCGCGGCGAATGGAGCCTGATCTGTACCGTGCACAACCTGTTGAAGCTCGCGCAGGCCGCGAAATCCAGCTGACCTCGATGCGCGCTGCTCGGCCAATCGTGGTCCCGCAACCCTGTCCCTCAGAAATCTCATCTCCAGACGCTTCTCCACACACCCACCGCCGGCTTCAAAGACCGTTACTCAGACAAGCTCCTAGGGGAGGCGGGCGATTGCTGGCGCGGGCGTCGCGACGAACGGCGCGCGCCCGCGGCTTATGTCGCCGAGCCGGTGACAAATGTCCTACGGTCGACGTGTCAGCGTGCGACGGTGAGCTGCAGCGAGGTGAGCGCCACGGCCTCGCCGCGCCAGGTCAGCCCCTCGACCACGAGCCGATAGCTGCCGCCCGGCAGCATCGAGGAATTGAGCGCGATGCGCAGGCTGCCGTTCGAGTCCCGCACCAGTCGGTTGAACTCGCCGACGAAGGTGCCGTCCGCGCGCGCGAGCTGCAGGCGGAACTGGTTGTACTGGCGGGTGCGCAATACGACGTGCAGGTC
>CADECO010000723.1:0-2160 GCA_902825905.1 uncultured beta proteobacterium
GCACAGTTTATCTTTCGGTCCAGCCGCCGAACTGATTTCGGAATTGGCCGATGTTGAAACAAAACGATCACTTGCCTGTCTGGGATTTTCTTGAACCCGGTGGCCTCGCGGATTAGCCTTGTAGTCTCTAAGAACTGGAGTGTTTTCGTTGATCCGGGAGGCCATCGAGCATCGGTAATTCGAATCTCGGCGACGAGCATGTAGGCGTTTGTTTTGCAAGAAGACCAGGCTGATGGCGGCTAATCGACATGCTTGGTGCGGTGATCGAGGAGGCCTCGTTGAACAGTGAGCGCATCAGCAAGGTCGTCATCCTCGGTGGCGGCACCGCCGGGTGGATGACCGCGGCCGCGCTGGCCAAGTTGTTCGCTGATCGGCTCAAGATCGCCTTGGTGGAATCCGAGGATATCGGAACGATCGGCGTCGGCGAGGCGACGATACCCACCATCCATTGGTTCAATGAATTGATTGGGCTGAACGAGGCCGAGTTCATGCTCGCCACCAAGGCGAGCTTCAAGCTGGGCATCGAATTCGTCGATTGGGCCGCGCCTGGCCATCGCTACTTCCACCCCTTCGGCCAATACGGCATTGCGCTGAGTGGGGTCACTTTCCAGCACCGTTGGCTGAAGGCGCGGCGCGATGGATTGACGCGCGCGCTATCGGCATATTCGCTCACGACACAGCTCGCTCTCGACGGTCGGTTCGCGAAACCTGTGCAAGATCCAAAGTCGATCCTATCGACCCTTGGCTATGCCTATCATTTCGACGCAGGACTTTATGCGAGGCATCTCAGGACGCTTTGCGAGGCACAAGGCGTCGTGCGTCACGAAGGCAAGGTGGTGCGGGTCGAACAGGATCCCGAGACGGGCTTTGTCACGGCGCTGTCGACCGACCGCGGCGAGCGCCTGGAAGGCGAACTGTTCATCGATTGCTCGGGATTTCGCGCGCTGCTGATCGAAGGTCAGCTTGGCGCCGGTTATGATGACTGGTCCCATTGGCTGCCGTGCGACCGCGCCGTCGCAGTTCCCTGCGCGCGCGGCGACGCCATCACGCCCTACACGCGTTCGACCGCGCGGCCCGCAGGCTGGCAATGGCGCATCCCTCTGCGCCACCGAACGGGAAATGGCTATGTCTATAGCAGCGGCTTCACCAGCGACGAAGCCGCCGCCGACATGTTGCTCGCCAATCTCGATGGCGAGGCGCTCGCCGATCCGCGCTTCCTTCGCTTCACGGCGGGACGGCGGCGCAAGACCTGGGACCGCAATGTGGTTGCGATCGGCCTGTCCGCGGGTTTCCTTGAGCCGCTCGAGTCGACCAGCATCCACCTGATCCAGAGCGGCATCGCTAAGCTGCTGGCGCTGTTTCCCAATCGCGACTGCGACCCCGGCCTGGCAGCGCAATTCAACCGGCTTTTCTCGCTGGACATGGACAACATCAAGGATTTCCTGATCCTGCATTACCATGCGACTAGCGGCAAGACCGAGCCGTTATGGGAACACTGCCGCCACATGGTTCTGCCCGCCAGCCTGATAGAAAAGGAAGCGCAGTTTCGGAGGTCCGGACGATTGCTGCTGGGAACCGATGATTTGTTCAAGGAAGCCAGCTGGCTTGCTGTATTCGACGGTCAGGGTATCGAAGCCGAAGATTACAATCCCCTTGCTGATCTGCTCGATTCGCGCACTAACCTGGCGCAGCTTGAACAGATTGAGCAGGTCATTGGCCGCAGCCTGCCGACTCTGCCCGTGCATGAGCAGGCGATCATTGCGCTGAGCGAAGGCGCACACGGAGATGGCGCCGCAGCGGCGGACCGTCGCCCAGCATAATGACCGGGCCCTCGATTAGCGTTACGATGATCGGACGCGAGTGTGAGCCCGTGGTCACCATTGAGGGTTTCGCCCCCGACCCGCACAGCCTGCGCCGCCACGCTGCAAGCGCCGACTTCGCACCGGACGACCTTCATTATCCGGGCGTCAAAGCTGCTGTAGCGCCGGACTATTTCGACGCGTTGCAGGCGATCATAGCCACCGTCATGCGCGAGGTCTTCGGATTTCGTCAGGGCGCGAGCGTGCTGGGCGCAAGCTATTCGCTTGTCACAGCCCCGCCTCATCTGCTCTCGGTCGAGCAGCGGATGCCCCATGTTGATGCGATCGATTCGGTCAGGAT
>CADECO010000724.1:0-2154 GCA_902825905.1 uncultured beta proteobacterium
GGATCGAGCCGACGATCTCCTGCATCTGCTGGCCGGCCCGGTTGACCAGATCGGTTCCGGCGTCGACCTGACCGGCCGAACCGGTGATGAGCGTCTTGATCTCCTTGGCGGCCCCGGCGCTGCGCTGCGCGAGCGCGCGCACTTCGGCGGCTACCACCGCGAATCCTCGACCCTGTTCCCCGGCCCGGGCCGCCTCGACCGCGGCGTTAAGTGCGAGGATGTTGGTCTGGAACGCGATGCTGTCGATGACGCCGATGATGTCTTGAATCCGCCGCGACGAGTCCGCGATGCCGCTCATGGTCGCGACCACCTGATGCATGGTCTCGCCACCGCCCTGGGCTGCCGTTGCCGTCTCGCCCATCAAGCGGCTGGCGTGGCTGGCGCTCTCGGCGTTCTGCCTGACCGTGCTGGTCAGCTCCTCCATCGCACTGGCGGTCTGCTCGAGCGCGCTCGCCTGTTGCTCGGTACGGGCAGACAGATCGGAATTGCCCTGCGCGATTTGACCGACCGCGGTGTCGATCTCGACGGCGGCCTCGCGTGCGACGGCGATCAGCCTCCCGAGTTGCTCGGTGGTGGCGTTGGCGCTGTCCTTCAGCGTGGCCAGGCTGCCATCGTAGGAGGCCGTGATGCGCTCGCGCAGATCGCCCTTGGCGAGCGCCGCGAACACGCGGTTGGCATCACCCAGGCTGGCGTCGATCGTCTGCATCAGACGATTGAGCTGGACCACGATGTCGCGATAGGCGAACTCGTAGTTCTGCTCGTTGCCGCGCGCGGAGAACTCGCCGCGGGCGGCGCTGTCGACCAGCCGGCCAAGCTCCTGCGACAGGGCGGCCAGATGCGCCTTCACATCGACCACCGCACGCGTGAGCGCCGCCTGCTTGCCCGGCAGTTCGGGCATATCGACGCTGAAATCGCCGCGTCCGTAGTGCTGCACAACTTCAGCCATGCGAAACGTGATGTCGACGTGCGACTTCACCAGGCCGTTCACCTTCTCGGCCAGATCTCGATACGCGCCTTCGAATCGTTCCGGCTCCAGGAAGCGGTCGATCTCGCCCGCGGCATGCAGGCGTGCGATGTCTGATTGCGCCTGCACGACGGCACTGATCGTGTCGCGCACGCTGGCGAATGCCTGCGCGACCTGGCCGGGCTCGTCGCGCGCCACCTCGAGGCGCACCAGCTCGAACTGGCCACGCTTGATCGCCTCGGCGGCCTGCGCCAGTTCGCGCATGGGCTGTGCGATGCTGCGCACCACCAGCCACGAGAGTGCGGCGAACAGGCCGATGCCCAGTACCGCGACGCCGATCAGCACCGTCATGTTGCGCGCCAGGGTTGCCTCACGCTGCATCAGGCTGACGGTCAGTACCTCGAGCGTCTGTTTCGAGAGCGCACGCTGCGCGTCGATCGCTTTCGAACCCGAAGCAAAGATCGCCTTGGCGAGCGCACCTTGGCGTTTTGCCGGGTCGGCGCTGTCGCGCGCGGTGCGAATCGCATCGCCCGAGTGCTGGGTCAAGGTGCGTATCGAGGCGTCGAACGTGGCCTTCAGTTCGGCGCGCTGCTCAAACACCTTGGTGAAGTTGTTGGTCACCTCGCGCTCGGCTTGCTCGACGATGTCGGCCAGCGCGCGTACCCGCTCGCTGTCGGCATCGCTCAGCGTGTCCTGCTTGACCATGGCCCCGGCGAACGAGCGCAGCTTGACGATCTCCTCGGAGTATTCGGGCAGATACTTGAGCAGGTTGATAATCAGGTAGTAGGTGTCGGCTTCCGGGTCGAGCGAGAGCAGGTAGTGATCGCCGATGCGGCCCAGCACCGTCTTGGCGGCATCCATCAGGGCCAATTGCTGGCGCACATGCTCGGGTCCGGCGAGATCCTTCGCGTCGAGCCGGCGCTTCATGTCCGACCATAGCTTGCGTAGTTGCTCCCGATCGGCATTGAAGCCGGCGCTCGTTTTCTCGGCTGCGAGCAGGGCGTCGAGGTCCTGCATGGCCTTCTCGACTTCGGCGCGGCGTTGCGGGTATTCCTGCGCTGCCTTGGCGTCTCCGCCCGCCATGCTGAGCGCAAAGCGCCGGTGCAGTCCGATTGCCTGGATGAGTGCCATGCCGCGTGCGACCGCGTCCAGCCCGCGCACTTCCTCGCGGCCGAACGCCAGACCCTTGC
>CADECO010000725.1:0-2148 GCA_902825905.1 uncultured beta proteobacterium
CGCCTTTCCCGGCACGCTTCATCAGGACCTCGACGATCTGCACGACCTGTTGTCGTCGTTGCGCACGATGATGGTCCCGATGTCGATTTTGCCCGGACCGATCGGTCCGGCCGCGCGCGGACTGAAGCAGGCGCTCGAAGCGCTCGCCGGCCCGCCCAAGAGCGGCTCGATCGGACGCACGCGCGCGCTCGTCGGCGAGATCGATCGCAAGCTGCAGCCGCTCATCAAGCTGGTTGAGCGTATCGAGGAGCCGGTGGAAAACACCGCCGCGACGCTCGATGCCATCGCCGGCAGCATCGCGTATCTGAGCGACATGGTCGAGCGTGTGATCGCGCACTACGGCGATCAGGTACCCGAGGAGGTGCAGGCGTGTGCGGCGAAGTTGAACCAGCCGATCGCCGAGTTGCGCGACGCGCTCGACCGCGCCGCTGCGGCGATGGTGAAGCTGTTCAACGCCATCGAGGCGATGCTGCGTTCGGCGCTCGCGGTGCTCAAACCGATCGGCGCGGTGCTGCGCACGGTGCAATCGGTGCTGAGCGTATTCCGGGGCAAGGCGATGAAGGCGATCATCAACGGACTCAGCCGCTTCGCCAACGGCATCAAACCGTATGTCAACAAGGCCGAACGCGTTGTGCGCAAGGCGATCGACAGCGTGCTCAAGAAAGCGGGGGTCAGCCTCAGTACGTTCGAAAGCTACTTTCGCAAGGTGATCAGCGCGTTGAATCCGATGAAACCGGTCGAGCGTGCCATCGCCAACGCGCGCGCCGCGGTAGTTCGCTTCGTCTCCAAGCTGGTCGATGTCGGCAGTCTCAACGCGATGCTGACGCAGCTCGTCGAGATCAGGAATCGGCTCGCTCAGGCCCTCGATGCGTTCCTGCGCAGCCAGTGCAAGGCGGTGCTCGATCCCGATGCCAGGCCACCCGCTTTGCGGTCGCGGTAGTTCCTCCTGCACGAACGCGATCAGATCGGATCCATCTCACCGATGCCGATCTAACATTTGGCGCGAGATTCACGCAGCTCCGGACACGCGACGCGATTCGCGTACGGGCATCGAGTTGGCTGCGCAATAGGAGGTAGCGGAGTGGGCGCGCCAGTGGCGCACTACTTCCCTTTTTCCCCGCTTTCCACCTTCCTGGCCGCTTCATCCATCTGGGTGGCCAGCTCCGATGGCACCGGATTATTCAGTGCCACGCCGTATAGCAGCACGAGGACGGCGGTGAGGAGGCTCACAACCATGACCGCAGAGCGTGAGCGCAGATGCGCGCGGATGCCGTTGAAGTTGAGTGTGATATGCGCGATCGCCGAGACGATCAGCAACAGGCCGAACAGCTTGTGCACCGGGTGCATCTGGATCGTGAAGGAGGGTCGCTCGATCACGAACATCATGGCACCGGAGGTGGCCATGGCGACGATCGAGACCAGCATCGCCATTGCGACAATTCTTCGAAACATCAAAGCCTCCGCAATCGATGGGAGCGCGGAGCGTAGCACTCGCGGTTGCTGCTACCCCGCACCTCCGTGCCGCGCGACTGAGACGGGCTTGCCCGAGGCGTGGCTCGAGTAGAACGTGATGATGTGCCCGGCGGGTTCACGCACGGTGAAGAACTCGTGATCGATCGCCGGTCGTGCTTCGATCGGTGCAGGTTCAAACCCCAGCGTCGTCAGATGCCGGTGCAGTTCACGCATATCATCGACCATCAAGTCGAACGGAATGCGCACCGAGTTTTTGTGCCCGATTGAAGAGAAGTTCGGCTGCGATCAGATTGGGCACCCAACACAGCCATGCGATCAGCGGATAGGCGATGTGCATCGCAACGCCCGATCCGACCAATCCCGGCAGCCAGAGTCGGAGCGTGACGGCAGCGAACGTGAGCGCGAAGTTGCGCACCATCCAGCGCCGATGGGCTACGACGTCCCGGGATCGGATCGCCTGGTAGGCCTTGAATGCGCTGAACAGCCAGATCGCGGCCAGGCAGATAAATCCGGCGCGTGCGACCGGGCCGCCGAATGCGTTGAATGCCACGACCATCCCGGCAAGCCCACCGACCAGCACGCCCACGCCGAGATACAGCCGGCCTGACCAACGATGCAAAGCGGGGCTTGTCGAGCGTAGTCGCGCTGAAAACTGGAACGGCCCCAGGGCCAGTG
>CADECO010000726.1:0-2140 GCA_902825905.1 uncultured beta proteobacterium
ATCAGCGGCTACGTCATCCTGATGACAGCCGAGCGTTCGACTGCAGGATCGTTCGTGGCATCGCGGGTCGCCCGGCTGGTGCCGGCCTTCTGGATCGGTGCGGCGTGCACCACGTTGTTCGCGTTCGCGCTCGACCACGCCGAGTACCAGCCGACGCTGCGGCAGTTCCTGCTGAATCTGAGCCTGGTGCCCCAGCGAGTGGGGGCGGAGATGATCGACGGGGTCTACTGGTCGCTCGCCGTCGAGATCCAGTTCTACGCGTGGGTGCTGATCGCGCTGGCCACCGGGTTGCTGCGCCACGTCGAGCGGCTGATCCTCGTCTGGCTGATGATCGCGTTGCTGGAGCGCGTGCTGATTCCGAGCTGGACCATCCAGCTCTGGTTCTGCGCGCACTGGGCGCCGCTGTTCGCCGGCGGAATGTTGTTTTACCGGATCCGCCGCGAGGGCGGATCGCCGCTGCGCTGGGCGTTGCTTGCCGCCGCAACTGTGATGGCTGTCGTCAATGCCTGGATCGAGGCGGCGCGCGTCACGCCTGAATCGAACCCCGATCTGCATCCGGCGATCGCCGCCGCAGCGGTGCTCGCGTTCTTCATGCTCTTCCTGGCCATCCACGCGAACTGGCTGAGTGTCCGCCCGCGGTCGTGGATCACGCTCGGCGCCGCGCTCAGCTATCCGCTCTACGTCGTGCACCAGAACATCGGCTACATGGTCGCGAGCGAACTGGGAGAGACCGGCCTGAACGCGGGCCTCGGACTGGCGATCGCGATCGCGGTCGTGCTGGCGCTTACCTGGGCGATCAACCGCTGGGTCGAGCGTCCGCTCGCGCGCCCGCTGCGCCAGGCCGTGGTGCGTCTGTTCAACGTTACTTCGGGTCGGGCGCCTCGAACGTGATGCCGAGGTTCTGGAAGTTGTCCCAGACCTTGTCGCCCCAGCGCTTCTTCACCTCGACGCCGATCGAGGGGTCGAACTTCACGTCGGCGAACGTCTTCTCGCCGTGCACGAGCACCAGCAGCTTCGCATCGGGAAGGTCCGAGACATTGCGAAAGCGCCGGAACACGCCCGGCGGCACCGCGCACATGTCGCACGGATCGAGCGTGACCGCGTGCTCGCCTTTGTCGCCCCAGATGATCTCGTAGCGACCGCTCATGCAGATGAAGATCTCGTGCGTTTCGCAGTGGGCGTGCAGCGACGGACCTTGCCCGGGCGGACATTGCGCGATCACCACTTCCAGCCCCGTTCCACCCACCACGGCGGGCTTGGCCGCATTGCGTTTGTTGTTCGGCGGTGCGAGCAGCGAGAACACGCTGTGCGCGGCGAGCAGTTCGTAAGCCTCGCCGGGCACGCCGACGTTCGACTCCTTGAAGCTGTCCTTGGTGGGTCGCAGCTTGTCGAAGCGTGCGATGCGGCTTTGCATCTGCTCGGGGGTGACGTCGGGCGTTTTCATCGTCGGTCTCCTGTTTTCGCTATAGCAGCATCCGCGGCAATACCAGCACCACCCACGGGATGTACGCAATCACCAGAAGCGTGGCAATGAGGATGCTGATGTACGGCATCATCGGTCGTGTGACCGCGCCCAGGCTCACACCGCCGATCTGGCACACCACTACCAGTAGCAGCCCCACCGGCGGCAGGATCAGACCGATCCCCAGCGCCGCCACGCTCAACAGGCCGAAGTGCAGCGGATCGACGCCGTACTTCGCTACCGTCGCCGCCAGGATCGGATAGAAGATGATCAGCGCCGGCAGCCCGTCGAGGATGCTCGAGAAGATGATGATCGTGATCATCACCAGCGCGAGCAGCAGGTAGGGCGAAGTGGTGATCTGCTGCAACGCGTTCGCGATCACTTGCGGAACACCGAGCGTCGCGAAAATCCACGACATCGCGGTGGCCACGCCAGCGAGCATCGACACGGCGCCGGTGGTGATGCCGGTCTGCACCAGCATGCGCTTGTAGTCGGCAGGCTTGAGCTCGCGATAGATGAAGACGTCGAGCACCACGGCGTAGAGGATGGCGAGTACCGCCGCTTCGGTCGCAGTGGCGATGCCGCCGAGAATCCCGCCGAACAGCACCACCGGCATCCCGAGCGGCAGCACCGATTCCTTGAACGCCTTGCCCAGCCGCTCCCACGAGAACTTGCCGT
>CADECO010000727.1:0-2136 GCA_902825905.1 uncultured beta proteobacterium
CCGCATTGGCGCACCCGTGACTTTCGGCCAGTTGCGCATCAGGAGCGCACCATGGCGAAGAACTCTCCCAGCGTCGGACCTCGGCACCCGCAGGTGGTGGTGCTGGTCGGCGCGACCGGCGATCTGTCACGACGCAAGCTGCTGCCGGGCTTGTTCCATCTGACGCGCGCCGGCTTTCTGCCCCATTGCCGCATCATCGGTGTATCGCTCGATGACTTGGACGCGGAACGGTTTCGCCATGTTGCTCGGGGCGCGCTCGACGAATTCTCCTCGCGCAAGCCCTCCCCCGCAGACTGGGAAGCTTTCGCCGCCATTCTCGATTACGTGCCGCTCGGCGCCGGACCATCAGCGCTGAAGGCTGCGGTCGAGCGCGCCGAACAGGTGCTCGGCTCCGACACCCAGCGCCTGCATTATCTGAGCGTACCGCCCGCGGCTGCGTTGTCGGTGGTGCGCTTGCTCGGCGAAGCCGATCTGGTAGCGAACTCACGCATCGTGATGGAGAAGCCGTTCGGCACCGATCTGGAAAGCGCGGTCTCGCTCAACGCCCGACTGCACGAGGTGTTCCGCGAAGAGCAGATCTTCCGGATCGATCATTTCCTGGGCAAGGAACCGGCGCAGAACATCCTCGCGTTCCGATTCGCCAACGGTCTGTTCGAACCGATCTGGAACCGCAACTTCATCGACCATGTGCAGATCGACGTCCCGGAGACGCTCGGGTTAGGCAAGCGCGCCGGCTTCTACGAGCAGACCGGCGCTTATCGCGACATGGTGGTGACGCACCTGTTCCAGATCCTCGCGTTCATGGCGATGGAACCGCCCACGCACCTGGCACCCGAGCCGATCAGCGAGGAGAAGAACAAGGTGTTCCGCAGCATGCTGCCGATCCGGCCTCGCGACGTGGTGCGCGGTCAGTATGGCGGCTACCGCTGTGAACAAGGCGTCGATCCGGAGTCGGACACCGAGACCTTCATCGCGCTCAAATGCTCGATCGACAATTGGCGCTGGGCCGGCGTGCCGTTCTATCTGCGCACCGGCAAACGCCTGGCCGAGGGGCAGCGCATCATTTCGATCGCGTTTCGCGAGCCGCCCAAGAGCATGTTTCCCGCCGACTCGGGCGTAGGCGCGCATGGCCCCGATCATCTGACCTTCGACTTGGCCGACGCCTCGAAAATGTCGCTGTCGTTCTACGGCAAGCGCCCCGGGCCGGGCATGAAACTCAACAAGCTGAGCCTGCAGTTCGCGATGCACGACACCGGCATGGCCGATGATGTGCTCGAAGCGTACGAGCGGCTGATCCTCGATGCGATGCGCGGCGATCACACGCTGTTCACGACCGCCGAGGGCATCGAGCGGCTGTGGGAGGTATCGGTACCGCTGCTCAACAACCCGCCGCCGGTGCGGCCGTACTCGCCCGGCTCGTGGGGGCCGAATGCGATCCACCAGCTCGTCGCGCCGCACGCGTGGCGACTGCCGTTCGAGCGCATGTGGCGCAATCCGAATAAGACGGGGAGTTAGGGACACGCGGGGCGGTCTGCGAGGGGTATCTGCCTCGCTCGCATGCGCGCCGTACCCACTGCGCCGGCGAGTTCGAGTGAGCTACCCGTAGTGCGGGTTCGATGCGGGGTCCGTGCGTGCGTTGCCCCGAGGCGGTGCCCACCCGCGCGAGACGAAGACGATGGTCGCCTCGGGGCGACTACCCTCGGGTCTGTCAGTTCAAGCGGGGCCGCGAAAACTCGGCCCTCGCGCGCAGATGAACGAAGAGAATTGGCGCGAGGGCCTCAGACAGTTCGCGGCCTAAAGCCCCGCTTGAACTGCCAGACCCTCGGCATCGCCACACGCTCGCGCGGGTGGGCACCGCCCCGGGGCAACGCTGGAGGTGGCGAGTGTTGGTGAAGAGGGTTCGCCCGCGGATGGTGCGAGCAATTCATCTACTGGTGAATTCACGGGGATAGCAGCCGCCTTTCCTGTCGTGGCAAGACGACAGTCAGCCTCACATAAAGGCCATCGCGACGCCACCCTCACATCTTCTGAGCTACTGCGAGCACCATCGGCGCGGGAATCGCCACGCGTCCGCCAGCTTCATAGGCTCTCGCGGCCTCGGTGATCGCGCTCTCGATACGTTCGCGTTGGTCGGGG
>CADECO010000728.1:0-2131 GCA_902825905.1 uncultured beta proteobacterium
GTGCCGCGCACATCGGGGTGATCAAGATTCTCGAAGCGCTGCGCGTGCCGATCGACTGCATCACCGGCACCAGCATGGGCGCACTGGTTGGCGCGGCCTACGCCTCCGGCAATCCGATCGAACAGCTGGAACAACTCGCGCTCGGCCTGTCGACCGAGCTGCTCTTCAACGAGAGGCTGCCACGCCAGGAACAGTCGATGCGCCGCAAGCAGGACGATCTGTCGATCCTGTTCGGCCCCGACCTGGGCTTTCGCGACGGCAGCCTGCTGCTGCCGAAGGGCATCGTCTCGGGCGTTCAGCTGGAACGGATCATCCGCCACCTCGCCCGCGTGGGCGACGTGCGCGACTTCGACCGGCTGCCGATTCCGTTTCGCGCGGTGGCGACCGATCTGGCCACCGGCAAGCCGGTCGTGTTGGCCAGCGGTGAACTGGCCAACGCCATGCGCGCCAGCATGTCGGTGCCCGGTGCGGTCGCGCCGGCCGAGTTCGACGGCATGATCCTGGTGGACGGCGGCCTCACCAACAACCTGCCGGTGGACGTGGCGCGCGCGATGGGTGCCGAGATCGTCATCGCGGTCAATCTGGGCACGCCGCTGCTCAAGCGCGATGCGCTCGGCTCGGTGCTCGGCGTGACGGCGCAGATGATGAACATCCTCACCGAGCAGAACGTACAGGCCTCGCTCGCCTCGCTGCGTCCGACCGACATCCTGATCGAACCGGCGCTGGGTGACTTCTCCGCGGCGGATTTCGGCAGCATGGGCACGACCATTCCGATCGGCGAAGCTGCCGCGCGCCGCGTCACCGAGCGGCTGCAGGCGCTGACCGCAACCCCGGATCGGTTTGCCGCGCATCGCGCGCGCCAGCAGGCGATCGCCGCGCCCGACGCGCGCCGCATCGACGAGGTGCGCTTCAACGGCCTGCGAGCCGTCAACCCGCGCTACGCCGAAACGCTCATCGATGCGCGCGCCGGACAGACCGTCGACACCGACACCCTCGATCGCGACACGCAGCGGCTGTTCGGCACCGGCGATTTCGAGCACGTCGGCTACCGGTTTCTCGAAGAACACGGCAAGCGCATCCTGGTGGTCGACGCGGTCGAAAAATCATGGGGGCCCAACTATCTGCGCTTCGGTCTGGGCCTGAGCTCCGACTTCCGCGGCGATGCCTACTACAACCTGCTCGCGCGCTATCGCCGCACCTGGCTCAATTCGCTCGGCGCGGAGTGGCGTAGCGAGGTGCAGATCGGACGCACCGATCGGCTGCTGACCGAGTTGTACCAACCGCTCGATGACGCGCAATCCGTGTTCGTCGCGCCCTACGCGCAGATCGAACGGCGCTCCCTCGATCTGTTCTCGGGCAATCAGCGCGTCGCTCGCTTCGACGTGCGCTCGAGCCTGGTCGGCGTCGATCTGGGCAGGCAGCTCACCAAGTTCGCCGAGGCGCGCGTTGGTCTGGTGGGCGGACGCGCGAAGGCCAAGCTCGATACCGGGCCCGATACGCTGGCGCCAGGCGAAGTGGATGTGACGCAGGCGGCGTGGCGCGCGCAGTTGGCGGTCGATCAACTGGACAGCGTCAATTTTCCGCGCGCGGGCTATGGCGGCTCGCTCTCTTTGCTCGGCGCTCGACGCGGATTGGGTGGCGATCGCACCTACAATCGCTGGGAAACCGACGGCGTCTACGTGCGCTCGTTCGGCGAACACACGTTGAATCTTGGCTACAAGTTCGGCCGTAGCACCGGTAGCGTCGCCGAGTTGTTCCAGTGGGGCGGCTTCCTGCAGCAATCGGGTTATCGCACCGGCGCGCTGTTGGGCGACTCGCTCAGCTTCGGGCGCATCGTCTACTACAACAAGCTCGCCAGGCAGACGATGCTCGAAGGGTTGTATGCGGGCATGTCGCTGGAAGCAGGCAAGCTGCGCAATCCGCCGCTGGGCGGGCACACTGGCCTGCTGCGATCAGCTGCACTGTTTCTCGGCGTCGATACGCCGCTCGGTCCGCTCTATGTCGCGTACGGCCGCACGCATGAAGGGCTGTACAGCTATTACTTGTTCCTCGGCAGACCGTAGCCTCCCTCTCCAAATGCAGCCCGGCTCGCACGACGCACCGACGATTCACTCGTGATCTCCCAATTCAT
>CADECO010000729.1:0-2128 GCA_902825905.1 uncultured beta proteobacterium
GGCGCGAGATGACCAAGCCGCGCCTGCGCGCGGCGCGCCCGGCGGTGATCTGCAGCGCGCGCGATTTCTCGTGCTGCATCGTCACCGGCGATAACCAGCTGCTCGCCTCGGCCGAAGGGCTGCCGGTGCACATCTTCGGTGCGCACCTGCAGGCGGCCAACATGTGCAGGTACCACGCCGGCGACATTCGCGAGGGCGATGCCTATCTCGACAACGATCCGTACGGCGGTAATACCCATCCGGCCGATCACACGTTCCTGGTGCCGGTGTTCATCGATGGCGAGCATCTGTTCACCACGGTGGCCAAATGCCACATGGCCGATATCGGCAACAGCATTCCGTCGTCGTACTTCGCCAAGGCGCTCGACGTGTACGAGGAGGGCGCGCTCGTCTTCCCCGGCGTGCGGATCCAGCGTGACTTCAAGAACGTCGAAGACGTGATGCGCATGTGCCGCGCGCGCATTCGCGTGCCCGACCAGTGGTACGGCGACTACCTGGCCGGACTGGGATCGGCGCGCATCGCCGAGCGCCGCTTGAAGGAGCTGTGCGCGAAGTACGGCAGGAAGACGATCAAGGCGTTCATGAAGGAATGGCTCGACTACTCCGAGCGGCGCATGGCCGAATCGATCCGCAAGCTGCCCAAAGCGCGCATCGAGAACACCGGTCGCTCCGATCCGCTCGAAGGCATCCTCCCCGATGGCCTGTTGCTGAAGGTGATTCTGGACGTCGATCCGAAGAAGGGGATGATCGAAGTCGATCTGCGCGAGAACCCGCCGTGCGTCGATTGCGGGCTCAACACCTCGGAAGCCGCGGCGACGAGCGCGGTGGTAGGCGCGATCTTCAACACACTCGACAAGGACATCCCGCGCAATGCCGGTTCGTTCCGCCGTCTCTCGTTCAAATATGCCGAGAACAGCGTGGTCGCCGCGCCGGTGTTTCCGCATAGCTGCTCGGTGGCCACGACCAACGTGTGCGAGCGCCTGGTGAACATCACACAATCGGCGTTCGCGCAGCTCGGCGTGGGCCATGGACTGGCCGAGGGCGGCACCGGTCTGGGTGCGGGCATGGCGGTGCTCTCGGGCAAGGATCATCGTCGCGCCGATGCTCGCTACGTCAATCGCATGATGCTCTCCACCAACGGCGGACCGGCGAGCCCCACGGCCGATGGCTGGGTCAACTACGCGATTCCGGTGATCGCCGGACTCATGTACCGGGACAGCGTCGAGATCGACGAGCTCCAGCATCCGTTCCGCGTCGAGTCGCTGGGCATCGTCACCGATTCGGCCGGAGCCGGTCGCTATCGCGGTGCACCGGCACAGCAGGTCACCTACACCGCGATCGAGAATCCGGTGCAGGTGGTGATCCCATGCGACGGACAGTTTGCCGGACCGCGTGGCGTGAATGGCGGCCATGACGGCACGCCGGGTTCCACACATCTGGCGGATCCGGGCGGTGCCGAGACGAAGCTGCCGAATCTGGTCAACCGGCACATCCGCAAGGGCGAGGTGATGAGGGGGCGCGATTCGAGCGGCGGGGGATACGGCGATCCGCTCACGCGAGATCCGGAGCGCGTGCGCATCGATGTGCTCGAAGGGTGGGAGTCGATCGAGAAGGCTCGCAATGTATACGGCGTGATATTCACCGGCAGGATCGAGGACGACAGCCTGAAGGTGGACGCAGCGGGCACTCAATCGAGACGGAGCGAGCTCGCCGGGCGATCCGGTGCGATGACCACGAACGCGATGGTGACCGCCAAATGAACGCGCCTGCCAAAGTCGTGCCGATCGGCGGATCGAAGTCTTCAGCCAGGTCCAATCAGAGCTACGCCGATCGCGGCTACGGTGCGCGACCGGTGGGATTCGGCGAGAAGCCGGGCATCGTGGTCGTCGATCTGCAGCTTGCGTTCACCGACGACCGGTTCGCAACGGGCGGTGCGCCACTGGTGATGCGCGCGGTCGAGAACACCGCGCGCCTCTTGGCTGCGGCGCGTCGCGCGGGCATTCCGATCGCTACCTGCTACATGGCCTACCACACCGAACGCGATGCGCCGTACTGGAAAGCACCGAGCGTGTCGCAGATCTTCGAAGGCAGTGAAGCGGCCAGGCTCGATCCGGCGATCTCCGATCCG
>CADECO010000730.1:0-2125 GCA_902825905.1 uncultured beta proteobacterium
GGCTGCGACGTTCTCCTTTACTGAATAGGCGTTCGCAACAAGCGATCGGAGCGGGTATGATCTTGAAATCACGTTCATCGGTCAAAGTGACAATGAAGAGCCGAGTCGAAGCACTGGAAGAGCAGGCCCTAAAGCTCAGCGCCGAGGAGCGTGCGGCCCTGGCCGACCGACTCATTGCGAGCCTATTCCAAGACGACGAAGTCGACCGGGCTTGGGCCCAGGAAGTTGAACGTCGCGTCGAGGCGATTGAAGCTGGCCGCTCAAGCATGATCCCGGTGGCGGAAGCTATCGCGAAAGCTCGGGCCGCGATCGGATGAAGGCATCGGTTGGCGCCGATGCGGATCAAGAGCTTACCGACGCTGTCCTGCATTACGCCCGAGAGGGCGGTGCCGATCTGGGTCTTGCCTTCGCAGCGGAATTCGAGCGCGCGGTGGCACTGCTGTGTGAGTACCCTAAACTCGCAGCGGTATGGCGGAATGGCCGGCGTCGCTTTCCGATGCGGCGGTTTCCGTACAGCATCATCTATTACCTCGACCAGGAAGAGCTTCGGGTTGTCGCAATCGCGCATCATCGCCGCAGACCCGGGTACTGGTCCGGCCGCCGCTAGGCAAACGATTCCGATTCGTAAGGCGCAGCACTCGTTCGCGCCACCCCTTGCACTCGCTCACTCAATTCAAAGCCCGGGTGCATTCGCCCCTAGAAAGCGCTTCGCGTTCCCGTGCGAGATCAGCGCCAGCGTTTCGTTGTCGAGCCCGGTTTTGCCGAGCGTGTTGATCGGGTCGAGATCGCCCATCGCGAACGGGAAGTCGCTGCCGATGCAGATCTGCGTCTTGCCGTACATCGCGACTTCGAAGGCGAGCAGCTGCGGGTCGAAGACGACGGTGTCGTAGTAGAAACGCTTGGCGTAGTGGCCGGGCGCGTGCGGGAGCGATTCCTTGAACTTCGGCATCAGCTCATACGCCTTGTTCAGGCGCGGCAGCAGGTTGGTCATCGCGCCGCCGCCGTGGCTGAAGGCAATGCGCAGGTTCGGATGACGTTCGGCCATGCCGCCGGTGATCATCGATGCGGCCGCGAGCGCGATGTCGCCGGGAAAGCACACCACCTGCTCGGCGACCGAGCCGACGATGCGCTCCTGGCCCGCGGGGCGCAGCGCGTGCACGAACACGCCGGCGTTCAGACGCTCCACCGCGGTGAAGAACGGCTCGACCTGCGCATCGCCGATCGACACGCCTTCCACGTGCGAGGCCAACTCCACGCCGGCGAAGCCCAGGTCGTTCACCACGTACTCCAGCTCGCGGATCGCGCGGTCCACGTCCTGCAGCGGCACCCCGCCCAGGCCGACGAAGCGCTTGGGCTCGCGCGCGACCATGTTGGCGATCTGATCGTTGATGTAGCGGATCAGCACCTGCGCGTCATCGGCGGGCAGCCAGTAGCTCAGCAGCTCGGGCATCGGCGAGAGGCATTGCGCGGTGATGTGATGCGCATCCATCTCCTGCAACCGGTCGGCGCTGTGCCAGCAGCTCTGGTGCACCGTGCGATACACCTTGCCCTGGATCATCACGTGCGCATGGCAGGCGTGCGCCGGCTGCATCGAAGGCCACGGCACGTTCGCGCGCGAGCCGATGTACGCCGGAAACTGCTCGGGGACCACGTGCGTGTGAATGTCGATTGCCGGATGCGGCCACATCGGTGCGCCTCTTGCGGTAGGAGTGTGTTTGCCAGTATAGAGGCTGCGACGCGACGTTCCGTAAGGTACCGAAAGCATGACGATGAACGCCCCAGCCGTGCAAGGCTCAGCCCCGAAAACGCAGGCACACGCTATGGGCCCTCTCAAGCGGCGTTCAGGCGCTGTGATCACGCTCGCGCAGTTCGCGTTCGCGACGCTGCTTGCAATCGCGTGCGCACAGGCGCTCGCGCAGCAAAGCTATCCCTCGAAACCGATCCGCATCGTCGCGCCGTTCGCGCCGGGCGGACTGGTCGACGTGCTCGCTCGCGCGCTGGCCGACAAGCTCGGCCCGGCGTTCGGTCAGCCGGTGCTGGTCGAGAACCGCACCGGCGCGGGCGGCAATGTCGGTGCCGATGTAGTGGCCAAGGCCGAGCCCGACGGCTACACCATGCTCATGTC
>CADECO010000731.1:0-2109 GCA_902825905.1 uncultured beta proteobacterium
TGGACTGGATGGAGCAGGAGCAGGAGCGCGGCATCACGATCACCTCGGCCGCCACCACCTGCTTCTGGAAGGGCATGGACGGCGGTTATCCCGAGCATCGCGTCAACATCATCGATACGCCGGGACACGTCGACTTCACCATCGAGGTGGAGCGCTCGCTGCGCGTGCTAGACGGTGCGTGCATGGTCTACGACTCGGTAGGTGGCGTGCAGCCGCAATCCGAGACGGTCTGGCGCCAGGCCAACAAATACGGTGTGCCGCGTCTGGCGTTCGTGAACAAGATGGATCGTGTCGGGGCCAACTTTTTCAAGTGCTACGACCAGATCAAATCGCGCCTCAAAGGCAACGCGGTGCCGATCCAGGTGCCGATCGGCGCCGAAGAGAATTTCGCCGGTGTGGTCGACCTGGTCCGCATGAAAGCGATCTACTGGGACGATGCTTCGCTCGGCATGAAGTTCGAGATGAAGGACATCCCGGCCGATCTGCTCGACACGTGCAAGGAATGGCGCGAGAAGATGGTCGAATCGGCCGCCGAAGCCGACGAGGACTTGATGAACAAGTACCTCGAATCGGGCGAGCTCTCGATCGAGGACGTCAAGAAGGGCCTGCGCAAGCGCACCATCGCCAACGAGATCGTGCCGATGCTGTGCGGCACCGCCTTCAAGAACAAGGGCGTGCAGGCGATGCTCGACGCGGTGATCGACTACCTGCCCTCGCCGATCGATATCCCGCCGGTGAAAGGCAGCAAGGAAAACGGCCAGGCCGACGATCGCAAGCCCGAAGACAACGCGCCGTTCTCCGCGTTGGCGTTCAAGATCATGACCGACCCGTACGTCGGTCAGCTCACGTTCATTCGCGTCTACTCGGGTGTGCTGAACTCGGGCGATTCGGTGTTCACGTCGATGCGCGGCCGCAAGGAGCGCATCGGCCGGATCCTGCAGATGCACGCCAACCAGCGTGAGGAAATCAAGGAACTGCGGGCAGGCGACATCGCCGCGTGCGTCGGCCTGAAAGAGGTCACCACCGGTGAGACGCTGTGCGATCCCGACAAGGTGATCGTCCTGGAGAAAATGGAGTTCCCCGAGCCGGTGATTCACGTGGCGGTGGAGCCCAAGACCAAGAGCGACCAGGAGAAGATGGGTATCGCCCTGCAGCGTCTGGCGCAGGAAGACCCGTCGTTCCGTGTGCGCACCGACGAGGAATCCGGACAGACCATCATCTCCGGCATGGGCGAGTTGCATCTGGAGATCCTGGTCGATCGCATGAAGCGCGAGTTCAACGTCGAGGCCAATGTCGGTGCGCCGCAGGTGGCGTATCGCGAAACGATCCGCCGACTGTGCGAGGAGAGCGAAGGCAAGTTCGTTCGCCAGTCGGGTGGTCGCGGTCAGTACGGCCACGTCGTGCTCAAGCTTGAGCCGAACGCCGGCAAAGGGTTCGAGTTCGTCGACGCCATCAAGGGCGGGACTGTGCCCCGCGAGTACATCCCCGCGGTGCAAAAGGGCGTCGAGGAGGCGCTGCAAGACGGCGTGCTCGCCGGCTTTCCGGTCGTGGACGTCAAGGTCACCCTGTTCTTCGGCTCGTACCACGAGGTCGATTCGAACGAGAACGCCTTCAAGATGGCCTCCATCTTTGCGTTCAAGGACGGTGCGCGTAAGTCCACGCCGATGCTGCTCGAACCGATCATGGCGGTCGAGGTCGAGACGCCCGAGGATTTCATGGGCAACGTGATGGGCGATCTGTCGGGTCGCCGTGGTGTCGTGCAGGGCATGGAGGATCTGCCCACCGGCAAGGCGATCCGCGCGGAAGTGCCGCTGTCGGAGATGTTCGGCTACTCCACGCAGCTGCGTTCGCTCAGCCAGGGCCGGGCGACATACACCATGGAATTCAAGCATTACGCCGAAGCGCCCAAGACCGTGACCGACGCGATCGTCGCGAAGATGACGGGCAAGGACGAGAAGGACGGCAGGAGAAGGTAGAGCGACCGCGAATGGCGGATCGGGTGCAGTGACACCCGCAGCGGTGATTCATCGGATATCGAGCAGACAGAGGGCGCGGAAATGGCAAAAGGCAAATTTGAGAGGACCAAGCCGCACGTGAACGTGGGGACGA
>CADECO010000732.1:0-2105 GCA_902825905.1 uncultured beta proteobacterium
CCGTTCAACGACATGTCGTTCGGTCTGTACAAGGTGGCGAAGTTCTACTACTGGCCGGGCTGGCTCGAGCCCTCGGGTCAGTACGACTGCTTCATCAATCCCAAGGCGTGGGAGTCGCTGTCGGCCACCGAGAAGGAAATCATCCGCGCCGGTTGCGCCTACGCGGCTTCGATGGCGCTGTCGGAGATCGTCCACAAGAACGCCGTGGCGTACGGCCAGCTCGTCGGCCAGCACAAGGTGAACATCAAGAAATTCAATGACGACACGCTGAAGGCGATCGGCGAGACCTCGTGGAAGGTGATCGAGGCCGAAGCGGCCAAAGACCCGATGTCGAAAGAAGTGTTCGAGTCGATCATGAAGTTCCGCAAAGAGGCGATGGCCTACACCACCATCTCCGAGCACGACTTCATGCGCGCGCGCAACCTGGGGTTCAAGTACGGCTAGACCGGCGTACTCCCTAGAAAACGCGGCCCTGAGCGGCCGCGTTTTGTTTGCCATCGCCGGCGCGCGATAAACTCGTGATTCGTTCAAATTCGCACAGCGACACAAAGGACGCGGGCCATGGCCACCAAGAAACCCACCCAAGACAACCTCAACTGGCGCAGCAAGCTCATCACCGGCGGCGTGGCGCGCTCGCCCAATCGCGCGATGCTGCGCGCAGTGGGGTTCCGCGATGGTGATTTCGACAAGCCGATCGTGGGCGTGGCCAACGGCCATTCGACGATGAACCCGTGCAATGCCGGCATCCAGCCGCTGGTCGACTCGGCGATGGCGGCCCTCGAATCGGCCGGTGCCAAGCCGCAGGTGTTCGGCGTGCCCACCGTCACCGACGGCATCGGCATGGGCACCGAGGCGATGAAGTACTCACTGGTGTCGCGCGAAGTCATTGCCGATGCGATCGAGACGTCGGTCAACGGCCAGGCCATGGACGGCGCGCTGGTGATCGGCGCGTGCGACAAGAACATGCCCGGCGGCATGATGGCTCTTGCGCGCATGAATGTGCCGGGCATCTACGTCTACGGCGGCACGATCAAGCCGGGCAAGTGGAAGGGGCAGGACCTCACCATCGTCTCGGCGTTCGAGGCGGTCGGCTCGTTCGCTGCCGGCAAGATGTCGCAGGAAGATTTCGACGGTATCGAGCGCAACGCCTGTCCATCGGTCGGCGCCTGCGGCGGCATGTACACCGCCAACACGATGTCGTCGTCGTTCGAGGCGCTCGGCATGAGCCTGATGGGCTCCTCGCAGATGGCTTCGCCCGATCCGGAGAAAGCCGATTCCGCCGCGGATTCCGCGCGCGTGCTGGTCCAGGCGATCAAGCAGGGTATCCGCTCGCGCGACATCATCACCAAGAAATCGATCGAGAACGCCGTGACGCTGGTGATGGCCACCGGCGGCTCGACCAATGCGGTGCTGCACTACCTGGCCATCGCGGCGGCAGCCGGCGTGAAATGGACCATCGACGATTTCGAGCGTGTGCGCAGACGCGTTCCGGTGCTCTGCGATCTCAAGCCCTCCGGTCGATTCGTCGCGGTGGACTTCCATCGGGCAGGTGGAGTGCCGCAGGTGCTCAAGGTGTTGTTGAACGCCGGCCTGCTGCACGGGGACTGTCTGACCATCACCGGCCGCACGATGAAACAGGAACTCGCGGCGATCCCCGACAAGCCGCGCGCTGATCAGCAAGTGATCCGCACCATCGACAACGCGCTCTACAAGCAGGGTCACCTCGCCATCCTCAAAGGCAATCTCGCTCCCGAAGGGTGCGTGGCCAAGATCACCGGTTTGAAGAATCCGGTCATCACTGGGCCGGCGAAGGTGTTCGACTCGGAGAACGAGTGCATGAAGGCGATCATGGCGCGCAAGATCAAGCATGGCGACGTGATCGTGATCCGCTACGAAGGGCCGAAGGGCGGGCCGGGCATGCAGGAGATGCTCGCACCCACGTCCGCGCTGATCGGGCAGGGTTTGGGTGAAACGGTCGGACTGATCACCGATGGACGCTTCTCCGGCGGCACCTGGGGCATGGTGGTAGGGCACGTCGCGCCCGAGGCGTACGTCGGAGGACCGATCGCGCTGGTGAAGAACGGCGATTCGATCACCATCGATGC
>CADECO010000733.1:0-2099 GCA_902825905.1 uncultured beta proteobacterium
ACAGGCACTCGTAATCCTTGATCGGACCGAAGATGCGCGCGCAGAACAGGCCGTCGCGCTCGGGCTTGAACGTTCGATAGTTGATCGTCTCGGGCTTCTTGATCTCGCCGAACGACCACGAACGGATACGGTCCGGGGACGCGATGCCGATCTGGATCTGGTCGAAGGTCTCCGGCTTGGCCACCGGGTTCGCGAAGTTGGTCAGTTCGTTCATTTCTCAATTCCCTCTTGGGAAAAAACCTGTGCGTTGCTGCGATTCTTAAGCGTCGGAAGAAATAGTCCGACTTGAAGCAACAGCAGGGCGGCGTAGAGCGCATATCGGCTTGGTGTTCCGGTCATACCGTTCTGTTCAACATCGAAGATGAGAGCAGCCCAGACGGCCAGAACGCCAAGCTTGATCCACATTCAGGCTTACTCCGCCGCCTCGGCCATCTCGTCGCCGTCCTCGATCTCGTCGAGATTCTTGAGTTCGACGTTGAGACCCAGCGAGCGCATTTCCTTGACGAGCACGTTGAAGCTCTCGGGAATGCCGGCCTCGAACGTGTCGTCGCCCTTGACGATCGCCTCATAGACCTTGGTGCGGCCGATCACGTCGTCCGACTTCACCGTCAGCATTTCCTGCAAGGTATAGGCGGCACCATAGGCCTGCAGCGCCCACACCTCCATCTCGCCGAAGCGCTGGCCGCCGAACTGCGCCTTGCCGCCCAGCGGCTGCTGGGTGACGAGCGAGTAGGGGCCGATCGAACGCGCATGGATCTTGTCGTCGACCAGGTGATGCAGCTTGAGCATGTAGATGATGCCCACCGTCACCTTGCGGTCGAACGCATCGCCGGTGCGCCCGTCGAACAGCACCGACTGGCCCGACGTGTCGAGGCCCGCCAGTTCCAGCATCGCCGACACGTCGCTTTCGCGCGCGCCGTCGAACACCGGGGTGCCCATCGGGATGCCGGTGCTGATATTCTGGATCAGCTCCGCCACCTGATCGCCGCTGCGTGCCTTGATCTCGTCGGCATAATGATCGCCATAGATCTCGACCAGCCGGTCCTTGACCGCCGCGGGCATGTCGCCGGCGGCCGCGTCGGGATTGGCTTCACGCCAGTCCTCCAGCGCCGAGGCGACCTGCATGCCAAGGTTGCGCGCCGCCCAGCCGAGATGCGTCTCGAGAATCTGGCCGACGTTCATGCGCGACGGCACGCCGAGCGGGTTCAGCACCAGATCGACCGGGGTGCCATCCTCCAGGAACGGCATGTCCTCGACCGGCAGGATGCGCGAAATGACGCCCTTGTTGCCGTGACGGCCGGCCATCTTGTCGCCCGGCTGCAGCTTGCGCTTCACCGCGACGAACACCTTGACCATCTTGAGCACGCCGGGCGGCAGCTCGTCGCCACGCTCCAGCTTCTCGCGGCGATCCTCGAACTTGTCCTTGATGCGCTTCACGGCCTCGTCATACTGGCCCTTCACCGCTTCCAGATTGCCCTGCATCGCATCGTCGGCGACCGCGAACTTCCACCATTCGTGGCGATCGACGCTGTCGAGCAGATCCTCGTCGATGACCGAGCCCTTCTTGAGGCCCTTGGGCACCGCCGTCGCGGTCTGGCCGAGCAGCATTTCCTTGAGACGCGACCAGGTGGCGCGGTTCAGGATGTTGCGCTCGTCATCCGAGTCCTTCTTGAGGCGTTCGATCTCCTCGCGCTCGATCGCCATCGCGCGCTCGTCCTTGTCGATGCCATGGCGGTTGAACACGCGCACATCGACGATCGTGCCCGACACGCCCGGCGGCAGCCGCAGCGAGGTGTCGCGCACGTCGCTCGCCTTTTCACCAAAGATCGCGCGGAGCAGCTTTTCTTCCGGCGTCATCGGCGATTCGCCCTTGGGCGTGATCTTGCCGACCAGAATGTCGCCCGGCTCGACCTCGGCGCCGACATAGACGATGCCCGCTTCGTCAAGGTTGCGCAGCGCTTCCTCGCCGACATTGGGGATGTCGCGGGTGATGTCTTCCGGCCCCAGCTTGGTGTCGCGGGCCATCACCTCGAACTCGTCGATATGGATCGAGGTGAACACGTCGTCTTTGACGATGCGTTCGGAGATCAGGATCGAGT
>CADECO010000734.1:0-2089 GCA_902825905.1 uncultured beta proteobacterium
GGGTCGCCGCGGAAGTCCATGCCCATCTTGTCGACTTCATCGAGCAGGAACAGCGGATTGCGCACGCCGACCTTGGACATGTTCTGCAGCACCTTGCCCGGCATCGAACCGATGTAGGTGCGGCGGTGGCCGCGGATTTCGGCTTCGTCGCGCACGCCGCCGAGCGCCATCCGGACGAACTTGCGGTTGGTCGCCCGCGCGATCGACTGCCCGAGCGAGGTCTTGCCCACTCCGGGCGGACCCACCAGACACAGGATTGGTCCCTTCACCTTCGCCACCCGGCTTTGCACGGCCAGGTATTCGACGATGCGCTCCTTGACCTTCTCCAGACCGTAATGGTCGCGGTCGAGCGTTTCCTCGGCCTTCGAGATGTCGTTGGAGACCTTGCTGCGCTTCTTCCAGGGCAGATTCGTCAGCGTCTCGAGATAGTTGCGCACGACGGTCGCTTCCGCCGACATGGGCGACATCAGACGCAGCTTCTTCAGCTCGTTCTCGGCCTTCTGCCGCGCATCCTTGGGCATGCGCGCCATGCGGATCTTCTTCTCAATCTCGTCGAGGTCGGCACCTTCCTCGCCTTCGCCGAGCTCCTTCTGGATCGCCTTGACCTGTTCGTTCAGGTAGTACTCGCGCTGGCTCTTCTCCATCTGCCGCTTGACGCGACCGCGGATGCGCTTCTCGACCTGCAGGATGTCGATCTCGCCTTCGAGCTGCGACAGCAGGTGCTCCAGCCGCGTCTTGACGCCGAACATCTCGAGCACCTTCTGCTTCTGCTCGAGCTTGAGCGGAAGGTGCGCGGCGACCGTATCGGCGAGCCGGCCCGGATCTTCGATGCCGCCAAGCGAGGTGAGGATCTCCGGCGGGATCTTCTTGTTCAGCTTCACGTACTGATCGAATTGCGTGACCAGCGCGCGACGCATCGCCTCGGCTTCGGTCAACTCGACGCCCGAGATCTCCTCGGACACCGGCTGCGCGCTGGCGACGAAGTGGGTGCGCTGGTCGGTGATGTCTTGGATGCGCGCGCGGCTGACGCCTTCGACCAGAACCTTCACCGTGCCATCGGGCAGCTTGAGCATCTGCAGGATGTTCGACACGCAGCCGATGCTGTACATGTCCTCGGCCGAGGGCTCGTCCTTCGCGGCCGATTTCTGTGCCACCAGCAGGATGCTCTTGCCGGCTTCCATGGCGACTTCCATCGCCTTGATCGACTTGGCACGACCGACGAACAGCGGAATCACCATGTGCGGAAACACCACCACGTCGCGCAATGGCAACAGCGGATATTGCGAAGAGTTGGAGTGCTCGGGGGAGCCAGGCATGGTCATTCCCTGCAATAGAGGATTAGGTGGCGAGCGCCAGCCTCGATGCGCTCAGAGGCTGATTCAGGCGCTGCCGGCGACTTTCGGCTGATCACTGTAGATCAGCAGCGGCTTGCCCTCACCGAGAATCGTCGCTTCGTCGACAACTACTTTGCTGACATTCTCGCGATTGGGCAGCTCGTACATGATGTCGAGCAGCGTCTGCTCCAGGATCGAGCGCAGACCGCGCGCGCCTGTTTTGCGCGCCAATGCTTTGCGCGCGATGGCAGTGAGACCGGTCGGCCGCACTTCCAGTTCCGCGCCTTCCATCGCGAACAACCGCTGGTACTGCTTGATCAGCGCGTTCTTCGGTTCGGTGAGGATCTGGATGAGCGCCTTCTCGTCGAGCTCTTCGAGGTTGGCCACCACCGGCAGCCGCCCGACGAACTCGGGGATGAGCCCGTACTTGATCAGGTCTTCAGGCTCCACGCCGCGCAGGATCGCGTTGACGTCTTTGCTGCTCTTCAGGCTGCGCACGTCGGCACCGAAGCCGATGCCGGCTTTCTCGCTACGCTGCCGGATGATCTTCTCCAGGCCGTCGAACGCTCCGCCGCACACGAACAGGATGTTGGTCGTGTCGACCTGGACAAAATCCTGATTGGGGTGCTTGCGTCCGCCTTGCGGTGGCACCGAGGCGACCGTCCCCTCGATCAGCTTCAACAGCGCCTGCTGCACGCCTTCGCCCGACACGTCGCGGGTGATCGACGGGTTGTCGGACTTGCGGCTGATCTTGT
>CADECO010000735.1:0-2084 GCA_902825905.1 uncultured beta proteobacterium
TCCATGCGCACCAGCGGCGCCGGATGCAGATGCGACGGCGTGAGCTGATCGAGCCTGTTCACGCCGAGCAATCCCATGTTGAGCGCGATCTCGTCTTCGAGAATCTCCAGCACGCGGTGCACGCCTGCTTCACCTGCCGCCGCGAGTCCGAAGCCATAGAGCCGACCGATGCCGACCGCGTTCGCGCCGAGCGCGAGCGCCTTGAGCACGTCGCCGCCGCGCATGAAACCGCCATCGACGACAACTTCGGCTTTGCCCGCGACAACCTTCACGACTTCGGGCAGAACGTCGATCGAACCGCGGCCATGATCCATCTGCCGGCCGCCGTGGTTCGACACGTATACGACTTCCACGCCCCTCTCGACCGCGAGTTGCGCGTCTTCAGCGGTGGCGATGCCCTTCAAGATGAGCGGCATCTTGTAGCGCGCCTTGAACCACTCCACCAGTTCCCAGCTCATCGACGCCTGGAACTCGAAACCGCTCGCGGTGCGCCGCGCGGCCGGAATGTAGCGCTTGATGATGTCGCGCTCGCGCCGGCTGTAGATCGCGGTGTCGACGGTGAAGCAGAATCCCGTGTAACCGTGATCGATCGCGCGGCGGATATGGTCTTCCACCCATGCACGGTCGCCGCGCACGTAGAGCTGGTAGACCTTCGGGTGCTTGGTGCCCTGGCCGACCTCCTCCAGCCCCGGCTGCGCCACCGAGGAGAGGATGCTCACGATGCCGAAGCGCTCGGCCGCCTTGGCCGTCGCCAGCGCGCCACCGGGCCCGAGCACGTGCAGCGAACCGAGCGGTGCGATGAACACCGGAATGCGCATCGGCTTGCCCAGGAAGCTCGAGGTGCAATCGATCTTGCTCACGTCGCGCAGCACGCGCGGACGAAACGCGATCGCATCGAGCGCGTGGCGATTGCGCAGGAACGTCGTCTCGGTTTCAGCGGCGCCGGCCAGGTAGTCCCACGGTTCGTCGGACAGGTTGTTGCGCGCCGCCTTGACGATCTCGTGCAGGGTGAGGAATTCGCTCATGCTCAATGGTGCCCGACAGTGTCCACGTGACGATTACAGAAACCGATAGCGCCAGGTGTCACCGGCGCGCTCGACGTACCCGGCCGTCGAGCCGGGAAAGTGCGTCGGCACGAACACCGTGCCCGCCCCGCCGTACTCGGTGAAGATGCGTCGCCGCGTCACCGACGAGGCCGGCCCGTCGGTGCAGAAACACGTACTGAATTCCGGCGCGATCACCTGCGCGCAGTGATGCATCATGTCACCGGTGAACAGCGCGCGCTCGTTGTTCGATTGCACCTGCACGCAGACGTGTCCCGGCGAATGGCCGGGAGATGGCACCAGCCGCAGGTGATCGTCGAGCACGTAGGCGTCATCGACCAACAGCGCCTGACCGGCCGCCACGATCGGCGCCACGCAATCCTCGAAGACGATCTGGAAACTCTCGCCCGGCTCGGTCTTCCAGTGCTCGAACTCGCGCCGGCTGAACACGTACTTCGCATTGGGGAACGTGGGCACCAGCCGCCCGTCCTGCAGCCGCGTATTCCAGCCGACGTGATCGACATGCAGGTGGGTGCAGAACACGAAATCGATGTCTTCGAACTTCAGTCCGTGCTGGGCGAAACCGTCGAGCCACGGCTGCTTGCTGTAGAGCAGCGCGGGTGCGCGGCGCTGATGCTCGCCCACGCAGGTGTCGATCAGCACTGTCGCGCGCGGCGTGCGCACCACGAACGTCTGGTAGGTGATGACCAGCAGATCCTTCGCGCGCTCGTAGGTGAAATCGGGCACCTGCGCCATGACCTGCGCCAGCTCCGCGGCACTCGCGTGCGGAAACATGATGTTCGGCGCACGCCACGGCCCGTCGCGCTCGATGATGCTGGAGATGCGTACGTCGCCGATCGATAGCGGTTTCATGGCCTTCCTTTGGTGGCGCCATGCATCCCCTTGTGCGGGATGCTTGCGGCGTGTCTTCCCGGTCGAGCTTCTGACGGTCGAGCGTCTCTCGGTCGAGCGTTTATTTTGTCGCGCGAATGAACTCGACCATCGCATTCCCCAGCGCGTCATCGGCGGTGTTGAAGTGCG
>CADECO010000736.1:0-2084 GCA_902825905.1 uncultured beta proteobacterium
CAAACTTCCCTTCTAGTCGCAAAGACCCCGACTTGTTCGCCCTGCATAGCATCTCGCCCCTCTCGCGCCACTCACGTGGCTAGAGGAGGAGGGGGCCGAGTTTGCGGCGCAGCGTATGCGCCGTGGGTGTTGGGGGCGCCCTCCCGGATCGCTCGCGGCATGACGGAGGAAACATGATCACGATGCGTCGTCGCGGCGGCGTGCTGGCGGTGCTGCTGCTTTGCCTGGGGCTGGCGCTGCCGGCAACCGCCCAGGAGTTTCCGAGCAAGCCGGTGCGATTGCTTGTGCCGTTCCCGCCCGGGGGCACGCTCGATCTGGTCGCACGCATGCTCGCCGATCGCCTGCGGACGGTGTGGACGCAGCCGATCATCGTCGAGAACCGCGTTGGTGCGAACAGCACGCTGTCGGTCGACCAGGTGATCAAGAGCCCGCCCGATGGGCACACGCTGCTGGTGCATGCGTTTCTCGTCATCACGGTGCCACAGCTGCAGAAGGTGCCCTACGACGTCAACCGCGATCTGATCGGCGTGACGCAGACGGCCACCACCGCGTACGCGCTGGCTGCGAATGCGAAGTCGGGCGTCGACAGCTGGGAGGCACTCGTGGCCGCCGCTCGGAAGGACCCTGGCAAGCTCAACTACGGCAGCGCGGGCAACGGTTCGGCCGGGCACCTGTTCATCGAGATGGTCGCCAACGCCGCCAAGGTGTCGTTCACGCACGTGCCGTACAAGGGGACTGGTCCAGCCATGCAGGGTTTTCTGGCGGGCGAGATCGAATTGCTGTTCGATCCGACCAACACGGTGATTAATCTGGTGAAGTCGGGCAAAGCGCGCGCCTTGCTGGTAACAGGCACGCGGCCGCACGAAGGTCTGCCCGGGGTGCCTGCCATGGGCGCGCTCTATCCGCAGCTGGCGATCGACGGCTGGCACGGCGTGTTCGCATCGGCCGGCACGCCCAAGCCGATCCTCGATCAGCTCTCCAGCGCCATCCGCGCCGCGGTGCTTTCACCGGAGCTCTCGACGCGGTTTCGCGAGATGGGGTTCGAGGCGAGCGGCCTGGAGACCGGACCGTTCACCGAGATCATGCGCCGCGACTACGAGCGCTGGGGGCAGGTCATCCGCAACAACAACATCCGCGCGGACTAGCGCCCGCTCGAACCGCAGCGCTCGAACGGGAAGCGTTCAAGACCGTCGGGCTCGAGCCGGGAAGACCCTTTCAGTGCCGGATACCTTCGCGTGCGAACTGCTCGCGCTGCCTCACGTACGAATCGGGATCGACGTGGCCGGTGGCGGCGTGGACTTTCACGTCGGCTTCGATCTCCTTGAGGATCTGATCGACCGGCCGGTTGAGATCGATCGCCACGCCATAGGGTTGGCGCGCTTCGAACGGCGTGGTCCAGTACACCTCGCAGTGATTGCCTTCGGGGTCGTAGAAGTACAGGCCGACCGCGTTGCCGTGCGAGGTGACGCGCGAGAACTTGACGTTGTTCTCCTTGAAGCGCCGGTAGTAGTCGATCACGTCTTCGAGCCGTTCGCAGCTGAACGAGATCTGCTGGACGCTGGTGTGCTGCTCGGGCGTCTTGGCGCGAAACACCGCGAACTCGTGATGTTCGCGGACCGGATCAGACGTCATGAATGCGACGTCATTCGTCTGATCGCTTATTTTCAGGCCGATCGTCTTCGAGTAGAAATCGCGCATCGACTCGAAGTCTTTGGCATAGATGCCGACGTGTCCCAATTTCCTGATGGCCATGATGATGTCTCCTAGCGATAGTGCAACCGCAACCAACCCGCAGATTAGCGCAGATTCGCATCCTCGGATCACCTTGTCACAGGAGCGAGCGAGCACCGAAGCACCCGCCGCGCGCGAGCCCGAACTCGACTTGCTGCGAGCGGTGGCGGCGCTGATGGTGGTGGGGTTTCACTTCCTCGACCGCGGCCCCAGGGTGGGGCTCATGCCGGAGTCGTCCTGGCCGCTGCTTGGCGGGCTGTTCGCATACGGCTACCTGGGCGTGCACCTCTTCTTCCTGATCAGCGGCTACGTCATCCTGATGACAGCCGAGCGTTCGACTGCAGGATCGTTCG
>CADECO010000737.1:0-2083 GCA_902825905.1 uncultured beta proteobacterium
ATGAAAACGAAGTTCGGACGGGCAGACACTAGCGCGCTCCGGTTGGAAGACGACGTGATTGTAGATGGCGCAGCGGTCATCGATCGTCGGAGCCCGCGGCGGCTGTCGGCGCACGGTAGCATCCGGCCCCAACGCATCCCGCATGGATCTCACTCCGACATGACTCGCATCGCAGCGCTGCCCGGCGACGGCATAGGCCCGGAAATCAACGCCTCGACCACCGAAGTGCTGCGCGTCCTGAGCGATCGCTGCGGCCTCGGTCTCGAGATCACCACGCATCCGATCGGGTTGGAGGCGTTGCGCGCACAAGGCACCACCCTGCCCGCTCCTGCGCTCGAAGCGGCCCAGCGCGCGGACGGCATCGTGCTAGGGCCCGTGTCGCACGCCGAGTATCCGCCTCGCGCTGACGGCGGCATCAACGTGTCGGGTGAGTTCCGCATCGTGTTCGACCTGTACGCGAACATCCGACCGAGCGCCTCGCGCGCCGGCCTGCCGCACTACGGACGCACGCCGATGGACTTGATCATCGCGCGCGAAAACACCGAAGGCTTCTACGCCGATCGCAACATGCACTGGGGCGTCGGCGAGTTCATGCCCGACGCGGACATGGCCCTGTCGATTCGCAAGATCACTGCGAAAGCCTCAGGACGCATCGCGCAGACAGCGTTCACGCTGGCACGCGGCCGGCGCCGCAAGGTCACCGCCGTGCACAAGGCCAATGTGCTGAAGGTGAGTGAAGGCCTGTTCCTGCGCGAGGTGCGCAAGATCGCGGAAGCATTTCCCGACGTGACCTACGAGGAGCAGCTCGTCGACTCGATGGCGGCGTTGCTGGTGCGCGACGCTCAGCGATTCGACGTGATCGTCACCACCAACATGTACGGGGACATCCTGTCCGATGAAGCGGCCGAGCTGTCGGGCAGCCTGGGACTGGCCGCGTCGATCAACGCCGGCGACACGCACTGCATGGCGCAGGCCCAGCACGGATCCGCGCCCGATATCGCCGGCAAGGATCTGGCCAATCCTACCTCGCTCATTCTGTCGGCGGGAATGCTGCTCGAGTGGCTGGCAGCCAAGCATGGCGAGCGCTTCCGCGACGCCGCGCGCATCGTCACCAGCGCAGTCGATACGATGCTGGCCGACCCGGCCACACGCACCCGCGACCTTGGCGGCGCGCTCGGCACACGCGCCTTTACCGCCGCGCTGTGCGAGCGGCTGAAAAACGCGCGTTAGCCCGCCGCAGGCGCCACCGACACCCCGCGCACGCCGTTGCGATCGATGATCTGCCGGATCAGGCCGGCGGCCTTCGATGCTTCAACGAATTCCTTCAGCCACGCCGCGACTTGCGCGCGCGCCTTGGGCGTGCCGATCGCTTGCTGCACGGCGGTGAAGCGGCCTTCGAGAATGCGCGAACCAGGGAGCCGATCGCGATCGCTCACCAGCCGCGGCAACAAGCCGGCCAGCACTTCCAGCTTCTGATCGACGAACTGTTGGTACGAAGGCTCAATGCCGTCGACGCGCATCAGCGTGGCGTGCTTGATCGTGCGGCTGAGATACAGCTCGTAGGCGCTGCGATTCGACACCGAGATGCGCACGCCCGCGCGATCGACCTCATCGATGCTCCGGATCGGCGAACCGGCGGGCACCAGATAGGTCGACTCGATCTCGAGGTATGCGGCGGTGAAGGCGATCTGCGCCGCTCGGGCCGGTTCCGCGCCGAGAAACGCGATGTCCCAAATGTTGTCGTTCACACGATCGGCCATCGCACCGGGCGAGTCGAAGCCGATGTAGGTCACCGGTACTCCGGCACGATCGGCGATCTCCTTGCCGATGTCGGCCGCGATGCCGCGCGCGGCGCCGGTGGCCGGATCCTTGGCGGTCAACAGAAAATTCGAGAAGTTCAGGCCGACTCGAAGCGTGCCGGTGGGTGCCAGTTCGCTGCGCAGCGCCGCGGGAAATGATGTGCTCATGGTTGCGTCCTCTTATCTGGCCTGACGCGTCGCGTCGTATCGCGCCTTGGCTTCATCAATGCCCTGCTTGGCAAGATCGCGATTCTCGATGCTGCGCGGCGCGATTCGATCGTAGC
>CADECO010000738.1:0-2082 GCA_902825905.1 uncultured beta proteobacterium
CACGCTCGCGGCTGGTCCGCTTGAGCGACGTGTTGTGCGGCTGTGTGGGCACAGCTTGGTCGTAAAGGGGTACCTTGCTCGCCGGCTCGCGTGGGCCAGCACCGCTCGGAATCGCCTCGCCGCCAAGCGCGGCCCCCGACGACTGCAAGAAGCCCTCGGCATTTGTGCTGCGCAACCCCGGCCGCGACAACGGACCTGGATACCGCCCGATGTGTGCCGCGCGGCCCGCATATACAAGACGCCCCCGGCCGCGCTCTGTGCACCGCGACCAACGCCCCAGCGAGCCACGCACGACGTGGGCCCTCGATGCCTTCGCAATGTATGGCGATTCCACACATACCTCCCTCGGTACAGAAGGGATCGGACCGTTGCGACTTGCCGTTGCATGCAAGGCGCGTGACGCACAACGTTTGAGCTCACCTGCGGGCGACAGACGGCGTAGCCGGCTGGCGAACGTCAGGTGCAGCGAATGAAAGGGACTTCCCCGTCCCGAAGCGACCGAGAGGTCGCGCGGCATCGAAGTGCCAAGATTGAGTCTGGTGAACGTCAATCTGAAAACGGGAGGGGAAGTCATGAACGAGCTTACTACCGTCGGGATCGATCTGGCCAAGGAGGTGTTCGCGATCTGCGTGCTGGATGCCCAAGGCGTGCCGATCGAGCGCAAGGTGCTGCGCCGCACCGCCTTCGAGCGCTGGGCCCAGACGCTGCCGGTGTGCACCGTCGCGATGGAGGCCTGCGGCAGCGCGCATCACTGGGGGCGCTACTTCGCAAGCCGCGGGCACCGTGCGCGGCTGATCGCCCCGGAGTTCGTCACCGCTTTTCGCCAAGGCGGCAAGAACGACGGCAACGATGCCCTGGCGATCGCGATCGCCGCGCGCCAGCCCACCATGCGCTTCGTACCGGTGAAGACGGTCGAGCAGCAAGCGATCCTGTCCTGGCACCGTGCTCGCTGGGGCTTCATCCAGGAGCGCACGGCCTTGATCAACCGGCTGCGCGGGCTGCTCGCCGAATTCGGCATCGCGATCGCGCGCTCGAGCGACCGGCTGCTCAAGGCGCTTGCGCAGCTGGCCGAGGACGAGCGCGTACCGCTGGCGCTGCAGCCGTTGCTTCTTGCCGCGCGCGAGCAGTTCCAGGCGATCGCCGAGCGCATCGAGCAGTGCGACGTACAGATCGCCCTTCATGCTCGCGAGTCGAGCGCCGCGCAGCGCGCCCTCGCCCTGTGCGGTGTGGGTGTGCTTACCGCCAGCGCGTTTGCGGCCACCGTGTCCGAGCCCAAACTGTTTGCACAGGGTCGACAACTCGGCGCCTGGCTGGGTCTCACCCCGCGACAGGCCAGCTCCGGGGGCAGGACGCGATTGGGAGCGAGCTCCGCACGCGGCGACGCCTACCTGCGCACGCTGCTCATCCAAGGCGCGCGCAGTACCTTGCAGGCCGCACTGCGGGTCGCCCCGCACAAGGCCTCCGCCTTGCAGCGCTGGATCCTCGCGTTGCACGCACGTCGCGGCTATCACAAGACGCTCGTGGCCATCGCCAACAAGCACGCGCGCATTCTCTGGGCGATGAGCGTGCACGAGCGTCCTTTCGATCCCAACGCCGGCGCCAAGGCGCGCTCCGGCGCTCCCATCGGCTCGAGCGTGCTGGCAGCCGGCGCCCCTTGAGTCTCACCCCGAAGCACTGCGCCTTCGCATAGCTCAACGAGGTCAGACCGAACGCGTCGAACACCCCGGCTAACCCACTGGCCCGCATCTAGCGCTCGCGCCCGATCAGCTCGATGCGCCGCGTGGCCGGGAGCGAATTGGGATCGATGCGTGCGACTCATTATGGTGGCCCGCCTCTAGGACATCAGCACAACGTCTTGCGACGCACCTTCAGGCAACAAGGCCGGTTGCAGAGATGCAGTCTGCTTCTCCAGAGCTATCGCCTCTTCCACTCAATGCACCGGGACCAACCGATGAACATCACCAGCATCATCCCGCCTAGCGCGACCGGACCACCACTCTTCCAGGCCTTCGTCGGCTCGCGCCGACTTCGGTCACTTCGGTGCTTGACTACTGGGGGAAGTCCTTGCAGAAGGGTTAGGCC
>CADECO010000739.1:0-2080 GCA_902825905.1 uncultured beta proteobacterium
TGCATTCTCCCTCATGCGCGGCCGAGTGTCGGCCTAACCAGCGCGGCGTTCAAGCCGTCGCTGGTTTCAGACGCGCAGAATGCGGATGATCCGGAGTCTCGTCCGGCCCTTGATACGGAAACTTCCGCTCAGACGCGCGGCGGGTCCGTGGCTCTCTCCCAATGACGATGCCTGGCAATCGCGGCGATGAAGGCCTTCTCGACATTCATCTTGCCGCCGCCCATCAGCAGGCCGGGATCTTCACCACCGTCGGGCAGCTCCATCGGAATGCCCGCCTGTTCCAGCACGCGGCGTCCGTTGCCGAGCGCCAGGATCGTCTTGCAATGGCGGTACTGGTCCTTGACGAATTCGAGCGCCTGCCCGTTGGCCGCGAGAATATCGGCCGCCTCGCCGTCCGGAATCACCACTGCGTCGAACAGCACCGCGGGCATGGTCTCGATCGTCGCCTCGACGTCGATCTCGTCGCCGGCGCTGCTCGCAACCGGACCCAGGCGCACGCCGACGAACCTCGGCACGGCGCCTTGCGCGACGAGTGCCGCATGCAGCGCGCATGATCGATCGGTCAACCCGGGGGCGACCAGCAGCGCGATGCGTCGCGTCCTGATGCCACCCTCACCCGGCCGCGCGAGCAACGAAAGCGTCGGCGACCGTTTGACTTCGGGCCGCGAATTCCGCGGCACCAGCGGCGGCTGCGCATCGGGCACGTCGATGCCGAGCGCGTCGGCCACGGTGCGGGCCAGGTCAGCATTGACGTTCACGAGTTGTGACACGACGCGTTCCCTGATGGCAGGCACCTGGACTTTCGTGAGCTCGAATCGCAGAGCGCGCGCGATGTGCGCCTGCTCGACCGGCGTCTGACTCTCATAGAAGAGTGCCGCCTGCGTGTAGTGATCCGCGAACTTCGCGGGTTTGCCGCGCACCTTGTCGTCGGCGATCGGCTCCTGGAAGGAAGTGAAGCCCTTGACGGCACCGGCCTGGAAAGGACACCCGCCGGCCAGTGAGTTGGGCTCGTAGGCCACGCGACCGCGATTGATCGTCTGGCGATGCAGTCCGTCGCGCTGATTGTTGTGGGTCTGGGCGACCGGCGTGTTGATCGGGATCTCGTGGAAGTTGGCCCCGCCGAGCCGCGTGATTTGAGTATCCACGTACGAATGGATGCGCCCCGCGAGCAGCGGATCGTTGCTGAAGTCCAGCCCCGGCACGATGTGCGCCGTGCAGAACGCGACCTGCTCGGTTTCCGCGAAAAAGTTGTCCGGGTTCCGATCGAGCACCATCCGCCCTACCGGCTGCACCGGCACGAGTTCCTCGGGCACGATCTTGGTCGCGTCGAGCACGTCGAAGCTGAACTTCTCGGCCTGCTCTTCGGTGAATACCTGCAGGCCCAGTTCCCACGCCGGGAATGCGCCACCTTCAATGGCTTCCCAGAGATCGCGGCGATGGAAATCCGGGTCGGCGCCGGAGATCTTGACGGCCTCGTCCCAGTCGAGCGAATGCGTGCCGAGCAACGGGTTCCAGTGGAACTTCACGAAGACGCTCGTGCCGGACTCGTTGACCATGCGGAACGTATGGACGCCGAAGCCCTGCATCATGCGGTAGCTGCGCGGGATCGCACGGTCGGACATGACCCACTGGATCATGTGAGCGGACTCGGGCATCAGCGAGATGAAATCCCAGAACGTGTCGTGTGCGCTCGCGGCCTGCGGCATTCCGTGATGCGGCTCGGGCTTGACGGCATGGATCAGGTCCGGGAACTTCATCGCATCCTGGATGAAGAACACCGGGATGTTGTTGCCGACCAGATCCCAGTTGCCTTCGTCGGTGTAGAACTTGACGGCGAAGCCGCGCACGTCGCGCGCGGTATCCGTCGAGCCGCGTTCGCCCGCGACGGTGGAGAAGCGCACGAATACCGGCGTGCGTTTGCCCTTCTCGGCGAACAAGGACGCGCGGGTCAGTTTCCCGAGCGGCGCATAGCACTCGAAATACCCGTGCGCGCCGGAGCCACGCGCGTGAACGATGCGTTCGGGGATGCGCTCGTGGTCGAAGTGCGTGATCTTCTCGCGCAGGATGAAATCTTCGAGCA
>CADECO010000740.1:0-2073 GCA_902825905.1 uncultured beta proteobacterium
GATGAGATCCAGGCGCGGGGCTTGTCGTTCGACGAGGCGTTGCGTGGGGTAGCGGCGATGTTGCACCAGTTGGCGCTGCTTCAGGCGGTTCCGGACGTGGCAACTTCGGGCGTGGGCCTCGATACCGGGCGATTGGTCGGCCTGGCTCGCGCGATCGACGCCGAGACGCTGCAGTTGATGTACCAGATCGCGGTGCACGGTCGATCCGAACTGCCGCTCGCGCCGGACGAGTACGCGGGTTTCACGATGACGCTCGTCAGAATGGCGCGTTTCCGACCGGACAGCGCTGCACCTGGCCCCGCGCAGGCGAAGCCCCAACAAGGGGCGCAGCCCGTGAAGGCATCTGCCAGCGGGAGTGCCGCGACGGCTCCCAGGACGCAGCAGGATCGAGCGGACAAGCCCCCCCAGCCGCCGACAGCCTCATCAACTGATGCACCGACTGGGCTCGAATTCTCCGGTGACTGGCCGGCACTGGTGCGCGATTTGAAGTTGACCGGTTTGTCGAGGCAGCTCGCCGAGCGTGCCGAGCTGATCAGCTATCAGAACGGACGCTTCAGTCTGGCGATCGGCCAGCAGGACCGGGCGCTGGGTGAGCGCGCGTATGTCGATCGATTGCGCGCCGCGGTTCAGCAGGTTTTGGGACGCGCGATCGGTCTGGACGTCACGGTCGGAGAAACAAAGGGCGCGTCGGTCGCGGCGCTCGATGCCGCCGCGCGGGCATCGCGCCTCAAGGACGCCGAACAGGCGATTCATTCCGACCAGTTCGTGCGTGAACTCGTGGCCGATTTCGATGCCACGATCGAATCCATCAAACCCATTCAATAAGGCGCATCGATGATGAAAGGCCAACTCGCCGGTCTGATGAAGCAGGCCCAGCAAATGCAAGACAACATGCGCAAACTGCAGGAGCAGTTGGCGACGGTTGAAGTCGAAGGCCAGGCTGGGGCAGGGATGGTCAAGGTGATCATGACCTGCAAGCACGACGTCAAGCGGGTGAGCATCGCGCCATCGTTGCTGGGCGACGACAAGGACATGCTCGAGGATCTGGTGGCGGCCGCGATGAACGATGCCGTCCGCAAGGTAGAGGCAACGGTCCAGGAAAAAATGGCTGGCGTAACCGCCGGCCTGCCGCTGCCGCCCGGAATGAAACTGTTTTGATGCGGTGATTCGAGCCGCGTGGGTGTTCCGGTAGTGCTCGTGATCAGTTGCTTCACGCCCGTTCAGTTCGAGCGGAACCAATCCCATTCGGTGGATGCGTGAAGTCTCCCAATCACCTTGAGCGCCTCGTCGAGGCTTTGCGCGTCCTGCCTGGCGTGGGGCCCAAGTCTGCGCAGCGCATGGCGCATCACCTCCTGCTGGTGGATCGAATCGGGGCCGAGCGCCTGGGCGAAGCGATTGGCGCCGCGCTGAGCGGGGTGAGTCGCTGTCAGTTATGCAATGGCTTCAGCGAAGGTCCGGTCTGCGATCTGTGCAACGCCCCACAGCGCGATCGCACCCAGCTTTGCGTCGTCGAGACGCCGGCCGACCAGCTCTCGGTCGAGCAAACCCTTGCGTTCAAAGGGCTGTATTTCGTGCTGATGGGACGAATTGCGCCTCTTGAAGGGATCGGTCCGAAAGAAATCGGGCTAGACGCCTTGATAAAGCGCACCAGCGACGGCGTGGTCAAGGAAGTCATCCTGGCCACGAACTTCACCAACGAAGGTGAGGCTACAGCGTTCTATCTGGGCGAGGTCCTGCGGGCGCGCGGGCTGGCTGTCACGCGGCTCGCACGTGGTGTTCCGGTCGGTGGCGAATTGGAGTTCGTGGATGTCGGAACGATCGCGCAGGCGCTGTACGATCGAAAGCCGACTTGAGGTCGCTCCAATCGCTGCCTGATTGAACGTGATGTTTGACACGTTCTTGCGCGGTCGACTAAACTTGTCGGTCTGACGTATTCGGGCGCGGGGTGGAGCAGTCTGGCAGCTCGTCGGGCTCATAACCCGAAGGTCATAGGTTCAAATCCTATCCCCGCAACCATCCGTTCTTTAACAACCAACAGCCGATAGGTGTGGGTGCTGAGTGTAAGTTGCGTGA
>CADECO010000741.1:0-2068 GCA_902825905.1 uncultured beta proteobacterium
GCGCGCGAGGAGGGCGGCTTCGATTTTGGCGACGTGAAGCTGGGCGCGGAATCGGGCGGCCAGACCGTGATTATTTCTGGGCTCGAGGAAGGGCAGTCCGTGGTGCTTTCGGGACAGTTCCTGATCGACTCCGAGGCGAGCCTCAAATCGGCGGTCTCGCGCATTGCGAGCAGCGACTCCGCCGGGGAAGCCGCTTCAGCGTCACACCGAACCACCGGCAAGGTCGTCTCGATCACGCCCACCGCCGTGACCATCGCGCACGAGCCGGTGCCTTCCCTTCAATGGGGCGAGATGACCATGCCCTTCGCGCCGCCCGCAACCGGCATGCCGGCAGACATTACCGTCGGCGACACCGTTCAGCTCGATTTCTCGGACGCCGGCGACGGCCAATTTCGAATTGAAAGCATCAGCAAGAGCTCCACCGCGGGAGACACGCCGTGATCGCGGCGCTTATTCGCTGGTCGCTCGCGAACCGCTTCCTCGTGTTGCTGGCAACGTTGTTAGTTGCCGCCTGGGGCGTCTTGTCGTTGGCACGAACGCCGCTGGATGCGATTCCCGATCTGTCCGACGTGCAGGTGATCATCCGTACGCCCTATCCCGGACAGGCACCACGCATCGTCGAAAACCAGGTGACCTACCCACTGACGACGACCATGCTGTCGGTACCCGGCGCGAAGACGGTGCGCGGTTACTCGTTCTTCGGCGATTCTTTCGTGTACGTCCTGTTCGAAGACGGCACGGATCTCTACTGGGCGCGCTCGCGCGTGCTCGAATATCTCAATCAGGTGCAAAGCCGTCTGCCCGCGGGCGTGCAGCCAGCACTCGGGCCCGATGCCACGGGCGTCGGCTGGGTTTATGAATACGCGCTGGTCGATCGCACGGGCAAGCACGACATTTCGCAGTTGCGCGCGCTGCAGGACTGGTTTCTCAAGTACGAGCTCAAGTCCGTGCCTGATGTCGCCGAGGTCGCGACGCTCGGCGGGGCCGTGCGCCAATACCAGGTGGTGCTCAATCCGGATCGATTGCGAGCCTACGGCATCACGCATCGCTCCGTGATCGAGGCCATCCGCGCCGCGAACCAGGAGACCGGCGGCTCCGTCCTGGAACTGGGCGAGGCGGAGTACATGGTTCGCGCGACGGGATATCTCAAGTCGCTGGATGACATCCGCGCGATTCCATTGCGCACGAGTGCGGCGGGAGTTCCGGTGCGTCTGGGCGACGTCGCGCACCTTCAGATGGGACCGGAGTTGCGCCGCGGCATTGCCGAACTCGACGGGGAGGGCGAAGTCACGGGCGGCATCATCGTGATGCGCTCCGGAAAGAACGCTCTCGCCACAATCGAAGCAGTCAAGAAGAAGATCGAACAACTGAAGTCCGGACTGCCCGCCGGCGTGGAGATTGTCGAGACCTACGACCGTTCGGCGCTCATCAAGCGCTCCGTCGAAAACTTGAGCGGCAAGCTCGTCGAAGAGTTCGTCGTCGTCGCACTGGTGTGTTTCGCGTTTTTGTTTCACCTGCGCTCGGCACTGGTGGCGATCGTGTCCCTGCCGCTCGGTGTACTCATGGCGTTCATCGTCATGCGCTATCAGGGCGTGAACGCCAACATCATGTCACTGGGAGGCATCGCGATTGCGATCGGCGCGATGGTCGACGCCGCCATCGTGATGATCGAGAACCTGCACAAGCACATCGAGCACTGGCGCGCGAAGCACGACGATCGGGAACCAACCGCAGCCGAGCGCTGGAGCTTGGTTGCCGAAGCGAGCGTCCAGGTGGGACCGGCGCTCTTCTTCAGCCTGCTGATCATCACGCTGTCGTTCATCCCGATCTTCACGCTCGAAGCACAGGAAGGCCGGCTGTTTGCGCCGCTCGCCTATACGAAGACCTACGCGATGGCGGCAGCCGCGGGTCTTGCCGTGACTCTTGTACCGGTGCTCATGGGCTATTTCGTGCGCGGTCGCATTCCGGCCGAGGACCGCAATCCGATCAATCGCGCGTTGATTCGCGTCTATCGGCCGATGCTGGACTGGGTGCTCGAATACCCGAAGGCAACCATTGTGATCAGCAT
>CADECO010000742.1:0-2061 GCA_902825905.1 uncultured beta proteobacterium
GCCAGTGGCTGACTCGATCGACGATCGTCTTGCCCGCGTCGTCTGACAATCGAATGAACGTATTTTCGCCGGTCATCACGACCGGATGCGAATCGACCATGCGTGGCTCTGTCATCTCTAAGTCTCCTTTGGGTGTTACTTCACTTCATCAGGTTCGGCAGCCATAGTGCGATATCGGGCCAGGCGATGAGCATCAGGATGCCGATCGCCAGCGGTACGATGAAGATGAGCGAGCCGCGCATGATGTCCTTCATGTCGGCACCGGGGATCACCGTCTTCAGCACGAACAGGTTGAACCCCACCGGCGGCGAGATCGCGGCGATCTCCATGTTGATCGTGACGATCACGCCGAACCACACCGGGTCGTAGCCCAGCTGCGTCACGGCCGGAAAGAACACCGGCACCATGATCACCATGATGCTCATCGGGTCCATGAACATGCCCAGCACCATGAGCAGCAAGTTGATGAGCACCAGGATCATCCAGGGCGGAACGTCGAGCGACACCAGCAGCTTGGCGGTGGCTTGCGGAATGCCCAGCCGCGCCAGCACGAACGCGCTGAACAAACCACCGATGATGAGGAAGATGAACATCGCCGTTGTGCGCACCGTGTTGTCGAGGCAGCGCACGACGATCGTCCGCGACAGCGCGCTCAGCGCGAATGCGATGAGCAGCGCGCCGACGGCGCCCACGGCGCCGGCTTCGGTCGGCGTGGCGATGCCGGTGTAGATCGAGCCGAGCACCAGCACGGCGAGCACCAGCACCGGAATCACCGAGCGCAGCGACGTCCAGCGCTGCGTCTCGATCGCGGTGCTGCTCGCTTTCGGCGCGATCGCCGGATTGCGCCACACCTGATACCAGACGGTGATGGCGAGCAGCAGCGCCATCAGGAGGCCGGGCACGATGCCGGCAATGAACAGCGAGCCGATCGAGGTTTCGGTGATTACGCCGTAGAGCACCATCGGGATCGACGGCGGGATCAGGATGCCAAGCGTGCCGCCGGCTGCGGTGACGCCGTAGGCGAGCCGCTTGTCGTAGCCCTTCTTGATCATCTCCGGGATCGCCATCGCACCGATGGTCGCAGCGGTGACCGGACTGGAGCCGCACACCGCGGCGAAGCACGCGCACGCGGCGATCGTGCCGCAGGCAAGCGACCCGGGCAGCGCACGCAACCAGATCTGCGCGGCGGTGAACAGGTCGCGTCCGATGCGCGTTGCCGCGAGTGCCTCGCCCATCAGCACGAACAGCGGCACCACGAGCAAGACGAAATTCGCCGATTGCGCGTAGGCGATGGTCGCGAGCTGCTTGATGGCCGCGGGCGGCAGGAACAGATACACCCCCACGACGCCAAGCAGCCCGGTCGCCACGGCAACCGGCGTGCCGGTGGCCAGGAACACCAGCAGCGCGACGATGAACACCGAGAAGCCGAGGAGTGCTTCCATCGTGTCGCGCGGCGTTCAGTGCGACGCTGCGCCGGGTGCGGCGAGCGGGGCGCGCATGGTGCCGGCCAGTAGCGCGAGTGTGGTCAGCAGAAACTGGACGGCACCCACCGGTCCGATCCAGTACACGTGCTTGAGCTTGACCGGCACCAGCGTCGGAAACAGCGTGTCATCCTGAAACGCCTCGATTGTGGTGCGAGTGAGCTGCCACAACAGGAACGCACCGAACACCAGCACGAGCGAGAGCGCGAGCACACGCAACGCGCGGCGCTTCGCCGGCGACAGGTAGTGATCGAGGATGTCGACGGCCACGTGCGACCCGGATTCCAGCGCGGGGGCGAGGGTCAGGAAGAACACGTACACCAGCAGGAAGCGCGACACGTCCATGACCCAGGTGGTGGGCGCGTTGAAGACGTTGCGCATCACCAGGTCGTAGACGATGAACGCAAGGATGAGCGCGGCAAGCACGCCGGCCACTCGCAGGAACACCTTGTTGATCGCGCGCGTGCCGCGCTGCAAAGCGTCGGTCATTGCATGGACCAGAGCGGGCCGCCTGCGCGCCCGCGTCCGTTACCAGTATTTCTTCGCGATCGATGCGAACTGCTTGCCGGCCTCGCCGCCC
>CADECO010000743.1:0-2057 GCA_902825905.1 uncultured beta proteobacterium
TGGTGGGCAGCTTGTAACCCTTGAACTGCTGGCGCAGCGTGAGCTTCGAGAGCTTTCCGGTGGCCGTGTGCGGCAACTCGTCGACGAAGGTGACATCGTCGGGCATCCACCACTTGGCGACCTTGCCTTCGAAGAACTTGAGCAGCTCCTCGCGCGTGACCGTCGCGCCCGGGCGCCGCACCGCGATCACCAAAGGACGCTCGTCCCACTTCGGATGCGACACGCCGATCGCCGCGGCCTCGAGCACGCCGGGATGGGCGATCGCGATGTTCTCCAGATCGATCGAGCTGATCCACTCGCCGCCCGACTTGATCACGTCTTTCGAGCGATCGGTGATCTGCATGAAACCGTCGGGATCGATGGTGGCCACGTCGCCCGTGGGAAACCAGCCGTCGCGGATCGGGTTGCCACCTTCGTTCTTGAAGTAGCCCGAGGTGATCCATGGACCGCGCACCAGCAGATCGCCGAACGCCTTGCCATCGTGCGGCAGCGCCTTGCCGTTTTCGTCGACGATCTTCATGTCGACGCCGAAGATCACCCTGCCCTGCTTGACGCGCACGTCGAACTGCTCGCTCGCCGATTGACCCATGTGCTTCGCCTTGAGGGTCGTGAAAGTGCCTAGCGGACTCATCTCGGTCATGCCCCAGGCATGCTGGCAATCGATGCCGTAACGCTCCTCGAATTCCTTGATCATCGCCGGCGGCGCGGCCGAACCGCCCACGACCGCACGCTTGAGCGTGGAGAACTTGAGGTTGTGTTCGCGCATGTAGGTGAACAGGTTCTGCCACACGGTCGGCACGCCGGCCGTGAGCGTGACCTTCTCGGCCTCGAACAGCTCGTGCAGGCTCTTGCCGTCGAGGGCCGCACCTGGGAATACCAGCTTCGCACCGTTCATGGCGGCAATGTACGGAATGCCCCAGGCGTTCACGTGAAACATTGGCACCACCGGCAGGATCACCTCGCGCGAGGAGCACGCGAACACATCAGGCAACGACGCGGCGAACGCGTGGATCAGCGTCGAGCGGTGCGTGTACATCACGCCTTTGGGGTTGCCGGTCGTGCCGGAGGTGTAGCAAAGACATGCTGCGGACCATTCGTCGAACGTTGGCCACTCGTACGCACCGTCTTCCGCGCCGATCAGGCTCTCATAGCAGGCGAGGCCCGGCACCTTGATCGTCGGCATGTGCGCGCTGTCGGTCATGGCCACCCAGGCCTTCACGCCCGGACATTGCGGCGCGAGCTTCTCCACCAACGGAGCGAGATTGATGTCGAACGCGACGATCCGGTCTTCGGCGTGATTGAGGATGTAGACCAGCTGCTCGGGAAACAGCCGCGGATTGATCGTATGGATCACCGCACCGCTGCCGGCCGCACCGTAGTAGATCTCGAAGTGGCGATAGCCGTTCCAGGCGAGCGTGCCGACGCGATCGCCCTGCCGCACGCCCAGCCGCGCCAGCGCCTGGGCACACTTGCGCGCACGCAACTCGGCATCGGCGTAGGTGTAGCGGTGGATCGGCCCTTCGACCGTGCGCGACACGATTTCCGTGTCGCCATGAAACCGTGCCGCGTGGCGGATCAACGTCGACACCAACAACGGCTGATCCATCATCAGACCGCGCAACATGCTGTCACCTCCAGGAGTTCAATGCCTGATTGATCGCGAATGATAGCCAGCCTCGCCCGTCAAGCCTGGCGCGCACCGGCACGCCTTTTACGCGAGTTGAGCGGCGCCGGATTCGGCACCCGCTCGGCCGCCACGAACGCGCCGCCCTGGTACAGCGCCGCACGGGCGTCGCCGGGCTTCTCACGCGCAAGCACGTCTTTGGCATAGCGCTCGCTGTTGTCCTGCGGCCGATACCCCAGCCGGCGTGCGTTGCGATTGTCGTACCAGCTGCGGGTGTTGCCCGACACGCCATAGACGATCTCGAACTTGATGCGCGGATGCTCGATGCCGATGCTCACCAGCTGCGCCAGATCGCGCGGGCTGAGCCAGATCGACAGCCGGCGCTTGTCGATCGGCTGGGTGTTGACGTTGCCGATGCGGATCAGGAACACCT
>CADECO010000744.1:0-2049 GCA_902825905.1 uncultured beta proteobacterium
GGTTTCGGCTTGTGTGCGCGCGCGTGCGTGGTTCGTGGCTTCGTGGTCCGCGCGCGCTCGTTGCTCGGCGGCCAGCCGTGCTTCGGTCTCGGCGGTGGTGCGTGCCTGCGCGGCGCGCAGCGCGGCCTGCTCGGCCTGCGCGCGTTCCTTCGCTTCGACGATGGCCAGCGCTTCGACGGTGGTGCGTCGGGTCGCAAGTTCGGTGGCTTCATGATCGGCGTTGGCGCGAGCCTGTGCCGCCACAGCGGCCTTGGCCTCGGCGGCGCGTCGTTCTTGCGCGGCGTTCGCTGCGGCCGTTTCCGCTGCGTGCCGTTCACTCGCGGCCCGCTCGAGCGCCTGCTCGGCTTCGATACGTGCTTGCGCGGCGCGATGGGCTTGGGCATCGGCGGCCTGGCGTGCCTCAGCCTGACGAGTCGCTTCGGCCTCGGCCTGCGCGCGCGCCTGCGCTTCGTGTGCTGCGCGCCGCTCGATCGTGATGCGCGCTTCAGTCAGCCGTGCCAGTTCGGCTTCCGCTTGCGCGCGTGCTTCGAGCGTGGCGCGCAGCTCGGCATCGCGGGCGGCGCTGACTTTCAGGGCTTCCAGGGCGCGTGCCTGGGCGCCCGCCTTGTCCTGCGCATTGGCAAGCGCGAGCGTTTCGGCATCGGCGCGCTGCTCGGCGAGCTGATGGGCGCGTGCCTCAGCGGCGGAGCGTGCTTCGGCGGTGATGCGTACTTTGGTTTCGGCCGCGGCGCGATTCAGCGCGGTCTGCGAGGCCAGCGCCTCGGCGCGGGCACGTGCTTCGGTTTCGCGCAACGCTGCGGCTTCGGCCTCGTCGCGCGTGACCGTGGGCTGCGGGGCGCTCGTCTTCGCCGGCGGCGTGGTTGCCGCTGCGGGCGCGTGCATTTCGCGCACCAGCACGACGTTGTCCGGTTGCACGTCGCGACTGGTCGCGCCCCGATCGTCGAGATCGGGCAGGGTGATCGCGTCAATCGAGTGGCTTGCGACCGGTGTCTCGGGGTCGAGAATCAATTCGGTCGATTCGGTGTCGCGCACATTCGCTTCGAGGCGCGCGATCGCTTCCTTGATCACGACCATCGCGGCCTGCTCGCGTTCTTCGTCGGCAGCGGATCGCTGACCAGTGGACGCTGGTGGCAGTTCGAGATCTTGCGCATCGAACGCCAACCACAGGGGAGAGGGCTCGGATCGGGCCATTGCGGGCTCCAGGGCGGGGCAGGGGTCGCCTGATTGTCGATGCCGCGCCGCGCCGGGGATGCCGTGAATAGCGCCCGATTGGATCAGCTATTCAGGCGTTCACTTGAGAATGCTCATCGCAATCCCGCGCCCCAGCGCGCTCTCGATGAATTGCAGGATGAAAGGCAGCGAGGCCAGCAGGATCGTGAATCCCACCAGCAGGGTGACCGGGAAGCCGATCGCGAGCACGTTGAGCTGCGGAGCGACGCGCGCCAGCAGACCGAGCGTGATGTTGCAGACCAGCATGGCACCGAGCACCGGCAGCGCGACGTACAAGCCGATGCGGAATAACTCGCCACCGAGCAGCGCGAGCTTGCGCCAGTCGGTCAGCCGCACCGCATCGGGCGTGAGCGGCAGGGTGCGAAAGCTGTCGGCCAATGCGTCCAGTACGAGCAGGTGACCATTGATCGACAGGAAGATCAGCAACGCGAGCAGGCCGAGCCAGGCGCCGATCGGCGTGCCCTGGCTGGCGGTCTGCGGATCGAAGAAGCCCGCGAAGTTGAAGCCGAGCTGCACGCCGATGAGTTCGCCCGCCAGCTGGATCGACGCGATGACCAGTTGCAGACTGAATCCCATCGCCACGCCGATCAGAAACTGCTCGATGATCAACTGCACGCCTTCACCCGAGGCGAGCGTGTAGGCCGGCTGCGGCAGCGTCGGTGCGATCGCGATCGTGGCGATGAACGCCAGCCCCACTTTCGCGCGCGCCGGCACACTCATGTGTCCGAAGATCGGCGCGGTGGTGATGAACGCGAGCATGCGGATCAGCGGCAGCAGAAACGCCGCCAGCCACAGTTCGAGCTGCTGCGAGGTGACTTG
>CADECO010000745.1:0-2048 GCA_902825905.1 uncultured beta proteobacterium
CCTCGACCAGGGCCGGCGGATCGAAGCGCTCGGCAAGCAGGCGTTGATGGACTACGACAAGAAAGACATCGACACCATGATCAAGAACGGCGTCAAGCCGATCGAGTTCGATGCCAAGACCGCCGCGACGCTCAATCGGCTCTACAACGAAGGCATTCTCGCCACCGCCAGCAAGTCCTCGCCCAACGAGGTAAAGACGCTGTTCGAGATGGCCAAGTCGAAGAACCTGCTGAATGAGTAGCGCCGGCGGGCCTGAGCGCGCCGCAAGCGTCACGTTACGCAGGATCACCGACGCGGGCGCATTCATCGGTGCGCTGTGCATCGGCGCGATGGCGCTGTTCTACACCGCCGAGGTCGTGGCGCGCTACGTTTTCGGCGCGCCGCTCAACTGGTCGGGCGACGTCTCGAGCTACCTGCTGCTGGTATGCCTGTTCGCCGTGCTGCCGAAGATCACCATGGAGTCCGGACACGTCGCGGTGGCGTTCGTGCAGGAGCGCATGAGCGCGCCGGTGCGGCAACGCTACGAGCGGGTGCTGTCGCTCCTGACCGGCCTGTTCTGTCTGGTGACCGCGTATTTCGTCGGCGCGGAGTGCGTGCGTCAGTTCCAGGAAGGGGTGCTCACCTCGCAGGCCACGCAGATCTCCAAGTGGTGGCTCGCCGCGGTCGCGTGCGCGGGGTTTCTGCTCGCCGCGATCCACTTCCTGCGGGCGCAACGGCCGGCGATCCACGCGAACGATGCGGGCGCATGATCCGGCAAGCACTGCGGCTCCCGCGGATATTTCGGCGCACGCGGATCAGCGCGTACCGGTGATCCGATGAGTTGGTGGCTCACGCTCGGCCTCATCTTCGGACTGTTGCTGCTGCTGCTCGGCTCTGGGCTGCCGATCTTTGCCGGCTTTCTGCTGGTGAACGTGATCGGCGCGATGTGGCTCATGGGGCCGGCGGCGATCGGTCTGTTCGTCAACAGCGTGCTCGATACCGCCACCACCGAAGCGCTGGTAGCCGTCCCGCTGTACATGTTGTTAGGCGAGCTGCTGTTTCGCACCGGCGGAGTCGAGGTGCTCTACAACGCGCTCAACCGCCTGATCGGTGCGATCCGCGGCCGCATGTACGTCGTGGCGATCGCGCTTTCATCGTGTCTGGGCGGTATCTCCGGCTCGGCGATGGCCTCGGTGGCGATGCTCGGGCGCTTCGTCTATCCGACGATGATCCGGCGCGGCTGCGACCGGCAGCTCTCGATCGGCATGATCCTCGCAGGCGCCACACTCGATCCGATCATCCCGCCGAGTGTGCTCGCGGTGATCCTCGCCACGCTCGCGGGGATCTCGATCGCCGACTTCCTGATCGCGGGAATCGGCCCGGGCATTCTGCTGGCGGTGGCGTTTGCCGGCTATGCGGTGGTACGCACGCTGATCGATCCGCGCTTGGATGCGCACGCCGCGCCGCAGGAAAGCGCGGGCGGCTGGCGCGAGGTGCTCGCTGCGGCGGCGCAGCTCGTGCCGTTTCTGCTCGTCATCTTTCTGGTGCTTGGTCTGATCATGCTGGGCATCGCCCAGCCGACCGAAGCCGCCGCCGTAGGCATCGTCGGTGCGCTGCTGCTGTCGGTGCTCTACCGCACGTTCTCGCTGAAGCTGATCTATCGCGCCTGCTACGGTGCGGCAATCACCACCGCGACGGTATTGATCATCATTGCGTGCGCCAAGCTGTTCAGCCAGTTGCTCGCCTTCACCGGTGCCACCGGCGGGCTGATCGAGCTGGTGTCCGGGTTGGGCGTGAATCGCTGGATCGTGTTCGCGGCGATGATGCTGTCGATCTGGGTGATCTGCATGTTCATCGACGAACTGGCGGTGATGCTGATCGCGGTGCCGGTCTTCACGCCGATCGTGCAGCAGCTGGGCTTCGATCCGGTGTGGTTCTGGATGATGTTCCTGATCAACATCACGCTCGGCGGCATCACTCCGCCGATCGGCTATACCAACTTCGTGTTCAAGTCGGTGGCGCCGCCCGGCACGACGCCGCCCTCTTCGAGCCCCGTCTTCGTCTGCTGG
>CADECO010000746.1:0-2042 GCA_902825905.1 uncultured beta proteobacterium
CCGCGATCGCGCAGGAAGAAGTATTCGGCCCGGTGTTGTCCGTCATCGCGTTCGATGACGAAGACGAAGCCGTACGCATCGCGAACGACACGATCTACGGGCTGGCGGCCTACGTGTGGACTGCCAGCCTGACGACGGGGATGCGGATGGCAAAGCGCATCCGCTCGTCGGTGCGCATTCATGCCGCTGCTCCAAGCGGCGAGGGCGCCGGCTACGCTGCGACGAACGAAGCGACGCGTCAGTCCGGCATCGGCGCCGAGGGTGGCATGACGGGCATGGAAGGCTATCTGCGCCGCCAGCGAGTCTGGTTCAGCCACGCCTGAGCACTGCGAAGAATTCGTGAGCGCCGCACCCGCCGCAGCAGTGCCTGCCGCCAGCTCGGCCCGCACTGCCGGGCACGTCTGGTACGTCGTCTTCCTGCTGACCGTCGTCAACATCGTCAACTACATGGATCGCATGGCGCTCGCGGTGCTCGCGCCGTCGATCAAGCGCGACCTTGGCTTGTCCGACTCGCAGCTCGGCTTGCTGGTCGGGCTCGCGTTCTCATTGTTCTATGCAGTGTGCGGCGTGCCGATTGCGCGCTGGGCGGATCGCGGTGTCCGTCGCAACATCATCGCGCTCGCATTGGCGACGTGGAGCGCCATGACGGCCCTGAGCGGCGCCGCGCAGAATTTCTGGCATCTGTTCCTGGCGCGCCTTGGCGTCGGCGCGGGCGAGGCGGGTTGTCTGCCGCCGGCCTGGTCGATCCTGTGCGACTACGTGCCGCTCAAGCGCCGCCCGACGATCTTCGCGATTCACGGCTTCGGCTTGTACGCCGGCATCATGGTCGGCATGGTGCTGGCCGGCTGGCTCGGCCAGACCATCGGCTGGCGCTGGACGTTCGTGCTGCTCGGCTTGCCGGGAGTCGCGCTCGCATTGGTGGTGTGGCTCACGCTGCCCGAGCCCGAGCGGGGTGCTCTCGATGGCGGCGCAAGCGGCGATGCGCCGCCGCTCGGTCGCACGCTGCTCTTACTGTGGCAGTGCCGGACTTATCGCGCCTTGATCGCGATGTACGTGCTCAATGGGTTCGTGCAGTACGGCCTGCATCAATGGTGGCCGTCCTTTTACGCCCGCAGCTACGATCTCAGTCTCGCCTCGGTGGGCGCGTACCTCGGCATGGCGGTCGGCGCCGGCTCGGGCATCGGCATCCTGCTGGGCGGCTTCATCGCCAGCAAAGTCGTCGAGCGCGACATTCGCCGGCCGCTGCTCATCGGCGCCGCGGCAACGGCGCTCGCGTTGCCGGCCGCACTGGGCTCGCTGTTCGCACCTTCGCAAGCCATATCGATGGCATGCGTGTGGTTGACGAGCATCCTGTGGGGCGTGTCGAACGGCCCGGTCGCGGCCGCGCTGAATAGCGTCGTCGCGCCGCGCATGCGAGCGACGGCAAGCTCACTGACGGTCGTGTTCGCTGCAGTGCTCGGTTTCGGCTTCGGGCCCTTCTGCGTCGGCTTGCTGAGCGATCGGTTGGCGCCGACGTACGGCGCCGAGTCGCTGCGCTACGCACTGCTCGCACCGGTGTGTACCATCCCGCTGATGGTCATCGCCCTGATTGCCATCGCGAAACGGCTGCCCGGCGATCTCGCGGCGGCCGGTGTGAGAGTGCAGTGAGCGCGCAGCCGGCGACCGAGGCGGATGTTCTGGTGATCGGAGCGGGTGCTTCGGGCGCGGCGCTCACCTGGCGGCTGGCGCGAGCGGGCGTGCGCGTGATCTGTCTCGAGCAAGGCGACTGGGTCGCGCCGGAGCAGATTCCGACGACGCGTGCGGATTGGGAGATCGCGCGCCAGACGACCTGGAGTCCCAATCCGAACATCCGGCGGCGGCCGGAGGACTATCCGGTGCGGGACGACGAAACGCCGATCAAGCCGCAGATGTTCAACGGCGTCGGCGGTAGCACGATCATGTGGTCGTGCTTCTGTCCGCGCTTTCATCCCCACGACTTCAAAGTGCACTCGACCGACGGCGTCGCCGCGGATTGGCCGCTGGGCTACGACGAGCTCGCGCCT
>CADECO010000747.1:0-2030 GCA_902825905.1 uncultured beta proteobacterium
GCAGCTTGTTGGTGACGAAGATGCGCACCTTGTCGCCTTCCACGCATTCGATCGTCGGCCCCGGCGACTGGCCGTTGTAGCCCCACAGATTCGCCTTCATGCCGGGGGCGAATTCGCGCACCACCGGTTCGGCAATGAGGTGGAACTCCTTCCAGCCGTTGTTCATACGCCAGGGCAAGGTCCAGCCGTTGAGCGTGACGACCGGGTTGTATGGACGGCCACTGGGTGGCGCCAGCGGGCCTTGGGTTTTCGGTGAGCTCTGGGTTGGCGCTTCGGGCAGCGTGGCAGCGCCCACGCGTGAGACCAGCCCCGCGCCAAGTGTGGCCGCTGCCGCATTGCGCAGAAAATTGCGTCGAGTGTTCATGGATTCGCTCCGATCAGTGGCCGCCGGCGGCGGCCGCAGGCGTCGTGGTTCTTGCACCCGCCATCCCCATCGCGCCGGGCGAGCCCACCGACATCGCGACGCGCAGATTGCTTTCAGCCAGCCAGAAATCGCGCAGTGCTTCGATGGTCGCGCTTACCGCCGAGACCTGGTCGCGCGCATCAGCGAGCAGTTCGAACACGCTGATCAGCATGCCGTTGTAGCGCAGCAGCTGCTCCTCGCCGATCTGCTTCTTGAGCGGCACGACCTCGTCGCGATAGTGGCGCGCCGTGTCGTAGCTGGTGCGATACGCCGAGTACGCTTCGCGCACCTCCGATCGCGCGTTGACCGCGACCTCGGCCACGCGATGCACCGATTGCATATACAGCGCTTCGGCGCGTGCCACCTTGGCGCCGCCCCAATCGAACAGCGGAATTTCCAGGCTGATCTCGTAACCGTAAGCGAACGGATGATCGCCCTCGCGAGTGCGGGCGCGGCCCACTTCGAGCACGTTGATGAAGCGGGTGAATTGGGTGAGGCCAAGCGATTGCGCCAGGCTTTCGGTGTCGCGTCGCGCAGCCTGCACGTCGAGCCGTTCGCTCAGTGTGGTCGATTCGAGCGCCTGACGCTCGACCAGCGTCGCCGGCAGATCGGGCAGACGCTCGGGCAGCTTGAACTGCGCGTCCGCGCCGTACAGCCCCATCAGCCGGGTCAGCTTCTCGCGCTCGGCCAGTGCGCCATGGCGTGCGCGCGCCAGGTTGGCCGTCGCCTCGGCGTAGAACGCGTGCTCGCGCATCTGCGTGAGCTTCGGAAAATTGCCCGCACGCGCCATGCGCCGCGCCAGTTCCGCGCTCGCCTCGGCCGCTTCATGGACCTGCGCCATGTATCGGGCAATCTCCTCGGCGGCAAGCGCCTGCACGTAAGCCTTGCGGGTGTCGTGCGCGACACGCAGCATGCGCTCGCCGACGTCGCGCTGAACCCGCTCGAACCGGCGCGCTTCCATGCGCGATCGCAGCGGCATCGTGAGCAGGCTGATGATCTCCAGCGACAGCGCTTCTTCGACTTTCTCGACGTCGTTGCCGCGCTTGGTGCGCAGGATCGCGTAGTGCGGGTTGCGCAATCGTCCGGCCTGTACCAGTTCGGACTCGGCCACGCCGAGTTCGGCGTAAGTCGCCTGCAGGCCAGGGTTGTTGAGCAGCGCGACTTGCACCGCGTCATCGGCAGAAAGCGGTTTGGCGAGCAGCGGCGCGAGCGCCTCGCGCACCGCTTGCGCGTCGGCGTCCGAGCGCTGCCAGCGCACGTTCTGGCCGAGGCGCTCCTTGGCGATGGTCTCGATCGCACCGAAGCCGCCGTCGTTGGAGAACGTGGCACATCCCCCCAGCACCACCACGACAGCGAGCACTGCTGCGCGCGAGGTGCCGCTCGCTGATAGTCGATTCAGCAATTGCATGCGTCCCTCGCTAGTGATGGTGTTTATGCGCACCGCCCGCTGCGGGCTTCAGTGCAGGGTTCGGCGCCGCTTGAGGCGCTGGCGACGGTGCGGCGCGCGCGGCTTCGCGGGCGGCCGGTGCGCGAGGCGGCTCGTTCGGTGCTGAGCCTTTGATGTGACCCTCGTGACCGCCGAGGCGCTCGACCTCGTCGTTCAGGGCACGCCAGGACGCCGGCTTCT
>CADECO010000748.1:0-2027 GCA_902825905.1 uncultured beta proteobacterium
CCTGCGCAGCCACGGCTCCCCGGCCCTCGATGACCCGATCGGCACCGTGTCGCGCGAACAACCACTGGCGCTGTCCTTTGCGCAAGAAGGCCTGTGGTTTCTCGATCAGCTCGATCCGGGCGGCGCGCACTACACCCTACCAATCCTGTTGCGCTTGCACGGCAACCTGAACGAGCGGGCGTTGCGGCGCGCACTCGATACGCTGGTCGAGCGTCACGAATCGCTGCGCACGCGTTTCGAGGCGATCGATGGGGAGCCGCGAATGGTGATCGACGCACCCGCGCCGGTGCCGATCGATACCCACGATCTGAGTCCACTGGCGGCGCCGGCTGCCGCGCAACGCGAACAGGCGTTGCTCGATGAGGCGCTGGCGCACCCGTTCGACCTGCGCCGCGGCGCGCTCATGCGCGTCATAAACATTCGCCACAGCGCAACCCATCATCTGTTGGTGATCACGACCCATCACATCGTGACCGACGGCTGGTCGAGCGCCGTGGTGCTGCGCGAATTGCAGCAGCTGTACAACGCGATCCATGCGGGCGAAACGGTCTCGCTGCCCGCGCTGCCGATCCAGTACGCCGACTTCGCAGCGTGGCAACGTCAACGACTCCCGGGAACGCGCGAGGAAGCGCTGATCGCGCATTGGCGTGAACGTCTGGCTGGCCTGGCTCCGCTTTCACTTCCAGCAGACCGGCCGTACCCGGTCGAACCCAGTCATCGCGGCGCGCGTGCTGCCTGCGAGCTGCCGGGGCCGCTGGTCGGGGCGCTGCGTACCCTCGCGACGCGCCACAACGCCACGCCGTTCATGGTGCTGCTCGCCGCATTTCAACTCCTGCTCATGCGCCTGTCGGGTCAGGATGACGTCGCCGTGGGCTCGCCGGTAGCAGGGCGTGACCGCGAGGAACTCGGCGGCGCAGTCGGCCTGTACCTGAACACGCTGGTGCTTCGCAGCGATCTTAGCGGTGACCCGTCGTTTGCCACGTTGCTCGCCCGCGCCCGCCAGAGTGCACTCGACGCTTACGCGAACCAGGACCTGCCCTTCGATCGCCTGGTCGCTGCGCTGAACCCGGCGCGCGATCGCCACCGCAATCCGTTCTTCGACGTGATGATCAATCACCTCGAGGGCGACGACCCGGGTATCGCGTTCGATGGAATGCTGGCCGAAGCAGTGCGTTCGGGTCGAGTGTTCGCGAAGTTCCCGCTGACCCTTTACGTCAGCGCACACGAAGATCGCTGTGCATTGCGTCTGGTGTACCAGACCGATCTGTTCTCGACCGCACGCGCGACCGGCATGCTCGATCAGTACATCGGTCTGCTCGAGCAGATTGTGGCGGCACCGGAGCAGACCATCGGCAGCTATACGTTGGTGACGTCGGCCACGCGCGCGCTGCTGCCCGATCCGCGGACCGCGATCGAGGTGCCAGCGCAGACGCCTGTCGCAGAGATGGTGCGCAGCGCCTCGCGCGCGGCACCACGGCAGGTAGCGATCGAAGACGGCGCGGTGGTGCTGCCCTACGCGATGCTCCTGGAGCGTGCGGGCACGCTGGCGTCACGACTGCGTGCCGCCGGCGCTGAACGCGGCAACGTGATCGCCATCGTCGGACCACGCGGGGTCGCGGTCGTCGGCACGATGCTCGCTGCGCTGATCAGCGGTGCAGCATTCCTGACCGTGGATCCGGCGCTGCCTCGCAACCGGCAACTGGCCATGCTGCGGCGTGCGAATGCCCGCGTGCTATGCGTGATCGAGCAGCCCGATGAGTTGGTGCAGGCACTGTCGCTGTCTGGCGCATCGACTGTGGTGCGGATCGATGCGCAATTTGCCGCCGGCTTTGAGGAACCGGCAGATCACGCCATCGCGCCGATATCGATGCCCGATCCGGATGATCCCGCCTACGTGTTCTTCACCTCCGGCAGCACCGGCGAACCCAAAGGCATTCTCGGGCGCCACAAGAGCTTGAGTCACTTCCTGGACTGGCAGCGGGGCGAGTTCGCAATCGGACCGCACGATCGGTTCGCGCAGTTGATCG
>CADECO010000749.1:0-2024 GCA_902825905.1 uncultured beta proteobacterium
CCTTGCCGGTCACTTCGTCGATCTCGGTGTCGACCACCATCGCGCAGAAGCTGTAGACGCCGACACGCGGGAACGGCAGACCGACCGCCACCGCGCGCTTCGGATCAAACGTGTTCTGGTCGAATACCCAGGCATGCGAGCCGATGATCGGCCCACCCACCTGCCAGTGAGCGCGCTTGGCGACTTCGAAAAACGACACCTGTCGCTGCTTCACGCCCTTCACGGCGACGATACCGCCGGGCATGAGTTCCAGATCCTCGGCGGCGCATTCGAGCATCTCGGCTGCGTGCACGAGAATTTTCTTCTCGACTTCTTGTGCCGCACCGACTACTGAGCGCCCGGTCATGTACGTGAGCCGGCTGGCAGTCGTGCCCCAGTTGAACGGCGAGCCGTCGGTGTCGGGCGTGGCCAAGCCGATGTTTTCCACCGGTACCTTGAGCGCTTCAGCGCAGATCTGCGTGAGCACGGTGTCCGAACCCTGGCCGATGTCGTTCGCGCCGACGTTCAGGATCAGGGTGCCGTCTTCGAGCAACCGGACGATCGCGCCGGTGCCTAACAATCCGCTTTGCTGGCCCGCGAGCGCAAAGCCGAGTGCGCGTTTGCGTCCCGGCTGCGAGGGCTTCGCTGCGTCCGCCTGCCACTTCGACGCCTCGCGCACCTTCTCGATGCACTCGCGCAACCCGTTGGAATGCAGTTCCTGTCCGCCGAACCAGGTGTCGCCGTCGCGCAGAATGTTCTTCAGCCGCAGCTCGATCGGATCCATGCCGAGCTTGGCGGCGATCTCGTCGATCTGCGACTCGGTGGCAAAACTCATCTGCGGATTGCCGAAGCCGCGAAACGCCCCGAAGCGCAGCTTGTTGGTATAGACGAGTTGCCCGTGGCAGTGCACATGCTCGAAGCGATACGGCCCGCGCCCGCACAGCAGACCGAAGCCGAGTACCCCGGGGCTGTCGTCGCCGAACGCGCCGCAATCGAGCACCGCTTGCACCTCGCGTGCGACGAACGTGCCGTCTTTCTTCACGCCGGTCTTCACGCGCAGCTTGAACGGATGGCGCGCGCGGATCATCTCGAAGTCTTCTTCGCGCGACAGAATCAGCTTGACCGGGCGTTTGGCCTTCAACGCTAGTGCCACGGTGACCGGCTGCACGTGCGGTTCCATCTTGTTGCCGAACCCGCCGCCGATGCGCGGGGTGATGCAGCGGATGCGCGACATCGGAATGCCGAGCGCCTCGCTTACGCACGCCTGCACGCGAAACACCGATTGATTGCCCGACCACAAGGTGATGCGCCCCTGCGGATCGATTTCGGCCAGCGCGCCGCACGGCTCCAACGCCAGATGGTTCTGCGCCTGTGTCTCGAACGTGTGCTCGAAGATGAGATCGCTCTCGCGAAAGCCGCGCTCGATGTCGCCCTCGCGGAAGTCGGTGCGCGAGCAAAGATTGCCCTGGCTGCCGGCATCGAAGATCTTGAAGTAGCTGGCGAGGTCTTCGTGGATTGCGACCTTGGAGGCGAGCGCATCTTCCGGCGTGAGCAGCGCGGGCAGCTCCTCGTATTCCACCTTGATCGCGCGCGCCGCCGCGCGGGCTTCGCGCTCGGTGTCGGCAGCCACCGCCGCCACCGGCTCACCCACGTAGCGCACCTTGCCTTTGGCGAGCGCGTGCTCGTCTTTCACGAACGCGCCCATGCGGTTCTGTTCGACGAGATCTTCGCCGGTGACGATGGCGCGCACGCCCGGCATCTCCAGCGCGTCGCTCAGGTCGTAGCGCACGATGCGCGCGTGCGCATGCGGACTGCCGAGGATCGCGCCGTGCAACATGCCCGGGCGATACAGATCGGCGATGTACTGCGCGCGCCCTTCGACCTTCTCGCGCGCATCGACGCGCGGGATGCGTTTGCCGACGGCGATGCATTCGGTGGTCCCCTGCGCCGCGCTCATGCCGCCGCCCCTTCACTATTCAACGCACCCGCAGCCTTCTGCACCGCCGCCACGATCTTGCGATAGCCGGTGCAGCGACACAGATTGC
>CADECO010000750.1:0-2022 GCA_902825905.1 uncultured beta proteobacterium
GAAACTCGATTTAGATCAGGGTGCGTGCTCGCCGATGAGGGTTAGAAGTGATGAGTAATGCCGCGGGACGATCGGGCTCGCATCTGCCCGAAACCGTCGATTTTTGTTCGAGTGACGAGACGGCCGGGACGACGAGGCACAACTCGGGCGTCCGGGTATTGGGCGCCGACCTGGCCTTGCTCCGGCTGATCGAGGAATGGCTAGGGCCGCACGGCTACAACGTGACGGGCGAAGCACAGGAAGAATGCTCTCCCTGTCCCGGCTTGGCACTCATCATCGTCGACGTCCCGTTCGAGCGCGAAGCAGGGATCGCTCTGCTGCAACGCGTGGCACGGAAATATCCAGCTGTCCCGGTGATTGCGATGTCCGCGAAGGTGTTCGCGAGTGTGAGTAGCAATGGAACGGTCGCTCGGGCCCTCGGTGTGGCTGGTGTCCTCCCCAAACCAGTGAGCCGCGACGCGTTGATTGCGCTGGTGCAGGAACTCGTGCAACCGCCGCTGCGCTGAAGTGTCCCGGCGCTCGCAACGGCCTGGAGACATTCAAGGTGATTGGGTGCCGGCATCGATCGCCCCACGCCGCCCCGTTCCAAACGAAATCTGCGTCGGCGATAAGGAAATGGAGCTGGAATACGCCGCAAGTTCAATGGGTGCCGATCGAATCGACCAAAGCGTTTCGGTGTCACCCGTTCACCTGGTACGGCCGTCGAGTCAATAGAGTGGTCCAGGGAATCGATCCCATGATTCTGAAAGCCGGCGCCGAGCCTCCCCTCCTTAGGCTTGTGAGCGAGACCCTATTTCCACAGGGTCGCGCGGTGATATCCAATCCGAAACCAGCTGGATTGTTTGCCCGCACCAGAATCGCGCTTACCATCGTCGATGTTCCCTTTCAGCGCGAGTCTGGAATGGAGTTGCTGCGGCGTGTGCTAATCGACTGCCCGTGGATGGCGGCGTTTGCCGCATCGGCGAAGATCGTCGCGAAGGACCTCGCAGGTTCACTTTGCCGATGAATCTGACTGCCCTTCTGCGTTGGTGCCACCCTGGGCGTTGGCCGCGCCGGGTGATTCCGTGGACCGGCGGACTCTTCATCACAGTCATTGCTGCAATGGCTGCTCACGACATCGTTCGGAGCTACCACCAAAGTGTGACCGCGACCCGCGACGAGCTGGGGACGCGTGCGCGAGTCATTGCGGAGCAGACGGCGCGCAGCTTGCAGGCGGTGGACGTGGTGCTGCGCCACCTCACGGAGCAGTCGCGTCTGGGTGTGCTGGCTGCAATGGATGACCGCAGCTTGCACACTTACCTGAGCCAGCAGGCAGTCGGCCTTATACAAAGTGCGGGGTTGGCGGTTTTGAACGCTTCCGGGCAGTGGCGTGCGACCTCTGCCATGTTCCCACTACCTGAGCCGGTTCCCGATAGCTCCGACCTTGAGCTCTTTCGAGTTCACCGGGGAACTTGCTGCGACATCGGCCTGTACATCGGCGAGGCCAACCCGGGTCAGCTCGACGGGGTTTGGGTCTTCCCGATAACGCGTCGTCTTGAATCTTCCGCGGGCGAGTTCGCTGGAATAGTCGGCGCACGGGGGCGCGTCGATTATTTCCAGGAGTTCTATCGGGACATCCGGCTCGACCCGGGCACGACGATCGCCTTGATCCACCAAAGCGGGTCTCTGCTCGCGCGCTACCCGCCGCGCGATGGGGAACTGGGCAAGCACCTTCCGTACTTTGAACAACTTCTCGCGGCGCGGGCCGCGGCGCAGGAGCCGCTTCAAATCTCCGACCCGATCGACGGCGTCGATCGATTCGGCGCCTTCCAATCCGTCCTGGGTTACCCGCTTGCCGTAATCGTTACCCGTGAAGCCCGAGTCGCGCTTACGCCCTGGCGCGACCAGGCGTTCGGTACGGGTGTTCGCACGCTTGCCCTGAGCACGCTTGCGGTAGCGTTGATCGTGGCGCTGCTGCGCCATTTGCGTCGGTTGGATACGGCGCGTGCGGCGCTGGAAACCTCGCAAGAGCGCTACCCGCTC
>CADECO010000751.1:0-2021 GCA_902825905.1 uncultured beta proteobacterium
CTTCGTAATAGCGTTCATCCGCCACCAGCGCAGCGAGCGCGCGGCGGGCACGCAGCACGTCGGCCTGCACCGTGCGGGTGTCGTTGCGGGCGCGCTCGGTATCGACCTCGACCCGTGCCACGTCCACTGCCGCAATGTCGCCCGCACCGAACCGGACCCTGGCGGCGTTCAGCGTTCGCTCGAACAAGCCTTCCTGCTCGCGCAGCAGTTCGACCCGCTCATGCGCCAGTTTCAGATCGTAGTAAGCCGTCGCCAGAACGGCGAGTTGTGCGCGCAACGTCTCGATCGCGTCGAGTCGCGCCGCGCGCTGGCCGGCCTGTGCGAAGCCGAGGCGCAAATCGCGTTTACCGCCCCGCTCGATGAGCTGATCGATACGCGCAGTGGTGTCGAGCCGTTTTTCATGTGGCCCACCCGCACCGATGCCGGCCGACGGGCTGAATGAAGACTGATTGAACGAAACGGTCGGATTGGGTCGAGCCCCGGCGATGGTCACCTGCGCCCCGGCAAGCGCCACGTTGCGGCGCGCCGCGAGAACGTCGCGGTTCTGTCTGGCAAGCAACAACCCGGCCTCGCTTCGCGACAGCTCACGCGTGGGAGAAGAGCCCTGCGCGCCCACCGGCTGAACGATCGCTGAGGCAATCAGTACCGCCCCTGATGCCATGCCCAGTGCCCTGCCCAGTGCGCTGACCAGTACGCGCGCCATTGTTGCCCGTCGATCCTTCGTATTTGTGTGTGCGTGGAAGCGTGCGTCCATGCGCTTCCATGCGGCTCTGAAAACCATCGTCGGCGCGCGGTGTGCAGCCACACCGCTTCCTTGATGACAGCAAATCTTGTAAGACGCCTGCAACTGGTTCCAGTGCCGAAAGTCACCATCGCGCGGGGCGCATCTCATGATGACGTTCGGCACTTCGCGCCGCGTCCAGCGCCGGTTAGCCTCGAATCAGCTTTTTTGTAGTCCTCCTCATGTCTCTTTGTTGCCCCCGCGCGGCGGGGGCTTTTCTTTTCCCGAGACATTGCCGGCCTGAGGTCTGATGCGCGCGTCGAGTGCGAACAACGCATTGCGACGAAGCCGGTTCCGGCCGGACCGCCACAGCTTGGCTAGCGCTGCCGCCAGAGCGGCACCTCACCCGCTTTTTTCTGCTCGGCCTCGAGCAGCTTGCTCGGCTGACCATTCGTCAGCCTGCGATTGCGCTCCTCGAATGCGCGCGACGCAACGATCGCGAGCGCTGCGAGCATGATCAGGATGACGACTGCGCCAATCAGACGGTTCATACCGATTCACCGGAGTGGGATGCGAAGAAAGCGCTCGCCCGACACGCTCATCAGCGGGTCATCCAGCGCCTGTTGCGCACAGTGGCCAGCGCATACGGGAAGATCCACGTGAGCGCGAAGAATGCGAAGTAGGCGTAGATCACACCGTAGACGAAGTGCCACGACCGCTCGGTGCGCAGGTAATACAGGGTGTAGAGAACACCGCCCAGGCCGAGCGCGAGCAGCACGCGCAGCAGCGATGCGGGATCGTCGATCATGAGCATGCCGATCAGCGCGAGGCCCGCATAGCTGATCGGAAAGCGCAGGTTGTTGACGAGCATCTCGAACAGCGTGATCAGCCGCGGCCCGAGCGGACGGCGCCAGACAAGCCGCAGCAGCCGCAATTCCTCGCGGATGTAGCTGCGATCCCAGCGGATCAGCATGCGGCACAGCTTGCCGTACACCGACGGCACTTCGGTGTGAACCACCGCGTCGCGCTGATAGACCGCGTTGTAGCCGAGGGCGAGGATCTCGTTGGTGAGCGCGCGGTCCTCGCCGATGGTGCATGACACCCCGAGGAAGCGCTGCGAGATCCATTGCGGCAGGATGCGGCGGACCACGTCGGCCCGATACGCGGCGAGCGCACCGGGACAGCAGAACACCATGCCGAAGGTCGACTGCACGCTGCGCAGGAAGTCGAAGGCGAGAATGAAGCGCACGTGCAGCATCCGCGGCAGCAGATCGGGTGGATGACTCAGATCGGCGTCCAT
>CADECO010000752.1:0-2012 GCA_902825905.1 uncultured beta proteobacterium
AAAGGCATGTAGGACCGATGTAGAAGGGGTGTCCCGCAAAGTAGGTGCGAAGTTCGCGTTGCTGCCAGACGATCCAACTTGCAGCAAGCAAGGCCCTCACGATGGCCCACACGGCTAACGCGGCGATCCACCCAAAAGCCGGCGACAGCCACGCGAAACGCTTGACCGCCTCGTACTCCAGCAACGTATCGCGCAGCCCTAGCAACCAGGTGGGTTCCTCGGCCGTCCAATGACTACCGAGCACGAGCGCGACAATCACCAGCACCCAGCGAGCGACAACGAAGCATCGCGTACGCCAAGCGCGTCGGCGTGCCCCCTCTGGGTTGACCGCACGCGAGGCGAAGCCAGGCCCATCCAGCCTTAGAACGTCCACGAGATTACGCGCCACTCGCTGCACAAAATCATCGGCGCTGTGCCAGTAGGATGTGTGATCCGACAGCAACGAATGACTATTGCAGACGCGCGCGGCCAGAAGATTGTCGGGTTCGAAATGGTCGAGCAATTGGCCATTCGAAACCGGATCTGCCGAGGCGTAGTAGTCGAACCAGCGCATATCAGGCCGATTGCGCAACTCGAAATAGTCCAGGAAGAGGGCGCGATCCAGTCGTCCCTGTTCCTCGACATTTGCGGATCGATGCGAGCGGCGCTGCCAGATTGACACCGTCGCGTGCGCCCCGGCCAGGCCGACGATGGTCAACAGTTGCGGCAGGGTCGCGAATATCGCAGCGTGCAAGCTCGCTGACCCCAGAAAAGCAAGGAGCAGGCAGACGACCCAGGCGGTGGCGACGAAGCCCGCCGCAGCTGGCCAAGGCGAATCGATTGCTCCCGCGCGGCCGTTGGCTCCGGCGTCACGGTCGGCCTGGCGCATCGCCGCGTACAAAAGCGCGAGCATCCCCAGTTCAATGACGACGAGTACCGACATCGCCCCGCTAAGCACGCCGCCCAGGCCTGGCGAGGACGTCCACGCCGCCCGCAACATCCAGATGACGCCCGCTGCAGCAACTGCGGCGAAGCCAATCGCGCCCACCATCCAGCCTTGAGCGTGGCGTTGCGCGCCGCGCTCGATTTCCGTGAGCTTCGACAGGCCCGATCCGAACGTGATCAACAGGTCGCACGGTGCGGTAACCGGGTCGCGAAGGACCCGGTGCGCCACGGCTGCACCCTGCGAGTGCGCGACCACGGCGATGCGGTTGCAGCGAGCCGACAGCCATTCCAGACGGCGTCGCACACGCGCGCAGATCGTTGCGCGGGTGATCGACTGATGCATGAATACATAGCTGTCGCCCACGGTCGCCGCCAGCAGACGCTGGGCATTGGCGGCAAGCTTGTGCATCGAGGCAAATGGCAGGGCGCCGACGACCAGAATCAGCAGGATGACCAGGAGCGCGAGCGGAGTCAGCGCCAGAGCGAGGGCGACCGTCAGTCCTTCGCGCATGGTTGATACCGCGGCGCGAAGGGCGTCGAGAACCTCGATGTGACCGCTCAGCGCGCGCGAAAGTGCAAAGCTGGCCCGGCGGAATCGACGATCGAAGTGCACCAGCAAGGTCGCAGGTAACACCCCTAGCGCCCAGGACAGGAACTCGCGGTATGTCGGTGTGGGGAAGGTTTCGGCCCACCAACCCTCAGCCAACAGCCAGCGGCTCCGCAATGGGCTACCTGGGCCGCTGCCTCGGGCTGATATCCCGTCAATCTGAACTTCGGCGCGTGCCGGACCGCCGTCTTCGGGCGCAGTCAGCCACGCGGCGCGAACGCTGGCGCTAGCGTTTGTCGGGCCACCCCCGGATGGCGGTAGCAATAGCTCGCGCAGGTTGTCGAGCAGCGGCTCCCCGAATCCGAGCAACGTCTGTCCCTGGGTACTCTCGCCAATGCCATGCACCAGCAACACACCCAGATCGAACTGTTCATCGGGGATGTCGGGCAACGGCATTGTTGTTCGACCACATTCGCGAAATTGGACAGGGCTGCGACGCCAGCTGCTGGATAATCGTCAAGGGTGACTGAGTATCCAACAA
>CADECO010000753.1:0-1999 GCA_902825905.1 uncultured beta proteobacterium
TGCCGACGATGCTGCCCGCACTGGTGCCCACTATGAGGTCGGGCTCGATGCCAACGGACTCCAAGACCCGCAGCACGCCAATATGCGCAAACGCGCGCCGCGACCCGCCACTTAGCGCTAGGGCGAGTCGCGGCCGGCGGTTAGCCGGTGCACCTGCAGGCGCCCCCGCGGGATCGGGCAACTCGATTCGCATCGTCGGGCTCGACGCACAACCGACGGCAAGCGCCGATAGCGATGCGAACAGCAATGCTCTTCGCTTCATTATTCAGACTGAAGATCGGATGCACCGTGCTGACCGCAGGACGATTCACGTCTGCTCGAAAGCATTGCCTTCCGGACAGTCGCACCCGAGGTTTAGACGCCACCGATCGAAATCAGCCTCAACCTTCCCATTTTCCTGCGGCGCGCCAATGCCTCAGGCCGGACAAAGGGATCACCCGAATTACGACGCCGCCGTTCCAGCTTGCTGTCCCTGCCTCCGCTCACTGATCGCGCATGAAGCGCTTCCGTCCGGCCGCGCGGCTCGTCGACTACGGCGCAATGCCTCTTTTCTTGGCATATGCGCCGCACGTCGCTTAGCGATCTACAAGGGGCTGTGCTTGCTATCGTAGAATGGGTCGGATTGTTGCGCCGTAGTCGGCGTCCACTTCTGAGACCCCAACCAAGTGCAACCGCTCAACGCCGCAAAAACAACCGCCAAGCAAACCGCAAGTGTCTTCGTCATGATGATCTCCCGGTTTCAAATCGGCCCAACCACGCACTCCTTCACGACGGGCCGGGCGTGTACGGGCGGCTACAACGGACTGTAATCTTCGAGAAACGAGTAGGGTGACTTTGCCAGGCCGGGGCGTGCTGTTGCGACGAATCCCTCGGTCGATGCGCTGACGCGTGGCTTGGTAAGCGCCTCTCTCCACCATTGCTCGTCGAAGGACCAAAATCCATTCGCTCGCGCGGTTGATGTCCACAACACCATGAAGACCCCGAGCAACACCAAGGTACTATGCAATGCACGACGCATGATCGTTCTCCTTACATTAGTCGATGCGAACCTTCAGTCACCCAAGCACCAGCCGATCAGAGCAACCGGTCCGTATGCACAGAATGCAGCGGGATCCACAACGCCAGCGTTGCCGTCGCATTACGTTTCTGTAAGAAGAGGGGATGACCTCGATGTCACGTGGACTCCGGCCATTTGTGGTGGTTGCGATGGTTCTTGGTGCCGTCACCCACACAAGCCCCAACGCGCATGAATCCACTGCCATCGATGTGGGGAACAGCGTGTTTCGCGTCGTCGCCGGATTCCCGCATGGCAAGGAGTTATATGGTTCCGCGGTAGCCATCGCCACCAACAAATTGGCGACGAACTGCCATGTGATCCGCGATGCGCACCGGATCGAGATCGTTCAGGGCCCACGCCGCTGGAAGGCGGTGCTCCATGCTGGAGACGCGGACAAGGACGTTTGCATCCTTGTCGCCTCGGATTTGTCAGCATCACCGATGGCGATCGGTTCCACCACCCGACTGAGACAAGGTGACCGTGTAGCGGCCATCGGCTATCCCGGGAGTGACAACCGCGTGATGACGCATGGCACCATCGAATCACTCTTTACCTACAGCAGCGCCCGCGTGATTCAGACCTCGGCACCGTTCGATCAGGGTGCCAGCGGCGGCGCGCTGCTGACCGCGTCGGGCGAGCTCGTTGGCATTCTCACGTTCAAGGCTCCTTCCGGAGGAGCATTTCATTTCGCGGTGCCGGTCGAGTGGATTGCCACGGTGGATGTCGGTCCGGTCGGCCGGATGTCGCTGGGTGGCGATCCGTTCTACGAGCGCGACCCCAAGGACCGCCCGCACTTTTTGCGTGCGGTCTGGTACCAGTCGAAACAAAAGTGGGCCGAATTGTTTCGCGTGTGCGAGCACTGGGTGTCCGAGGATCCCGACAGTGACGAACCGAAGCGCTTGATGACCAAAACCGCCGACCGCCTGCTCAGCCCTCATTCGC
>CADECO010000754.1:0-1987 GCA_902825905.1 uncultured beta proteobacterium
CAGGCCATCTCGGCAGCCTGAGCGTCGGGTTGAAGAGCTTCCTCGAAGTGTTCGGTCCGCTGAACCTGCATCCGGGCGACGTACTGATCACGAACGATCCTTGGCTCGTATCGGGCCACAAGCACGACATTTCGATCGCAACCCCGGTGTTCTACAAGCGCCGGCTGGTTGGGTTCACCGCGAGCAACTGCCATACCGTGGATATCGGCGGGCGCATCTTCTCCGCCGCTGCGAGCGAGGTCTACGAGGAGGGGTTGCAGATTCCGCGTATGAAACTGTTCGAGCGCGGCAAACGCAACGAGACGCTGTTCCGGTTGATCGAGGAGAACGTGCGCTCACCGCAGCTGGTGCTCGGCGATCTGATGGCGCAGGTGTCGGCCAACGAAACCGCGTCGCAGCGGCTGGCGATGTTCATGCGGGAGTTGAAACTCGACGAACTCCAATCGCTGGCGCGCGCAGTGACGTCGCGCACCGAGCGGCTCATGCGCGAGGCGATCGCACGGGTGCCCGATGGCGTGTATCGCGACCGGGTTGCGCTCGACGGTTTCGACACGCCGCTCGAGATCCAGGCGGCGGTCCACGTCCAGGGCGATCGGATCACGGTCGACTACGCGGGTAGCTCGGCGCAGGTCCCCAAGGGGATCAACTGCGTCATCAATTTCACCGAGGCGTTCACGCGCTACGCCATCAAATGCCTGCTGGTGCCCGACTCACCGAACAATGATGGGAGCTTCGCGCCAATTCGCACCGTCGCCCCGCCCGGCACGATCGTGAACGCCAGCTACCCGGCACCGGTCGGTGGACGCCATCTGGTGGGGTTGTACTTGCCGGGCGTGATTTTCGGTGCGCTGGCCGATGTCGTGCCTTCGCGTGTCGTGGCCGACAGCTCAGTGCTTTCAGCGATTACGCTTTCGGGCCGCAATGCCCGAGACAAGCCATACGTGTTCACGTTCTTTTCTTCCGGCGGCATGGGTGGGCGCGCCGGTAAGGACGGGCTCGACGCAACCGCGTTCCCGAGCAACGTTGCCAGCGTGCCGATCGAAATCATGGAACAAGCCACGCCCGCCATCGTCACCCGGCGCGAACTGATTGCTGATTCTTGTGGAAAGGGCGAGTACCGGGGCGGCGCGGGGCAACGGATCGGCCTGCGGCTGCGCGGTGATCGCGCGGCAACTGTTTCGTGCATGGTCGAGCGGACCGAGTCGGCACCCCGTGGAATTCGTGGCGGTGCCAACGGGCGGGCGGCGGGGCTGCTGCTCGATGGCAAGCCGATCGATCCGAAAACCGGTTTCACCTTGCGTCCGGGACAGGAACTCGTGCTCGAAACGCCTGGCGGCGGTGGCTATGGATCGCCATCTGAACGCTCGATCGACGCGCTCGAGCGTGACCGGGCCATGGGGCTCACTTCGTAACCGCTTCAACAGGGGATCGCGATGAAAAAAACAATTGTGTCGCCGCATGTGGCGAAGACCAAGGGGCCCTATGTGCAGGGGGTCGCTCTCACCAATGGGACCACGATCATGACTTCGGGCGTTGTCGCCCGGACTGCCGACGGTACGCTGATCGGTGCTGGCGATATCCGTGCCCAGACGCGACAGTGTCTGGAGAACATTCGCCACATCATCGAGGCGGGCGGCGGCAGGTTGCAGGATCTGGCCAAGGTCACCGTCTTCATCCGCGATCTGAAGGATTACGCCGGAATGAACGAGGTGCGTAGGGAAATGCTTGAAGGAATCGCTTTCGCCAGTTCGACCGTGCAGGCCGCGCTCAACGCGCCCGAGGCGCTGGTCGAGATCGAGGCGGTCGCGTTCGTCTCGGCTTAGCAAATCCTGAGTCGGTCGCATGCTCGCGATCGACTTGCTCAACGCAATGGACGGGGGGAGAACTGAATGAAACGACTCGCTGGAACAGTAGCAGCCTTTGCGATGATCTTTATGGCCTCCGGTGCGGTGGCCCAGGTCCGCATCGGCCTGATCGACATGTATGG
>CADECO010000755.1:0-1987 GCA_902825905.1 uncultured beta proteobacterium
AAAGTGATCAGCGAGTCTGCGGCGACGTCGCGCGCACGGCTGATCGGCGCGCGGCTGATCGTCGAGATGAGCACGAGCCGCTCCGGGAACGCCGTGCGCGACGCAAGCTGCGGCGAGTTCGGCCGCTCCACCACGAACGCGGCATCGAGTTGCCGGCTCCGCACGGCCTCGGTCAGATCGTCGTTGGTGCCGGTGCGCAGTTCGACGCCGACGCCGGGATAGGCTTTGTGAAATCGCGACAGCACCCCGGGCAGACGACTCGCGCTCGTGCTTTCCAGTGCGCCCAGCTTGAGCGTGCCTGCCGGTGCGCTGCGAGTCAGGCTATGGCGCGCCTCGTCGGCCAGTCTTAGCAGCCGGTCGGCGTAGTCGAGGAATGCTGCGCCACCGGGCGAGATCGTCAGGCGTCCGCGTTCGCGCAAGAACAGTTCGGTCCCGAGGTTCGATTCGAGCTGGCGAATCCGCGTCGTCACGTTCGACTGCACGCGATGCAGCTTGCGCGCGGCGCGCACGATGCCGCCTTCCTCGGCGACGGTTCGGAAGATCAGCAGATCGGATAGGTTCATCGCGGCAGGAGCCTGAGCAGGGATGTAGAGGGTGCGATGATGGCTCCGACGTGTTCGGGGTCAGAAAACATGGTTCTCGATTTGAGAACAAATCATTCCATATAATTCACTATTTGAGAACACTCGTAACTGTTTATCATGAGCGCCTGATCGCTGATAGTGGAGCCACCCGCCATGCCATCCAACCCTGAATCGGCGCTTGCCCGCACCAAGCGCTTCTGTGACAGCTACGGTCTGCGCGCGCCGATCCTGCTGGCGCCGATGGCCGGTGCGTGTCCACCCTCGCTGTCGATCGCCGTGGGCAACGCCGGCGGCATGGGTGCGTGCGGCGCGCTGCTGATGCAGCCCGGACAGATCGCGGCGTGGGCGAGCGAGGTGCGGGCCGGCACGCAAGGCGGCTTTCAGCTCAATCTGTGGATTCCCGATCCGCCGCCGGTGCGAAACGAAACGACTGAAGCAGCGGTGCGGACGTTCTTGGCCGGCTGGGGGCCGGAGGTCGCGCCGACTGCCGGTAGTGCCACACCCCCGGACTTCGCTGCGCAATGCGAGGCGATGCTGGCGGCTCGCCCGGCGGTGATCTCGTCGATCATGGGCCTTTATCCCGCTGCATTCGTGGCGCGCATGAAGTCGCAGGGCGTCAAGTGGTTCGCCACGGCGACCACCGTTACCGAAGCCAAGGCCGCCGAGGAAGCCGGTGCCGATGCGATTCTCGCGCAAGGCATGGAGGCGGGCGGACATCGCGGCGCGTTCGAGGCGGGCTATGCCGAACAACGCATGGTGGGATTGTTCGCGCTGCTCCCTGCGATTGCCGACGCGGTGCGCGTGCCGGTCATTGCCACCGGTGGCATCGCCGATGCGCGGGGCGTTGCCGCGGCGCTGCTGCTCGGCGCTTCGGCAGTACAGATCGGCACCGGCTTTCTGCGCTGCCCGGAAGCGAAGATCGCCACGGCATGGGCCGACGCGATCGGGCGCGCGCGTCCCGAGGACACCATCGTGACGCGCGCCTTCTCCGGTCGGCCCGGCCGCAGCCTCGCCAACGCCTATGCGCGTGCCGCCACCGGTCCGCAGGCGCCGTTGCCCGCGCCGTATCCGGTGCAACGCGGACTCACTCAGGCAATGCGCGAACTGGCCACGAAGTCCAACGACGTCGAACGTATGCAAACGTGGTCGGGCCAGTCGGCGGCACTGGCGCGCGCCGCACCGGCCGGCGAGGTGTATGCGCAGTTGTGGGACGGTGCGCGGGCGCTGTTGCGGTGATCGACGGAGACTGACGCGCGTGCGAGCCTCATCGGTCGAGCTGTCACGCCGTGCGCTCGACGCGGCGCACTCGCCTCCACGCTCTCGACGGCGCGCACAGTCGCTTCACCAACGCTGCCGCAGCAACCAGTCTTCAATCGCACGGCGCATCTCTTCGGGCTGCTCGG
>CADECO010000756.1:0-1976 GCA_902825905.1 uncultured beta proteobacterium
CCGACCGATCGATGCCCCGATCGACACCAGGCGGTCGCGAACCGCGGTAGTGAGCAGCGCATCCCAGCCGACGTTGCAACGGCCCGGCATCAACCAATAGAGCAGCGCAATCAATAAGGCGTTGATCGCCAATAGCGCAAACAGTTTGCCGAACAGCGGCAGCGCGGGTTTCACGACGCGGGCGCGCCCGGATCGTCGAGTACGTAACCCGCCGTACGCACGGTACGGATGAAACGCGGCGCGCGCGGATCGTCGCCGAGCTTGCGGCGCAGCGCCGCGATGTGCACGTCGATGGCTCGATCGAAAGCATCGAGCTCGCGCCCGCGTACCTGTTCCATCAGTTCGTCGCGCGAGCACACCGTGCCACGGCGCCGGGCCAGCGCGCACAGCAGATCGAATTCCACCGGCGTGAGCGACAGCGCGGTGGCGGCCAAGGCGGCTTTACGACCAGACACGTCGATGAGCAGCTCGCCCACCTGCAGCGTCGTGCGCTCTTGATCGGCCTCGTACCTGCGTGCGGCGGCGCGGCGAAGTAACGCCTTGATGCGCGCCAGCAGCTCGCGCGCAGACACCGTCTTGGGCAGATAGTCGTCGGCGCCGTCTTCGAGCCCCGCCACCCGATCGGCCTCGCCGCCGCGCGCCGTGAGCATGAGAATCGGCACCTGCGAGGTGGTGCGCAGACGCTTGAGCAGCTTGAATCCGTCGATGCTGGGCAGCATCACGTCGAGCACGATCAGGTCCCATTGCTCTTCGCGCGCCCGTTCGATTCCGGCCTGCCCGTCGTGCACGGCAGTGGCGTTCAGGCCGTTGGCGAGCAGCAGCTCGACCAGCATGCGGGCAAGCTTGCGATCGTCGTCGACCAGCAGAATTCGGGGCGTCGCGCCGTGATTCATGGCGAGGCAGGGTTCGGGCGCATCGAGCGATTCTTTTCGCATGGCAGGCGCTTCGTCAACGTAGGGCGGGTACACGGTGACCACAAGCAGCTGCTCGATGCGCATGCGTTGTGCTCGCGACAGCTACGCGATGATGCCCACGTTCAGGGTCGCATCGTAGCCGCCGGTGGCGGCGTTGGCGCTGATCGTGCACATCTGGTACTGGGTGCCGTCGCTGAACACGTTGTCCATCGCAAAACTGGTCACCGAGGTGTTCTGGCCGCGCGCGGCGTAGAGCGCGGTGGCGTAGACCGCGCGGGTGATGTCTTCGGGAAACGCGACCTGCGAGGTCGCGACCAACCCGTTGTTCAAGTAGACCTGGAAGTGGATGTGCGTGATGCGCCCGGGATACCAGCCCGGATAGATCGTGGTGAATTTCACCGCGCCGTTGGCATCGCTCAGCTGGATGCCGCGGCAGAACGTCTGGCCAACCGTGTTCGCCCCACTCTGGTTGTAGCCCGAGTACAGACCGTCTTTGTCGCAATGCCAGACGTCGACCCGCGCGTTGGCGATCGGCCCGCAACTGGCGTACGTGTTCACCAGATTTAGAGTCAGCGTGAGCGGCACACCGGTCTTGCCTTCGGTGATGTCCTGGCGAAAGAAGGCGGGGTTCGCGCTCAGGTCGAGTGGATAGGGCCCAACAGTCTCCTGCGGGATGAGCACGCACGAGCCGGCCGCGGTTGTCGAGCCAGTGGTCGTGGAGCCGGTGGTGGTTGATCCCGTGGTCGTCGACCCGGTGGTGGTTGATCCGGTCGCGGTCGATCCGGACGAACGCCTCGGCCAGGTGGCGCGCGAACGCGGGTGGCCGGTCATCTCGCTCCGCGCGCAGTGACCGGACGGTCCCTCGCCCTCCTCTGCTGCATACTCGCGCCCGCCTCGATCGTCGCGGCGACCTGGTTCGGCAGTGTCGACCTCGGAGCCCAACGCTGGATCGAGGCTCTCATGCTGCGTGGCGACCCGGTGGCGAACGAGATCCTCTGGGGGCTCCGGCTGCCACGGGCGCTGGCCGCGTTCGTCGTCGGCGGCCTGCTCGCGCTGTCTGGC
>CADECO010000757.1:0-1967 GCA_902825905.1 uncultured beta proteobacterium
CAAGGAGAGCCTGGCCAGTGCGCGTTGCTGGTTCTCGAATGCGCCGCCCCATTCCACCCAATAACCAGTCGGCAGCTCGACCGACCCGCGAATTCGCTCGTTGGCTTCGCGCACGAAGCTGTCCACGTCGCGGCCCTTCACGTCCATCTGCAGCACCGCATAGCGCTGCAGCGATTCACGGCGCACGAACGTATAGCCCTCGTCCATCTCGACGGTCGCCACGCGCGAGAACGGCACGATCACCCCCGCGCTGGTGCGGATCGGAATTGCGTTGATGGCATCGATGCTATTGCGATGCGACTCGGGCAGGCGCACGACCAGATCGAATCGCCGCACGCCGTCGATCACCGTGCTCACCGCCTCCCCGCCGATGCCCGCCTGGACGACTTCGAGGATCTCCTGCGCGTTGATGCCGTAGCGAGCCGCCGCTTGGCGATTTACCTTCACAATGATCTGCGGCTTGCCTTTGTTGGCCTCCAACGAAAGGTCTGCCACGCCGGGCACTTCGCCCACGACGTTCTTGAGTCGCGCCGCGAGCCGATCGATCGTCGCCAGATCCTCGCCGAATACCTTGAGCGCCAAGGTGGCGCGCACGCCCGAGATCAGCTCTTCCACGCGCATCTGGATCGGCTGCGTCGCCGACAGCACCACCGTCGGGATCTCCTCCTGCAGCTTGTCCTGCATCGCATCGGAGAGCTGCGGCATGGTCATCTTCTGGGGCCACGTATCCGGCGGCGTCACATCGATGAGAATCTCCATATAGTTCACATCGACGGTCTCGCCTTTCTCCGCGCGACCGATGGTGGCGAGCACCGATTTCGTCTGCGGAAAATTCTTCTTGAGGATGCGATCGACATCCTGCGAGATGCGGATCGACTCGTCGAGCGAGGTCGAGGGGATGCTCGTCACCCGCATCATGATCGCGCCCTCCTGCATCTGCGGCATGAACTCCTTGCCCAGCAACGGGAACAACGCCAACGCCCCGGCCAGTACGATCAGCGCGACGCCTAACACGATCGCCTTGCGCCGCAGCGCGAAGTCCAACAGCGGTGCGTAGAGGCGCTTGGCGACCCGCATCAACCAGGGATCGCGCTCCTCTTTCGCTTTCAGCAGGAGCGCCGAGAGCACCGGCACCAACGTCATCGTGAGCACCAACGATCCGGCCATGGCGAAGGTGATCGTGATCGCCATCGGCTTGAACAATTTCGCTTCCAGGCCGGTGAGCGAGAACAGCGGCAGAAAGACGACGATGATGATGAGAATCGCGAACGCGATCGGATTCACCACCTCGCGCGCCGCGCTCAAGATGACGTGGGTCTTGTCGATTGCCTTGCCGGCCTGGTGGGCGAGCAATCGGAAGCTGTTCTCCACCATCACGACCGCGCCGTCGACCATCATGCCGATGCCGATGGCGAGACCCGCCAACGACATGAGGTTGGCCGATAACCCCGCCCACTGCATCAGGATGAAAGCGATCAGCATGGCGAGCGGCAAAGTGATGACCACCACGATCGCCGAGCGCAACTCGCCCAAGAACAAGAACAGTACGATCGCCACCAGAATCGAACCTTCGAGCAGCGCGCGCTCGGCGGTGGACAGTGCCAGCTTCACGATATCGGTGCGGTCGTACACCGGATTGATCGTCACGCCTTTGGGCAAGGTTTGCTCTGCGATCTTCAACTTGGCCTTGGACGCTTCGGCCACGTTCTTGGCGTTCTCGTGGATGCGCGCGAGCGCAATGCCCAGCACCACCTCCTTGCCGTCGCGCGTCACTGCGCCGAAGCGCATACCCGGCCCCTCGCGCACCTGCGCAATGTCGCGCACGTAGATCGGGGTACCGTTGCGCTCGGCTACGACGATGTTGCCGATCTCCTCAACGGTCGCGACCATTCCCAAACCGCGCACGAGAAACTGTTCGCGGCCCAGGTTGACGTATTGGCCCCCAACCTGGCGATTGTTGGCCGTCA
>CADECO010000758.1:0-1966 GCA_902825905.1 uncultured beta proteobacterium
TTGGATCGATGGCACACCGCCGGTGTGCAGGGGCTCGATGCTGTCCCTACTTCGCGAGATGGGGAAGCTGCGGCTGGCGCGCAAACGCCCCGAGTCGGTGGTGAATTTTCCGAAGCGCTGGGTGGCGCGCGGCGTGGCTGATCAGACGATCAAGGTGTGGGCTGACGAGCTGGCGCAGCGGGAGGCGAAGTATTTCGGGGGGCGGTAGCAGGGCTGCTCCTGGCTCGGATTCTTTCTCTGACCGAAGGCGCGCCAGGATCGGCGTATCGTCCACCTCGGGCTTCGAGCGTAGTAAGGCTGGGCGATTCGCGTCCGAGTTCGTTACGCCGCCGCCGGGGACTGAAACACGAAAGATCCTGACTCCAACTCGAAAGGGGAAGCCATGTCGCGTGCAAGCTTGCTGTCATCGAAGGCCCGCCGGATCGCTCTCGTGCTGGGCGCGGCGCTTCTCGTGGGAGGATCCGCTGTCCAGGCGCAGAGCACCGGGCAAACGCTTTACCAGCGGGTAGGCGGATACGACGCGCTTGCGAAGCTCGGCGCGGACTTCACCAGGAGCCTGGGGACCGACCCGGCCGTCGGACCGTTCTTCTTCGCACGTGCGGACGATTCACGCCGGCGGATCCTGCAGGCGTTCGTTCTGCTGCTGTGTCAGGACAGCGGCGGCCCGTGCTTCTACACCGGCCGCGACATGAAGACTGCGCACGTCGGGCTGAAGATGGCCGACGCGCACTTCGACGCGGTGATGAGGCTATGGGGCGAAGCGCTCGATCGCCACAAGATCACCGGCTCGAACAAGGCCGAGATGATTCAGGTATTCGCCAAGTACCGCGGCGACATCATGGCCGGCGCCGGCAGCCCGGCGACGAAATAGTCAGTCGTCGATGCGAAACGCCCAATCTATCGGAAATGCACAAAAGGAAACCATTAGTGTAAATGTACTTTAACTAAATCGCCTTTATTGGTAGATTTCAGCCAATGAGGGTCTCAAAAGAAGAGGTCGTCGCCGTCCTCGCCCAATTCAACCCGTGGTGGCGGGGCGAGTCGATTGCCGATCTTCCCAAGTGGCGGCGTGCGGCCTTTCAAGCGCTAAACACCTGGATCACGGCGCCACCCGCCCCAAGGGCGGTGCTGCTCTCGGGCGCACGCCAGATCGGCAAGACCACGCTCCTGCTCCAGGCCGCCGACGCATTGCTTCGCGCCGGCGTGCCTGGGGCCAACGTGCTCTACGCCACCTTCGACCACCCGATCCTGAAGCTAGCTGGCATCGATGCCGTGCTCGACGCCTGGCGTACCCGCGAGCCTCGCGCCGACGGCCCGGAGTACTTGTTGCTCGACGAAGCCCAGTTCATCCGTGACTGGGGAACCTGGGTGAAGCACCAGGTCGACTTCCGCAAGGATCGCCGCATCGCATTCACCGGTTCAGCTGTGCCGCTGGTAGAGGCCGATCAGGAATCCGGAGTCGGCCGCTGGCACACGATCCGGCTGACGACGCTTTCGTTCTACGAGTATCTGCGGATCAAGCGTCTGGAACTGCCGGAGCTTCCTCGCCTGCGCAGCCTGCGCGATCTGTTCGACTGGGCGCCGGCGGAGATCGATCGCACCAGCGAACGGGCCAGCGACTACGTGGGCCACTTTCACGAGTACCTGGTGCGTGGCGGCTTTCCACAGACAGCGCAAGTGGAGAGCATCACGCAGGCACAGCGACTGCTGCGCGAGGACATCATCGACAAGGTACTCAAGCGCGACATGACCGCGCTGTTCGGCGTGCGCCGCGTGCTCGATTTGGAGCACACGTTTCTGTACCTGTGCATGCACGACGGCGGGCTGCTCGATATGGTCGACCTGAGCGCCAACCTGGAGGTAAAGCGACCCACGGCGAATCATTTCATCCAGTTGCTCGAGGCCACGCATCTGATCTACCGCTTGCCACCCTACGGCTATGGCAAAGACGTGCTTCGTGCGCGCT
>CADECO010000759.1:0-1960 GCA_902825905.1 uncultured beta proteobacterium
TGTTGAATGGCGAATCATGGGTCGAGGAGTAGATGCCGGTCGTGATGGTGCCGATCGCGGCGTCGCCGATGGCGTCGATGTAGGTCTCGTCGGTGATGTCGCCGGTACCGAGCAGCTTGATCCCGGCGTTCTTCAGGCCTGAATCGCTGAACGCGCGCACGATGCCGATACTCATCTCGCCCAGCGGCATGAACACGAACAATGCTTCGGGCTTGGCGTCACGGATGCGCTGCATGTGTCCGGAGAACTCCGGATTCTTGAGCGGGATGCGCAGATTGCCGAGCAACGTGCCGCCGGCTGCGGTGAAGGCCGCGCCGAACACCTTCTCGCATTCATGGCCGGGCGCGAAGTCGGCCACCACCACGAACATGCGTTTCAGGTTGTTCTTGATGGCGTACGGCACCATCGTGCGGCACAGCTGCGGGATCACGAAGAACGTGCGCGTGAGATAGGGCGATTTCTCGCCGACGATGCCGGTGGTGGCCGCGCCGGTCACGAAAGTGGGGACCTTGGCCTCGGTCACGATCGGGGCGGCCGCCAGCGTGTTGGGCGTGTAGTCGGGGCCGACCAGGATCTGCACCTTGTCGCGGGTGATCACCTCCTGCACGAGGCGCTTGGCGACCTCGGGGTTGGGGCCGCCGGTGTCGCGCCGCACGAATTCGATCTTCTTGCCGCCGGGCGAATCGCCGTAGCGCTGCATGAACAGCTTGATGGCGCCGTCGGTCTGCTGCCCCGCCAGCGCCGAGATGCCCGAGTACCCCTGCAGCACGCCGATGCGGACGGTTTCCTGAGCCAGCGCGGGCAAGACGATCGTGCTCGCTGCAGCGATCGCTGCGGCCATGCGAATGGCATTCATCGTGCGGTCTCCTCCTGTTGATGGTGGTGCGATCGGCGCCGGCTCGTTGGCCGGTCGCCGCTTCGCTTACGCCAGTCCGACTTTCGCCAGCCGCGCATTCAGCCGGCTGTACACCTTGCGCGCGTTGCCTTCGAACACCTGTTTCTTCTGCGCTGCCGGGAGCGTGGACCCATCGATGTAGCGCTTGGTGTCGTCGTAGTTGAAGCCCGTTTCCGGATCGACACCCTGCACCGCGCCGACCATTTCGGATGCGAACAGGATGTTGTCGATCGGCACCACTTTAAGCAGAAGATCGATGCCCGGCTGGTGATACACGCAGGTGTCGAAGTACACGTTGTTCAAGAGCAGTTCCTTGAACGGTGGTTTTTTCATGTCCTGCGCCAGACCGCGATAGCGGCCCCAGTGGTAGGGCACCGCGCCGCCGCCGTGCGGGATGATGAACTTCAGCGTCGGGAAGTCCTTGAAGATGTCGCCCTGGATGAACTGCATGAACGCGGTGGTGTCGCCGTTGATGTAGTGGGCGCCGGTGGCGTGGAAGTGCGGATTGCACGAGCCGCTCACGTGGATCATCGCCGGCACGTCGAGCTCGACCAGCTTCTCGTAGATCGGATACCACCAGTTCTTGTCGGTGAGCGGCGGATCGGTCCACATGCCGCCGGCCGGATCGGGGTTGAGGTTGCAGCCGATGAAGCCGTACTGCTTGATGCACATCTCCAGATGGGCGATCGAATTCTTCGGCGGCACGCCGGGCGATTGCGGCAGCTGGCACACGCCGACGAAATTCTTCGGATACAACTCGCACACGCGATGGATCAGCTCGTTGCAATGCTCCGACCAGTACAGACTGGTGGTTTCGTTGCCGATGTGATGACCCATGCCCATCGCGCGCGGCGAGAAGATCGTCATGTCGGCGCCGCGTTCGCGCTGCAGCTTGAGCTGCTTGGTCTCCAGGCTCTCGCGGATCTCGTCGTCGCTGATGCCCAGGGACCCCTTAACCGGAATGTGCTTGGGGTCCTTCAGTCCTTCGATCTGCGCGTCGCGATAGCGCTGCAGCTGTTTCGGTGCGGTGGTGTAGTGGCCGTGGCAGTCGATGATCATGGTGGC
>CADECO010000760.1:0-1959 GCA_902825905.1 uncultured beta proteobacterium
CGTTCTGCACCGCACGTTGACCGAGCTTGTCCCAGACCTCGGGAACGGTGAATCCCGGTGCGTCGGCCGGAACCAGAAAGCCGGTCAGGCTCTTCGACAGCGGCCCTTTCGCATCGGTGCGCGCGAGGACGTAGTAGAGCTTCGCGAGTCCGCCGTTCGAGATGTAGCGCTTGGTCCCGTTCAGGACCCACTTGTCGCCCTTCTTCACGGCGCTCATCTGCATACCTGAACCGGGCGCATCGTACGGGAGCAGGTTGTCGCTGCCGTGCAGCGGCTCGGTGGCACCAATGCCCAGCAGAAACTCCGGGTCATCGACCACTCTTGGGATCCAGCGCTTGCGTTGTTCCGCGCTCGCGAGTTGCACGATCGCCGTCATGATCTTCCAGCTCTGATCGAACGCGACCGCAATGCCCAGGTCGCCGTAGGCAACCTGCTCGCCGACCATCGCCAGGGTGAGCACGTCGGCGCCGCCGCCGCCGAACTCGCGCGGCACCGACAACGTGCGCAAGCCGCGTTTGGACGCCTCGCGCACGACGTTCCAGTCGAACGACTGATCCGGCTCGGGGATGCGGTCGGCGCGTTCGCCCGAAGGAATCACGACTTCGACGGCGAACCGATGCGCGGCATCACGCCACTCGCGCTGCTCGGGTGACAGAGCAAAATCGACCATATGCGTTGTCTCCTTTGGAATTCTGTGAACACGGCTCCGAACATCTGAACACGGCTCCGGCCTCAGGGTCGTGCGTCTCTCGTCGGATCAGGGCGTGATCAACTCAACCCCTTCGCTCGCCGCCTGGTCGGCACGGTGATTAGATCATGGGCAGCGATCCACACATTGCCGCACTCCGCGTAGCATTGCCCGGTTCAAGCCCAACGAACTAGGAGGCAGGTGATGGATCGTTACCTGGGAAGCCAGTCGGCACGACGGCTGCTCGCGGCCGTGGGCAGCGGCATGGGCCTTGGCGGCGGCGCGATCTCGGGCATCGAGTTCGATGTTGCCCCGACCATGACGGGTGCGCCGCCCGAAGTCGATCGGCTGGCGGTGCAGGTGGTCACCGACTCGTATCACCACCAGTTCGAACCCGGCGGCAAAGTCGGCGACGTCACGATCGAGCGCTACCAGTTGCCGCCCTCGAACGATCCGCCGCGGCGCACGCTGCAGAACGAATGGGGGCTCTCGCTCAGCCTCGAATCGCAGCGCGGCAGCGAGTCCCGGCGCATCCTGATCGACTTCGGTTTCACGCACGAAACGGTCAACAACAACCTCGACATGCTGGGTATCGATCCGGGCAAGCTCGACGCGATGCTGCTCACGCACGGTCACTACGATCACTTCGGCGGCATGGTCGGTTTTCTCGCGGCGCATCGGCGCAAACTCAAGCCGGCGCTGCCGTTCTATCTGGGCGGCGAAGAGTGCTTCTGCGCGCGCGAGACCGGGCCGGCCAACGCACCGCGCAACTTCGGCGTGCTCGACCGGCGCGCGATCGCCGAAGCGAATCTGCGCGTGATGTTCGCCGACAAACCCACGGTGCTGGCCGATCACGGCTTCACCACCGGCTGGATCGATCAGGTGTCGTTCGAGAAGCCCGCGCAACCGTCACGCATGAAGATCGGCATCGGCGCCGACGGCCAGGGCTGCAATGCCGCGAAGCTGCCCGAGGGCAAGCGGACCGCGACGATGCTGGTCGATGACTTCCAGCACGAGCATTCGACCTGCTTCCACGTGAAAGGCAAGGGGTTGGTGGTGATGAGCTCGTGCGGCCATCGCGGCATCGTCAACACGGTGCATGCGGCAATCAAGGCCTCGGGCATCTCGAAGATTCACGCCGTGCTCGGTGGGTTTCATCTCATGCCGATGCCGTCGGACTACGCGCGTCAGACCGCTGAAGCGCTCGCGGCAATGAAGCCCGACTGGCTGATCCCGATGCACTGCTCGGGCGAAACATTCATCGAAGCGTG
>CADECO010000761.1:0-1948 GCA_902825905.1 uncultured beta proteobacterium
TGGGTCGGGGCCATGGGTCGCACGCTGCGCGCCCCGACCGGCAGTCTATATCGCATCGATGCGAGCCTGCGGCCGGTCTGCGCCGACCGCGGCGTCGCGACGATCGCCAACGGCATCGGCTGGAGTCCGGACGATCGCACGATGTATTTCACCGACACGCCATCGAGGCGGATCTATGCCTACGATTTCGATCTGGCCAGCGGTTTCGTATCGAATCGGCGCGTGTTCGTCGAGGTCGAAGCCGGACACGGTGGACCCGACGGACTGACCGTCGACGCCGAAGGCGGCGTGTGGAGCGTTCAGTTCGATCGCTGGTGCATTCATCGTTACGCGCCGGATGGCAGGCTCGAGCGCATCGTGAAGCTGCCGGTGCAGCGGCCAACCAGCGTGATGTTCGGTGGACCGGATCTGTCCACGCTCTACGTCACCACGGCGACGATGGATCTCGATGCCGGCGCGCTCGAATCCCAGCCGCTCGCCGGTTCGCTGCTCGCATGCCAGCCGGGCGTAAAGGGCTTGCCTGAGACGCGATTCGCTGGATGATCGCTAGTACTCATACCCCTAGCCGTATCGCCTACCCGCATCTCCTTACCCATACCGCCTGAGGCCATGCCCAACAACGATCTTGCCGGTGCAGTCGCAGTCGTTGGCGTCGGCCACACGCGCTACGGCCGGCTGCCCGAATACGACCCGTACGACCTTGGCATCTGGGCGCTGCAAGAGGCGCTTGCCGACTGCGGCTTGCAGCGCAGCGACATCGATGGGGTCATCCTCAACCGCATCCCGGACTATCAGCGCTTCTGCGAATTGGCCGGCCTCGATCCGGCTTACACCACGATCACGCCCGGGCATGGACGGTTCTCCGGAATCTGCATTCAGACGGCGGTCGCGATCATCGCGGCGGGCATGGCGAAGACGGTCGCGTTGATCTACGGCAACAACGGTCGGTCGACGGGTGATCAGTACGGCGGGGATACCGACATCTACGGCAGCGGCGGACCTGGATTGTGGTTTCCCTACGGCATGACATCGCCCGGCGCATTTCACGCAATGATGATGCGCAGGCATATGGGGTTGTACGGCACCACGCAGGACCAGCTCGGTGCCATCGCCACCGCGTTCCGCAGTCACGCTGCGCTCAACCCGAACGCGGTGATGCGCGACCCGTTCACGCTGGAGCAGTATCGAGCGTCGCGCTACGTCTGCGAACCGCTGCATCTGCTCGACTACTGCCTGATCAACGACGGCGGCGTGGCGATGATCCTCACCAGCGCCGATCGCGCACGCGATTCCGCCAAGCCGCCGGCGTACATCCGCGGATTCGGCCAGGCGGCGCAGTTCTCGGGCTCGACTTTTCCGCCGGAAGACTTCTGGTGCGGCCCGATGCGCAAGGTCGCGCAGCAGACGTACACGATGGCCGGGGCCGGCGCACACGACATGGATGCGTTGATGATCTACGACAACTTCACGCCGACGGTGCTGTTCTGCCTCGAAGGCTTCGGCTTCTGTCCGGTGGGCGAGGGCGGCCGCTTCGTCGAGAACGGTCGGCTTGCACTTGGCGGAGAGTTCCCCACCAACACCAGCGGCGGACACTTGTCGGAGTCGTACATGCAAGGTTGGGCGCTCAACGTCGAGGCGGTACGTCAGGTGCGTGGCGAGTGCGGCGCACGGCAGGTGAAGGACGCGGAACTGGTGCAATACATGACCGCGGCGCCCGTCATCACTTCGATCGTGTACGGGAAGGCGCCGCGATGAGTACGACCCCGTACGCCAAACCGCTGCCGCGCATCGACGGACCGAATCGTCCGTTCTGGGAGGGGCTACGCGCAGGCAAGGTGATGCTGCAGCGTTGCTCGGACTGCGGACGGCATCGCTTTCCCGCCACGCGTAACTGCGCGCATTGCCTGAGTGATCGCAGCGACTGGCGTGAGGTGAGCGGCGCGGGCAC
>CADECO010000762.1:0-1942 GCA_902825905.1 uncultured beta proteobacterium
CGAGCTTCCACGCCACGATCGGTGGGCCGATACCAGTTGATCGGCTGCATGTCGTCGGGAAAGTACTTCTCGCCGGCCGCGTAAGCTTGCGGCTCATCGTGGGCGTAGCGATACGCCTTGCCGTAGTCGAGCGATTTCATGAGCTTGGTCGGCGCGTTGCGCAGATGAACCGGCACCGCGCGCGACTTGTCCTGGCCGATGAATGCACGTGCCTCGTTGTAGGCGACGTACGCCGCGTTCGATTTCGGCGCGCACGCGAGATAGATCACCGCCTGCGCGATCGCCAGCTCCCCTTCCGGTGAGCTGAGCCGCTCATAGGTGTTCGTCGCCGCGAGTGTGATCTCCAGCGCGCGCGGATCGGCCAGGCCGATATCCTCCACCGCCATGCGAATGACGCGTCGGGCGAGATAGAGCGGATCGGCGCCGCCATCGAGCATGCGCACCAGCCAATAGAGCGAGGCGTCCGGGTTGGAGCCGCGCACCGATTTGTGCAACGCCGAGATCTGGTCGTAGAACGCGTCGCCGCCTTTGTCGAAGCGGCGCAGGTTGCGTGCAACGGCGTTCTGCGCGAACTCACCATCGACCTCCGCGCGCCCTGCTCCGCGCGCGGCGGTTTCGACGATCTCGACGAAATTGAGCAGACGGCGCGCGTCGCCGTCGGCCAGCCCGACCAGTCGATCGCGGGACTGAAGATCGAAGCGCAAGTCGGGAATTGCTTCGCACGTTGCACGATCGAACAGGCGGCTGAGGTCGCTCTCATCCAATGCAGTGAGCACGTAGACGGCCGCGCGCGAAAGCAGCGCGCCATTGACTTCGAACGAGGGGTTTTCGGTGGTCGCGCCGATGAACGTGAACAGCCCCTCTTCGACGAACGGCAGGAAGGCATCTTGCTGCGACTTGTTGAAGCGGTGCACTTCGTCGACGAACACGATCGTGGTGCGTCCACGCGCGCGCGCCTGACGTGCGCGCTCCACTGCTTCGCGGATTTCCTTCACGCCGGCAAGCACCGCAGAGATGGCGATGAACTCGGCGCCAAAGGCGTGCGCGGCAAGTCGAGCCAATGTGGTCTTGCCCACACCGGGCGGTCCCCACAGGATCATCGAGTGGGGTTTGCCCGATGCAAAGGCCAAGCGCAGCGGTTTGCCCGGGCCCAGCAGATGCGCTTGGCCGACGATCTCGTCGATCAGCTTGGGGCGCAGCCGCTCGGCAAGCGGCACGTGCGGCGCGGCCGAAGCGGGATCGTCGCCACCCTGCGGCGATCGGTCGGGATCGCCGAACAGATCACTCACCGACCACGTCCGCGCCTTTGGGCGGCGTGAACTGGAACGTGTTCGCATCCAGCCGCGGATTCTGCTGCATGCCGACGAACTGCAGCCGCGTGAGTCGGCCGAAGCTGTCGGTCAGCTCCATCGCCTCGATGCCCCTGGCGGAAAAACCCAGCCGGATGCGATCGAAGCCGCCTTCTTTGTCGCGCGGCACGGCAAGTACCCACTCGAGGCCGTCCTTCTCGCCTTCGTCCTTGAGCTCGAAGCGCTTCATCGCGTCGTTGTTGCCGGCGAGCAATGCAGCCGGGGTCGCTCCGAGGGCATTGCCGAGCTTGCGTACCGTGACCTGATTGAGGTCCGGATCGTGCACCCACACCTTGGCGCCGTCGCCGACGATCAGCTGCGGATAGGGTTTGTCGTAGCTCCAGCGAAACTTGCCCGGCCGCGCGAACTCGAACGTGCCGCGCGATTCCTGCACCACCTTGCCGGTCTTGTCGACGATGCGCTGGGTGAATTCGCTGCGCGCCGATTGCGTGCCGGACATGAATGCGTTGAGCCGATCGATGCCACCGGCGTGCGCCAGCTGCCCTGTCAGCGCCAGTAGTGTCAGAAGCAGCCACCTCACTCCGATCGACGCCATGTCGCGACCCTTCACCGTTGCACCTCGCCCTTCACGC
>CADECO010000763.1:0-1935 GCA_902825905.1 uncultured beta proteobacterium
CCCGGCGCCGGCAACGTAACCCAGCAGCCGGCGCAACTCCGGGCGTTCGCCGTGCACCAGCACGACGCTTGCCTGCACGCCCGGATACTGTCTGAGCACCGCCTCGATCTCGCCCAGCTCGATGCGAAACCCGCGCAGCTTGATCTGATGATCGGCGCGCCCCACATATTCAAGGTTGCCGTCGGCACGGTATCGCGCCAGATCGCCGGTGCGGTACAGCCGCTCGCCTGCTCGAAACGGATGCGCGATGAAGCGCTCGGCGGTGAGCTGCGGTCGGTGCAGATAGCCGCGTCCCAATCCGGCACCGCCAATGTAGAGCTCGCCGGTCACGCCGATCGGCACCGGTTGCAGACGCGCATCGAGCACGTAGCACTGCGCGTTGGCCATCGGTCGACCGATTGGAATCGGCGCGCTTCCAGCGGGCGGTTCGCGCATCTCGAAGAAGGTCGTGTCATCGCTTGCTTCACTCGCGCCGTAGAAGTTGCCAAGCGTGGCCCCGGGCAGCTGCTTCAAGAACCGGCGCGCCAGGTCGGCGTCGAGCGCCTCGCCTCCACTCACCACGTAGCGCAACGCCGTGCGCGCGGCGAACTGCGGCTCCTCGACCAACGCGCGAAGCAGCGAGGGCACCAGTTGCAGGATCGAGATCCGCTGGGCTTCGAGCACCTGAACCAGGTAGTGCGCATCGGCGTGTCCGCCCGGACGGGCGAGTACCAGCACGGCGCCTGCTGCCAGCGGCGCGACGAACTCCCAGACCGAAGCATCGAAACTGATCGAGGTTTTCTGCAGCACCCGATCGGCTGACGTGAATCGCAGCTGCTCGTGGAGCCACAGAACGTGATTGGTCAGACCGCGGTGCGGAATCAGCGCGCCCTTGGGTTGACCGGTCGACCCCGAGGTGTAGATCGCATAGGCGAGGTCGTCGGCGGTGTTGACCAGCTGCGGATTCGTCGTCGGGTAGCGGCCGAGCACCGCCTCCTCGTTGTCCAGGCTCAGCACCGTTGTGGCCGGATCAAGCGTGCTCTCAAGCGAGGCGCGCCTGGCCTCGTGGGTGAGCACCACGCGGGCCTGGCTGTCTTGCAGCACGAAGCGCACACGCTCGGTGGGATAGTCCGGATCGATCGGTAGATAGGCGCCACCCGCCTTGAGGATGCCGAGTAGCGCAACGACCAGCTCGATCGAGCGATCCATGCATACGGCCACCAGCGCATCGCGGTGCACGCCCAGCTCGCGCAGACGATGAGCAAGCTGATTGGCGCGAACGTTGAGTGCGCCGTAGCTGATCGTGCTGCGTTCGAACACGACTGCGGTCGCGTCCGGCGCGCGCTGCGATTGCGCCTCGATCAGCGCGTGTACACAAGTATCGAGGTCATACGGGCGCGCCGTGTCATTCCAGGCTTGCACGATGCTGCGTTGCTCATCGGCTTCGAGCAGCGGCAACAGCGCGATATCGGTACTGGGTGCCGCGGCGATTCCGCGAAGCAGGGTCAGGAAGTGTTTCGCCAGGCGCTTCACCGACGCGGATTCGAACAGATCGGTGCTGTAGGTGAATTCGCCCTGGAGATGGCCGTCGACCTCAGTGAGCGCCAGCCACAGATCAGATTTCGCCGTACCGGTGTGGACGGTGATCGGCTCGACCGCAAGTCCTGGCAGAGCGAGCGGCGCGTCAGGCAGGTTCTGCAGCACGAACCCGACCTGGTAGAGCGGATTGATGCCCTTGTCGCTGCGCAGGCCCAAGGTGCTCACCAGGCGATCGGAAGGCAGTTCCTGGTGGGCAAACGCTTCCAGAGCGGTCTTGCGCACCTGACGAATGAGCGCTTCGAATGATGACGCGTCGCTCAGACAGGTACGCATCACCAGCGTATTGATGAAGTAACCCACCAGCGTCGTCAGCTCGGCGCGATCGCGGCGCGCGACGGGTGAGCCCACGGCAATGTC
>CADECO010000764.1:0-1932 GCA_902825905.1 uncultured beta proteobacterium
CGTAGTGATTGGTTCTGCATGGCGTGATTGGGTTTGACAGGCCGCCCGCGCGAGTGACAAGCTGATTCGGCGCCGCTGCAACCATACCACTCGACCAGGAGACATCATGAAGATCGACGTCTACAACCACGTGATGCCGCCGCGCTATCTCGAGCTGATGAAGCAGCACATGAAGGACGCAGGCATCGTCAAACGCATGTCGAGCCTGCGCATGCTGTGGGATCTCGAGGCGCGTGCGCAGATGCTCGACCAATGGCCCGACGTGCAGCAGGTGCTGACGCTTGGCTTGCCCGGCCCGGAGATGGTGGGCGGCCCCGAATTCGCCCCAGAGCTGGCGCGCATTGCCAACGACGACATGGCGGCGATCTGCGCGAAGTATCCGAAGAAGTTTCCGGTGTTCGTTGCGTCGCTGCCGATGAACAACGTGCCGGCCGCCCTCGAAGAGATGGACCGCGCCATCGAGAAGTTAGGCGCACGCGGCATCCAGATCCTCACCAGCGTGAACGGTCGTCCGCTCGATGACCCGGAGTTCTTCCCGGTGTTCGAGCGCGTCACGCTCAAACACAAGCTGCCGATCTGGATGCACCCGGTGCGCCCGGGAACGCGTGCGGACTACCCGACCGAAAAATCCTCAAAATACGAAATCTGGCAGGTGCTTGGCTGGCCCTATGAGACCAGCGCGGCGCTCGCGCGCATGGTGTTCTCCGGACTGCTCGACAAGTTGCCGACGATGCGGCTGATCACGCATCACTGTGGCGGGATGATCCCGTACTTCGCCGGCCGCTGCGAAACGCTGTGGGCGCAACTCGGCAGCCGCACGGCCGATGAGGACTACAGCGACGTGCTCAAGCGCATGTCGAAGCCGCCGATCGAGTATTTCAAGATGTTCTACGGCGACACGGTACTGGGCGGCTCGACCTCGGCGCTGCGCTGCGGGTTGGACTTTTTCGGCGTCGACAACGTGCTGTTCGCCAGCGACTGTCCGTTCGATCCGGAGGGCGGTCCGATGTTCATTCGCGAAGGCATTCGCTCGGTCGAGGAACTGGGCTTGAGTGAAACGGACAAACAAAAGATCTACGCCCTCAATGCCCTGCGACTGATGCGCATGGGCAAAGACTTCAAACCACACGGATGACCCCAGATGCCCGGTGCGATTACCTCGATTGCGTTTTGCGCAGCCGCCGCAGTGATGGTGGCGGGCACGGCCCATGCCCAGGAGAAGACCATGATCAGCCTCGCGACCGCCACCCCCGGCGGCGGCTTTCCGGTGTACGGCGATGCCTATGCCGCCGCACTCAACGCGATCGACCCCACGCTCGCGATTCAGACCCGCAACACGAAAGGCAGTACCGAGAACATCCCACTGATCGAATCGGGCAAGGTGGACATCGCACTGGCCACCGGCGAAGTCACCTATGAAGCGATCGTGGGCATCGGCCGCGCGCCAGGCAATCTGCGCATCATCAACGCCATGTACTCGCAGCCGGGAATGTTTGTGGTGCGCGCCGACAGTCCCTATCGCACCATCGCCGACCTCAAAGGCAAGCCGATCGCTTGGGGTGCGCGCGGCTCGGGTCTGGTCGTGCTCGCTCGCTACGCAATGGACGGTGTGGGCCTCGACTACAACAAGGATTTCGAACCTCATCTGCTCGACAAGGCGGGTGACGGGCCAGTGATGGTGCTCGAAGGCAAAGTCGCGGCCCTGTGGGGCGGCGGACTCGCCTGGCCTGGATTCAACGCGGTCGCAACGAGTCCGGCCGGTGCACGATTGATTGCACCGACCGCCGAGGAGATCAGCCGGATCACCGGCAAGCACACGTTCATCAAGAAGATCACGCTACCGGCCAATAGCTATCCGGGCCAGACCACTGCGGTCGAATCGGTCGGCTCATGGCCGTTCGTGCTCGCGCGAACCAATCTGCCCGATGACGT
>CADECO010000765.1:0-1924 GCA_902825905.1 uncultured beta proteobacterium
AGTTGCGCAGTCGCGCCAGCCGCCTCGCCGCGTTCAAGGACGTCGAGGAACTCGAGCAGGTGCTCGATGGCCTGGCAAGTCGCGAGGACGGGCCGTTCGTGGCGAAGCTGCCGCGCGAACCGGGCCGGCGCGAGTCGCGCTATGTCCACCTGTTTCGCGATAACGTGCCGATTCGGGACTCGTCTCCAGCGCGGCTTGGGGGCAGTTCGGCTGTGGGGGCGTCGGCGAGCGCAACGGCGAGTGCGGCGGCATCGATGAGTGCGTCTGTGGCCCTCGCCGGTCGTGATGGCGCTGTTCAAGTCGATCGACTTAACCGGCTCGAAGCCGAAGTGGTCGCGCTGCGCGAGGAAGTGGCGGAGTTACGCGCGATGTTGCAGCGCACGGGGCCCGCGAGCGCGCCGGCGCGCGCCGACCCATCCGACCCATCCGACTGACGAACTCGGTCGACCGGGCGAGTCCGTGGACTGGCACGGCGCGCGTCTGCGTCCGCACTGCAAGTTTGCAGCGGCATTCGCTTGTCGAATCCGCGCGTTGCATTCGAATGCACGCGCGCGTATTCTGCCGCGCACCACCAGAGGAGGGGATCGTCATGCAGCGTCGCCGCTTTGCAGGTCTTGTCGTTACTGCCGCGCTCGCCGCCACGACCATCGTCGCATCGGTCGTCGTGCAGGCCCAGCAACCGTTGCCCTACGGACTCAAGCCCGGCCAGCCGTACAAGGGCACCACGATCAATGTGCTCTGGGTCGCCACGCCGCAGTTCCATGGCCTGCAGTTGCGCGACGAGGAGTTCACTCGCCTCACTGGTATCGCGGTGAAGTACACCGAAGTTCCATTCCCCAATCTGCAGGAGAAGGTGTCGGCTGTCGGGGTCGCGGCCAACGGCGATTTCGACATCGTCAACTACCTCGATTCGTGGGGGCCTTCGTACGGACGCTGGCTGGTACCGCTCGACAGGTTCATCGCGCGCGACGGGCTCGACATGAATCGCTATCCCGAAGCGTTCAAGAAGAGCGTCACGGTGAACAGCCAGACCATGGGGCTGCCGCTGCGCGGGCATCCGCAGCTGCTGTTCTACCGCGCTGATCTGCTGCGAGAGTTGAATCTGAAGGCGCCGGCCACCTGGCAAGACGTGATCGAGACCGGCAAGATCATCAAGGCCAAGAAAGGCATCGCGCCGCTCGCCTGCTATTACGGTGCCGACGGCAATCGCCAGAATCTGTTCATCTGGCTGAATTTCCTATGGGGCGCAAACGAGAGGATCTTCGATGCGAAAGGCATGCCCGCCTGGACCACGCCCGGCGCGCTGAAGGCCACGCGCGATTACGTCGAACTGCACACCAAGCATCAACTGTGCGCCGAAGGGGCGACGTCGTTCGTCGAACAGGACGCACGCACCTCCTACAACCAGGGCAGGGCGGCGATGGTGCCGGTGTGGTGGTGGCACTACTCGACTGCAGTCAATCCGAAGCAATCGACGCTCAAGCCCGAGCAGGTCGGCTTCGTGGCGATGCCTTCGTACGGCAAGGCGGTGAGCTATGCGATCACCATGCCGTTCTCGATCAGCCGCTACTCCAAACAGCAGGAAGCCGCCTGGGAGTATTTGAAGTGGGTCTCCAATCCCGACCTGGAAAAGAAGAACGCTACCGAGCGCTCGGTGAAGGGCAAGGAGATCATCAACAACGTCGTGCTGCACAAGGCGTCGATGCTCGACCCGCAGGTGAATGCCGCCAACGCCAACATCCAGTATGCGGCGGCGATCAGTCTGCGTGAGTCCGACGTGATGCCGCTCATCGCCGATTGGCCGCAAGTGGGCGATCTGCTGTCGCAGGCCATCAACAAGGCCGCGCTCGGCGGCAATGTGGACGAGCTGATGAAGGACGCCGCGCGGCAGGCCGAGCGCGTACTGCGACGCGCGCAACGCAAG
>CADECO010000766.1:0-1918 GCA_902825905.1 uncultured beta proteobacterium
CGCTTCGTTTGCCCCCGAACAGCCCAAAGGAGACCAGAGCAATGGCCGAGATCAGCGTTACCGATTCGAGCGAAACGCCGCCGCGCATCACCATTCCCGACGCCTACAACGCCGCCTATGACCTGATCGAGCGCAACCTGCGTGCAGGCCGCATGAGCAAGGTCGCTTTCATCGACGACAACGGTTCGTACACCTACGGCGCGCTCGCCGACCGTGTTGATCGCTGCGCGCACGCGCTGACCGAACTCGGCATACGCATGGAAGAACGCGTCCTGGTATGCGTGCACGACACGATCGATTTTCCGACGGTGTTTCTGGGAGCGATCAAAGCGGGCATCGTGCCGATCGCCGTCAACACGCTGCTCACCAGCGCCGACTACGAGTACATGCTGAACGACAGCCGGGCGCGCGCGCTGGTGATCTCCGCACCGCTCGCCGCAACCTTCGCAGCCGCGATCGCCAATGCGAAGCACCTGAAGCACGTGATCGTCGCCGGCGGCGCCGCCGGGCCGCATCTGTCGCTGTCGGCGTTGCTCGACCGGTCGCGCAGACCGTTCGCCGTAACGCCGACGAAACCGGACGATGCCTGCTTCTGGCTCTACTCGTCGGGCTCGACCGGCGCACCGAAAGGTACGGTGCACGTGCATTCGAGCTTGATTCAGACCGCCGAGCTCTACGCACGACCGGTCATCGGCATCAACGACAACGACGTCGTGTTCTCCGCGGCCAAGCTGTTCTTCGCCTACGGGCTGGGCAACGGACTCACCTTTCCCCTGGCAGTGGGTGCCACCGCGGTGTTGATGGCCGAACGCCCGACACCCGCGTCGGTCGCAGCGCGATTGCGCAAGCACCAGCCGACTGTTTTCTACGGCGTGCCCACGCTGTTCGCTTCGATGCTCGCAAGCACCGAGCTGCCACGCCGCGACGAGTTGCGTCTGCGCTGCTGCACCTCCGCGGGTGAAGCGCTGCCCGAGGAAATCGGCAAGCGCTGGAAGACGCATTTCGGCGTCGACATCCTCGATGGCATCGGCTCGACCGAGATGCTGCACATCTTTCTGTCCAACCGCGCTGATGACGTGCGCTACGGCACCACCGGCAAGCCGCTGCCGGGCTACGACGTTCGCCTGGTCGATGACCATGGCGCGCCAGTGCCGCAAGGAGAACCGGGCGAGCTGCAGATCGCCGGGCCCACCAGCGCGGCGCTCTATTGGAACAACCGCGAGAAGACGCGGCACACGTTCATGGGCCCCTGGACCCGCAGCGGCGACAAGTACGTGCTCGATGCCGACGGCTACTTCGTCTACGCCGGACGCAGCGACGACATGCTCAAGGTAAGCGGCATCTACGTCTCACCGATCGAGGTGGAGTCGGCACTGATCGCCCACGAGGCCGTGCTCGAGTGCGGTGTCGTCGGCAAGGAAGACGAAGAAAAGCTCATCAAGCCGATCGCCTACATCGTGCTCAAGCCGGGGCGCAGCGCCTCGCCCGCGCTTGCCGAAGCGCTTAAGCAACACGTCAAGGCGCAACTCGCGCCCTACAAGTATCCCCGGTGGTTCGAATTCGTCGACGAGCTGCCCAAGACCGCGACCGGCAAGGTTCAACGCTTCAAGTTACGTGCGATGGCGGCGAGACGTTGACCGGAAGCCCTCAGCCAACGGCTTCACGCTCGCGGTCGCTGAGTGCAGCGGAAAGCTGGGCGGAATGGTCGCCTCGCGGCACAATCGCGTAGGCCCAATTCGTTTTGAATCCTTTCCGATGCGCAGTCAGGCTACCGGACGATCAACGACGCCGCGCACGCTGCACTGGAGCTGGCCGGGCTTGCGCGTCACGCCGATGTCGTTGCGGCCCCAGCAGGCCTGTCTCGGCCATGGAGAGATGCACCATGAGTGAAGTTCTTCTCGAAGCACGCGGCCTGCAC
>CADECO010000767.1:0-1916 GCA_902825905.1 uncultured beta proteobacterium
AAGAACTCGCGCGCTGCTCCGAGCAGCCCGACGGGCTCACGCGTGTCTATCTGAGCGACCAGGCTGGTGCGGCCAACAAGCTGGTCGAGCAGTGGATGCGAGAGGCCGGTATGAGCACACGCATGGATGCGATCGGCAATATCGTCGGCCGCTACGAGGGCGAGCGCGCTGGCGCGCCCTGTCTGATGCTCGGATCGCACCTGGATACGGTGCGCAACGCCGGCAAGTACGACGGCATGCTCGGCGTGGTGACACCGATCGAATGCGTGCGCGCACTGCATGCCGTGAATCGGCGTCTGCCGCATGCGATCGAGATCGTCGGGTTTGCCGACGAGGAGGGCGTGCGATTCGCCTCCACGTTCCTCGGCAGTCGCGCCATTGCTGGCACGTTCGATGCCGCCGTATTGCAGTCGCGCGATCGCGATGGCGTGAGCATGCAGGATGCGCTTAGGGCGTTCGGCCTCGATCCGGACGCGATTCCGGCTTGCGCGTACGGCAAGGAACAGGTGCTGGCTTACGCCGAACTGCATATCGAGCAAGGGCCGGTGCTCGAAGCCGAGTCGCTTCCGGTCGGCGTGGTGACCGCCATCAACGGTTTCACCCGCAAACGCGTGGTACTCGAAGGTATGGCCGGACACGCCGGTACGGTGCCGATGCGGCTGCGCCGCGATGCGCTCGCCGGTGCCGCCGAGTGCGTGCTGGCGATCGAGAAGATCGGCCGAACGCACCCCGACCTCGTCGCCACGGTGGGCAGACTGGAGCCGCTGCCGGGTGCGATCAACGTGATTCCCGGTGAAGTGCGCTTCACCATCGATATCCGCGCGCCCGACGATGCGCTGCGCCTGCAGGCGGTGACAAGCATCGAGCAAGCGGTGCGCGCGGCCGCTCAATCGCGCGGCCTGCGCGTCTCGATCGAGGAGATCCAGTCGAATTCGGTGGCGCGCTGTGCGCCGTGGCTGATGGAGCAGATGGCGGCGGCGGTGGGTGTCGAGGGGCATCGCGTGTTTCGCTTGCCGAGCGGCGCCGGGCACGATGCGCAGGCGATGATCACGCTCACCGATGTGTGCATGTTGTTCGTGCGATGCAAGGGCGGCATCAGCCACAATCCTGCCGAGTCGATCACTGTCGACGACGCGCAGGCCGGCGCGCGGGTGCTGCTGCGATTCATCGAAGGGTTTCGGCCGCGTAACTCGTGATCGGCCCGACGGTGCGTCGGTTGATTGCCCGACTCAGGTGATCCGCTGCGCGTTGAACAGCGACAGATCGAAGCCCGCAGACCGACCCTGCACCAGGTCGGCCATGATCTCTCCCACCACGCTCGCGAACTTGAAGCCGTGACCGGAGCACGGACTGGCGACGAATACACGATCGCTCGCGGGGATGCGATCGAGCACGAAGTGGAAGTCCGGCGTGTTGGTATAGAGGCAGGTGGCACTGGCGAGCAAAGTGCCATTGGCGTCGGGCAGATGCTTCGCGCAGAACGCACGAATTTCGTCGATGTCGGCCGCGTTGACGGTGCGATCGAGCGGCTCGACGCGAGTGCTCGCCCCGCCGTGGTGCCGGGCGACCTTGATGCCGTTGCCCAGATCGGCGAAACCGTAGAAGAACCCACCGTCCAACTGCTCGAACGCGAAGATCGGGAACCGATCAGGCGTCATCAGCGCGGCCGCTGAACCGGACGGCGCGAAATGCGCGACCACTTGCCGCTCGATCTGCAGGGACCGGGCGATCGGCCGAAGCAGCTGCGCCAGACCAGCACCGGCGCAGAGCACGATTGCGGTGGCGGTGTACGTACCTGCACTCGTCGCGACTTGAACGCCGGCGCCCGTCTCCTGCCATTCGCGCACCGGTTCATTGCAACGGATCGTTGCGCCTTGTTCGCGCGCCAGGTCGAGCATGGTCGCCACGCATCGCTC
>CADECO010000768.1:0-1915 GCA_902825905.1 uncultured beta proteobacterium
CGATGCGTTGAATGTGACGGGGCACCATGAATTGCCCCTGCTTTCCCAAGCGCACAGGGCGCCGAGGCAGTTTGGCGACGAGGGTTTTTCGTTGTTGAACGTTCACTGACATCAATCCTTTGTTGACGCAAGTCGCCGCGCGGCGCAGCAGCCGACGGCAGTCTGCATTGGCGTGTTTCGTGTTGGGCGATCGCGGTTTGCGTGCAATCGGGCCCGCAGGGGTTCGAGACCCGATCAGGTGCGCGCGTTGCGCGCTCGCGCACCTCGTATCGCAGGAAGCGATTCGATGTGCCGGGAACGCCTACTTATTGCGCGGGGAACTCTTCAGCAGCGCGTCGATATGCAGGCCGAGGCGACTGGCCTCGACGACCGCTTGTGTACGCGTGTTGACGTTGAGCGCACGCAGGATCGCCGCGACGTGGATCTTCACCGTGCCCTCGGCCAGATCGAGTTCGCGGCAGATCAACTTGTTCGGCTTGCCCTGCAACAGCAGCGCCAGCACCTGGCATTGCCGATCGGTCAGACCCAACTCGCGCGGCGAGACTCCACCGTGGCTGGTGGGTCGCGCGCCGGGGCGGGGTGCGGTGCTCGATTCGGACTGAAGCGCGATCTGCGGGAGATATACCCCGCCCGAGAGCACCAGCCTCAGCGCCGACAACATCACCTGGCTGGACGAGCTCTTCGGAATGAATCCCATCGCACCGAGGTCGATCGCGCGCATGACGTCTTCGCGCTGGTCCGAGCCCGACAGCACGACGACCGGGATGCTCGGATAGCGATCGCGGAATTCGGTGAGCAGCGAGAACCCGTCGACCTCGGGCAACCCCAGATCCAGCAGTAGCAGATTCGCGTCTTGATGCTGGGCGATCAGCGCACGCGCTTCGGTGGCGGAGCGCGCATCGTGCAGCTCGACTTGTTGATCCAAGGGAGCAAGCGTGTGGCGCAAGGCCTCGAGAATCAGTGGGTGATCGTCGACGATGAGCACTTTCACGACTGATTTCTCCGTATCAGTAACGCGCCCGGATGGTAGCACCGGCGTCGCGTGGTCCTCGCCGTCGTGGTGCAGTGTGTTCTGGAGCATGCCGTGGGTCTCCGGTGAAGAGGTTTTCACCGGTGGCATCGTAGCGGGTCGACGCGGAAGTCAAATCTGCCGAGCGACTAAGCCGTTCGGCCGAATGCGCTCACAGGCCGAGGCGTTCCCAGATCGACTTGGTGAGGCTCGCCTGATTCATCGTGTAGAAGTGCAGGCCGGGTGCGCCTTGTGCAAGCAGCCGATCGCACAACTCGGTGACTACGTCCAGACCGAGGCTGCGGATGCTGGCGACATCGTCCGCATAGCTTTGCAGCCTCAGGCGCAGCCAGCGTGGAATCTCGGCGCCGCAGGCATCGGAGAAGCGGGCGAGCTGGGAGAAGTTGCCGATCGGCATGATCCCGGGAACGATCGGCACGCCCAGTCCGATGCTCTCGCACGCCTCGACGAAGCGGAAGTACGCGTCGGCGTTGTAGAAATATTGCGTGATCGCGCTGTTGGCGCCGGCCTCGACTTTGCGCTTGAAGTGGTGCAGGTCATCGGCAGCGGTACGCGCCTGCGGATGGACCTCGGGATAGCAGGCGACCGCAATTTCGAACCACTCGCCGGTTTGCGTGCGAATGAGCTCTACCAGTTCGTTGGCGTTGCGCAACTCACCCAGGCCGACCGAGCCGGAGGGCAGATCGCCGCGCAGGGCGACGATGCGGCGAATCCCCGCAGCCTGGAATGTGGTCAGGATCTCAGCGATGTCCTCGCGGGTGGCGCCGATGCACGACAGGTGCGGGGCCGCCGCGAGGCCGGCGCCGCTGATCTCTTGTACGACTTCAAATGTGCGCTCGCGCGTCGAGCCGCCCGCGCCGTACGTCACCGAGAAGAACTTGGGAT
>CADECO010000769.1:0-1909 GCA_902825905.1 uncultured beta proteobacterium
TTGATCAGTTCGCAAGCTTGCGATTTGTTCGGTGCTGAGGGCGTTCAGCTGCGTGCTGGTCAGCGCGCTCACTTGCACCGGGCTTAGGTCCTGCAGGCGAGCGGTACTGATGGAGGCAATCTGATCCGTTGTCAGCGCTGAGACGCCGGCTGTCGAGAGATAGGTGAGCGACGCGCGCTTCAGACTTGAGATCTGATCGGTGGTGAGCGACTGGAGTTGGTCCGTTGTCAGCGCTTCCCACTGCCCGCGCTTGAGTGCTGCGAGATCCTGCGTTTCGATCGCAGCGAGCTGCACGCTGTCGAGCGCGCGAAGCTGTGCCGAGCCAAGGGCCGCGATCTGAGCGGTGCTGAGGGCAGCAATCTTGCCGGCAGCCAGGGCAGAAATGTCCGCCGACTCGATCGCCGCGACCTGCTTGGCCGACAGCAGGGCGAACTGCTCGTCGCTGAGCGCATTGAACGCATCGCTCGATAGCGCGACGATTTGCGGGTTCTTCAACGCTACCAACTGATCGCGCGAGAGCGCTCGCAGCTGGTCGGATGTCAGCGCGGCGACCGCCGCAGTGTTCAACGCGCCAACGCGGGTGGGCGCCAGCGCGGCCAGCTGTTCGCTGCTCAGCGCGCGCGCCTGGTCCGAAGATAGGGCCGCCGCCTGTGCGGTGGTGAATCCGCTGACGTCGGCCACCTCGATCGCGGCAACCTGATCGGTCTGCAACGCCGCGACCTGTGAATAGGTGAGCGCCGCCACCTGTGTGCGCGAAAGCGACGCGATCTGGTCCGATGCCAGTGCCCGCAGATCGTCGGTCTCGATCGCCTTGATCTGGGCGACCTTGAAAGCCGAGAGCTGGTTGGTGCCCAGCGCGGCGAATTGCGCCGTGGTCAGACCCGCCACCTGCGTCTTCGACAGCGCCTGCAGCTGAGTGGTGGTCAGCTGAGAGACTTGATCGCTGCCAAGCGTCGACAGCACGCCGACGCTTAACGCCGATATCTGAGCGGCGCTCAGACTCGAGACTTGTGCCGCGCTCAACGCGTCGGCCTGATCGCTGCGCAAGGCGGCAATCTGCTGGCGACTGAAGCCGGCGAGTTGCGCCGTGGACAGCGCTTGCACCTGGTCGGAGGTCAGCGCGGCTGCGCCCTTCGTCTGCAGCGCTTGAATCTGCTTCGACGTGAATCCTGCCAGGGCACTGGTCGAAATGGCGGCGACCTGTCCCGACGTCAACGCGCCGATCTGTTTTGCCGTGAGCAGTCGAATGTCGTCCGAGGTAAACCCGGATAGGTCAGTCGTCGTCGTGACGGCCGGCGGCGTCGCGTACGACGTACCACCACTGACCGGTGAGACTGTGCTCACGACCGCGCTCCTTGGCGAGTTCGGCAGACGATGGCTGTTTGACGCGGCGCGGGCATGCTGATGGCACGGTCGTAATCGGCAGCGGCTGGCGAAACCTGAATGGTGCGGCGCGGGGCGGGCAACCAATTCGTGCGACGTCGCTGCGTTGCACGCGTCGTGGAAGGCGTGATGCCGGTAGGCGGGCGTCAACCGGCACGGCTTCGCGCCGGCACCTTTTCGGCCAGGAGCCTCGACGAGCGTACGAGCGCGCTAGCGAAGAGGCGAATCGAGCGGCGCGGCGCTGGCCGGAGTGACGAGGGTGCTCTCTTCGGCGGTCGTGAACTCCGCAACGCCCATGCGCAGGGTGCCATTGCGGACGAACTTCCCGGTGTCGACGCTCACATCACCGAGCGTCACCTCGACGTCCGCAGTGCCGAGCGCAAGGTAGCGTGGTTTCGTTCGCAGTTGTACAACTTCACCGGCCGCCAGCGTCCGCTCGATCACGCTATTGTCGCTCTGACGCAGAAACATCCACGCCTTCTGATTGGCGCGGAACGATCCGTACCTTGTGGTCGGCGTCAACGCG
>CADECO010000770.1:0-1899 GCA_902825905.1 uncultured beta proteobacterium
GCAGGCCAGGCCACCGGTGGGCGTGAGCCGCACCATCGCGCCGTCCTGCGTGGCGATCGGCGCACCGCCGCGTCCGTAGGTGGTCGAGGAGTGATTGGAGTTCTCGACGAACACCGCGATGCCGATGCCGCGATGGAGTCCGGCGCGATGGTGCTCAGCGCTGGCCCCGACCCGGCGTTCATGCTGCATCCGCTGTTCGGCACGCAGCGCGTCGTAGTCCATCAGCTTCACCAGCGACTCGAGGCACGCCTGCAATGACAGCCGCTCGAAGTTCGCGCCCGACAGCGCCTTGCGCGGGTAGGCATCGTCGTGGGCGAGGTTGCGCCGGCGCAGGTCCACCGGATCGATCCGCAACCGGCGCGCCGCCTGCTCGACCAACGCCTCGGTGAACAGGCACGCGATCGGATGGCCCACGCCGCGGTACTGCGCGTACATGTTCTTGTTCTGCAGCGCGACGCGGGAACGCGCGCGGTACTCGCTGATCCGATAGCACGCGCCGACCAGTCCAGTGACGTGGCGCGATTCGTTGGCACTGCCGCGCGGATACATCGAGAATGGGCCGGCGCCGCACAGATCGTCGACGTCGAACGCGAGCATCTGGCCGTCGGCATCCAGCGCCAGGCGCACGCGGGCTTCGTGGGCGCGCGCATGCACGTCGGTGACGAACGATTCGAGCCGGTCGGCGATGAACTTCACCGGCCGGTCGGTCAGACGCGCGGCGATCGCGACCGCCATCTCGTCGCCGAATGCGTGGATCTTCAAACCGAACGATCCACCGGTGTCAGCGGCCGTGACGTGCACGCTGTCCTCGCCGATGCCCAGTACGCGCGCGAACACCGCCTGCATCATGTACGGCACCTGCGTGCTCATCGTCACCGTGAGAGTCGCGGCGGCGCGGTTCCACTGGGCAAGGAGTGCGCGCGGTTCGAGGCTCACCGCAGTCACGCGACGGGTGCGCAGATCGGCCTCGACGACGTGCGATGCGCTTGCGAACGCATGGTCGACATTTGGTGTCGCGACGTTCGTCTCGAACAGCAGATGGGGGCCCAACTCCGGTTGAATCAGCGGCGCACCGGGCGCCAAGGCGGCTGCGGGATCGACCAGCACCGGCAGCGCCTCCCACTCGAACGCGATCGCATGCACCGCGTCTTCCGCGAGGGCGCGAGTCTCGGCGATGACGATCGCCACTGGCTCGCCCACCCAGCGCACGCGTTCGCGCGCGAGCGGCCATTGCGGCGCCGATTGCATGGTCGGCAGATGCGTGAGCACGCCCCGGTACGGATGGCAGTGCGGCGCGAGATCTTCGCCGGTGAAGATCGCAATGACGCCCGGCATGGCGCGTGCGGCGCTCGCGTCGATGCGCACGATGTGCGCGTGCGCCACCGGACTGCGCAGGAATGCCGCGTGGGTCAGCCGCAGTGCGGGCACATCATCGACGAAGCGCCCGCGACCCTGCAGATGAACGCGTGCACCGGCGCGCGGCAGCGGCACGCCCAGCGGTGGTGCGAACGACTCGGTGTTGAGAGGCGCGGCGGTAACGAACGATGGAGGCGATTGCACGATGCAGCGGTCAGAGTGGACGGCGGAGAGTGCCTGCTAAAGTAGCAAAGTTGCGAAGGGCCCGCGCGAAAAGCTGTGCTGACTGTACCAACCGGGCGATTGGCATCAAAGCGAAGCCCAAGACGAACCCCAAGACGAACTTCAGGGCGAACCGGTAGACGACCCAATGACTGATCGCGTACTCATCGTCGGTGCCGGCGCCATCGGCGGCATCTTCGCCGGCTATCTGGCGGCGGCTGATCGGCCTGTCACCGTGCTCGCGCGCGGCGAGAACGCACGGATCATCGCGCGCGACGGCATCCGCCTGACCACGCCCGACAAGCAGGCGCTGCACGGTCG
>CADECO010000771.1:0-1888 GCA_902825905.1 uncultured beta proteobacterium
GTGCGATCACGCAGACCGCTTCTAGTGCTCGGCGTACACCGGCGCGGGCATGGTGAAGAAGCTGAGCAGCGTGTGATAAGCGGTCCGATAGTTCTTCTGCTGAAAGCTCGCGTGCGCAATGCCGGCCATCACCGCGAACTGCTTGTCGGGATTGGGCAGGCGCTTGAAGAATTCGATCAGATCATCGACGCCAGCGATGCCATCGTACTGCCCCCGCATGACGATCGTGGGCACGGGGATCTTCGCCGGGTCGACCAACGGCAACTTCGAGCACATGTCGACGTACGTGCCGGTGGGCACCGAGTCGTCCAGGGTCAGGATCGCATCGGCGAACGCATTGATCGTCGCTTCGTCGGCAGTTCCCGGATGGTCTCGCTCGAAAATGCTGCGCACGAACGCGCGGTCGATCGGTCGGCGGTTGATCTTCATGTATTCGGGCAAACGCTTGCGCCGCTGCTCGAGCGTCGGGCTGCCCTCCCCGGTCCACACGAACGCATCGAGCGCCAGTCGCGCGACCCGCTCGGGATGCCGCTGCGCGAACAAGGCCGCCTTGAGCGCACCCGAGGAGATTCCGTAGATGAGGTAGCTCTTCGCGCCCGAGACCTTGGCGATGTAGTCGGTCACCGCTGCGATGTCGTCGGCACCATTGGAGATGTCGTTGTTGATCGGCCGAAGCTTGTCGGAACGACCATACCCTTCATTGTCCATCGTCCAGGTGTCGAAGCCCAGGCCGCGGAAGTAGTCCATGGCCGAAGCATCGGTGCGACCCGGTACGCTCAAGTCGAACGTCGGCTGCGAGCCCATCGACGAGCCGTGAATGAACAGTATCGTCCCGCGCGGCTGCGTGCCGGCCAGCCGCTTCTTCTCCCAGATGAAGAGCTTGACCTCGCCCTTGTTGGTCCAATGTTCGGTACCGCCGGTCCACTTCACTTGCGGGCGCTGCTCAGCCATCGATGAATCCTCTTCAGTTGATCCGCTACAGCTTGACGCATACGTTGCGCAGCTCGGTATAGAACTCGAGGGAATGCACGCCGCCCTCGCGCCCGATGCCGGAATGCTTCGAGCCGCCGAAGGGCGTGCGAAGATCGCGCAGGAACCAGCTGTTGATCCAGGTGATGCCGACGTTGATCTTCGCCGCGACCCGATGCGCACGAGTGAGGTTCGTTGTCCAGATCGTGGTGGCCAGGCCATAGCGCGTGTCGTTGGCCATGCGGACCGCTTCGTCCTCGCTGTCGAACGGCGTCACGTGACAGCACGGACCGAAGATCTCTTCCTTCATGACTCGAGCAGTCTCGGGCAGGCCGGTCCAGATGGTCGGTGCGATCCACGACCCGTTGGCCAGATCGCCCGGCATCTTCGGAATACCGCCACCCGTGACGACCTTGGCGCCTTCCTTCACCGCCAGTTCATAGTACGAGGCCACCTTGCGCTGATGCTCGTGGCTGATCAGCGGCCCCATGCCCGTGTCTTTGTCTTCAGGCCGGCCAAGCCTGAACGCCTCGGCCTTCGCTTTGAGCGCGGCGACGAACTTATCGAAGATCGGCCGCTGCACGTAAACGCGTTCCGTGCCCAGACAAACTTGACCGCAATTGGCGAACACTGCCCGGCCGATACCTTCGACCGCCGCATCGAAATCGCAGTCGGAAAAGACAACACCGGCGTTCTTGCCGCCAAGCTCGAAGGACACCGGCCGCACGCCAGTGGACGCGGCGCGCATGATCGCCTCACCGGTGGCCGTCTCGCCGGTGAAGGTGATCGCGTTCACCCCTGGATGCTGGGTGAGAAACTCACCCGCCGAATTCGGTCCGAATCCGTGCACGACGTTGTAGGCACCTTTCGGGACACCCACCTTGTTCATCACTTCACCCAGCAGCGTTGCGGTGCTGGG
>CADECO010000772.1:0-1887 GCA_902825905.1 uncultured beta proteobacterium
TGCGTTCGCCCCTGGCGCTTGTGGTCTGCGACCCCCTGCGGCTGGCGCCGGGCGAGGCCCGCCTGGCGGCGCTCGCGCGCCTGCAGGCGAAGCACAAGAGCGCCGAGGCGGGCCTGCTCGCGCGCCACGCCGCGATCGCGTCCGAGCTCGCGCGCCTGGAGGGCGAGGAGCAGGCCGCCGCCGCGCTACGCGGCTACGCCAACGGGTCACGCAGCAGCTAGCAACACGAAACCATAAGGGAGACAAAAGAATAATGGCATGGGACCGACGCGACGGTGCACCGTACCGCGCACGCAACGCACTCACGCAGATCACCGACCGTGGCATCGAACTGCCCGCCGCCGTCACAACCGCGGTGGCCGTCCTGGACCGCATCGAAGCCGACACGCCCCGCGAGGCCGCAACTACAGCGATGCGCGACGCGATCGTGGCCGGGGCCGACAGCGACGAAATCGCTCGGCTGCTGCTCGCCGACCTCGGCACCTCGCGGCTGCGTGTCGAGTACGCGCAGGCCCGCATCATCGCCGCGACCCGTGTGCTCTCAGCGATCCTCGCCGCCAGCGGTGAACTGCACGCCGCGCTCAGCGTCCTCGCCGATCACGCAATCGGCAAGCTCGAAAAGGTGGCCCAACTGGACGGCACATCGCTGGAACAGCTTGTGCGCGAAGGCCGCCACGACGACGCTCAGGCCCTCGCCGAGGTTGAGGTCGTCGGCGCCGAGCTGGCTGCGCTCTACGAAACCCGCGACAGCTATCTGACACGCGGCGGCCTGGCCGCTGCCCGCGCCGGTCAGTTCGACTGCACCCAGTACCGCGACCCGCGCATCGCCGCCCAGCATCACCGCGGCGAGCTCAACGTCACCGGGCGGTGGCTGCACGCGATGCGGGAGGGCGCCGAACTGTGGTACCCCACAGCCGACGAGGCACTCGCGGCGGCGGCTCCGCTGTACGCCGCGTGGGAGCGCGAAGCCCAGAAGGCGGCGGCCCGGCAGCGTGCCGTCGGCGGCACTTCAGCGTTCGTCTGATGAGCCCGCACGCACCGCGCCAGGGCTTCGGCGTGGTGCTTGCTCGCGGTGGCCGCGACCTGCGCGCGGTGCCTCACTCTCTCGGGGCATCAGCAGCGCGGCGCGGCCACCGCACCCCACCTTTCACTCGCGAAGGGGTGGGGGAGTACCCCCGCCAAGTCGCGCGCCGCACCTCGAAGGCATAGGCGAGCGTCTCTCCCCGTCGATTCAAAGAATTTGGCCCTTAGGAGGCAACGATGACTACCACCCCGCGCGGCCTGCGCACCGGCGGTAAAAGGCTGTGGAAAGCCGTAACCGACGAGTTTGACCCCGACGAACACGAGGCAGCACTGCTACGTGAGGCGTGCCGAACAGTCGATCAACTGGACCTATTGCAGGCCATCCTCGACGGAAGGACGCTCGTAATTGACTCAAATCAGGGTGTTCGGGTGCATCCGGCACTCGTGGAGTCACGGCAGCAGAGGCTCGTTCTGGCGAAGCTCGTTACCGCGTTGCGGCTACCGGCCGGGATCATCGAAGACGCTGCGCCGTGAGGCGCAAGGTCAAGGCTGTGACGCGGCCGGCTGTCGAGCTGCTGACGTTCGACGCAGGTCAGGTGTTCATGGCGTCGACGCCGGATGTCGAGCGGTGGGCGCCGAGCGATGCGCCCCGCGATGGCTGGCGCGCGACGCGGGCGTGGCAGGCGTGGAAGGCTGCGCGGGCGGCCTGGGTCGCTGGCGGCGGCGAGTGGCCCGGCGGGGAAGATCAGCGCGAGCAAGAGGAGACTGCACGCTGGCCTGATGAGCCGTTCGAAGGGTAGAGCGCTGCCGCTAGCCTCGATTTTTCGTCGGACGTGATGGCGGTGGATTTTTGCGGCGGGCTGT
>CADECO010000773.1:0-1884 GCA_902825905.1 uncultured beta proteobacterium
GGGCGCTGTCCTTGGTACGGAGACCGACGCGATGGCCGTTCCGGCGCAGGAACTGCTCTACTCCGGGGGCATCTCATCGGCCCCAGGATACGGGTACCACGCGTTTCGAAGTACATCTCAGCTGTCGGCGCGTGTGGAGTGGCAGCAGCGGGTTCCGTGGGTGGCCATCCCCCTTGGTCGCTGGGGCAAGGTGCCAGGTTCCGCCACGCTCGCTCCCTACCTCGGCGCCGTCGTGGCCCAAACCCCTTTACCGGCGGGAAGTGGTGCTCGCACTGCGCACGAAGTCTTCCCGTTCGTCGGTCTCGGCGCGGTCACCCTATTTGATCTCGTTCGTCTCGATATCGGGCGGGGCCTCTCCTCCCGGGGAGGCGGTCGCCTGAATCGATGGACGTTCGGCGTTGATGTCTCTCGCGCTTTTTGGCCCATTCTGTGACGAAATTGGCTACGTAGAGGGACGTTTTCGGTCGATACTACCAGAACCGGTTTCGACGTCACCCTCCGTTTCCCTCATGATCGACTTCGTGCGACCCGTATGGCGACCCTTATAGCGCGCGACGCGTGGTTGCTTCCCACGCTGGAAAGGCTCGCGGGTGAAGACGCCATTGCGGCGTTCGCGGACACTGCCGAATCCCTGTGGACGGAGGTTGTCGCGCGTCAGATTCTGACGGACGATCAGATTCTCACGGAGCTTGCGTCGCGGTACCGCATGAAAGTCGCGGACAAGGAGAGCGTGGGCCCCGCCTGCCGCGGGCTGTTGTCCGAGGCGCTCGCGCGGCGTTACAAGGTGATCCCCATCTCGGCGACCGACAACGCTATTCTGGTCGCAACCGCCGATCCCAACAATCTCGACGCCGAGACGGCTCTTGGCTTCGCGACGGGCAAGAAGGTGCGCATGCAGTTGGCCGCGCCGGGGGCGATCGCCGAAACGCTGGACCTGCTGTATCAGCCGGAAACATCCGTCGAGAGTTTCCTCGACGGTGTGGTGACGTCGGAGTTCACGGCCATCGAAGAGGACACGCCTCCGGAGGACAACTACGAGCTCGGTGATTCAGCGGCGTCGCGCCCGATCATTAAGTTGGTCGATCATATTGTGTCGGAGGGCATCACAAAACGCGCGAGTGACATTCATCTGGAGCCGCAGGAAGGCCAGGTTCTGGTCACGTATCGCATCGACGGGGTGCTGCGCCCGGGGATGCAGTTGCCGCGGAGTGTGGGGCTCCCGCTGGTGTCGCGCATCAAGATCATGTCGGGGATGGATATCGCCGATCGGCTTCGGCCGCAGGATGGGCGGTCGCGCGTATCCATCGAAGGGAAACGTGTTGATCTGCGCGTGTCCACGCTGCCAGCGTCTGCGGGTGAGAAGGTCGTCATTCGTATTCTGGATCAGGGGGGTAAGGACACGACCCTGGATTCACTGGGTGTCAGCGGAGAAGATTACGAGCGGCTTTCGCATCTGATCGGACTGCGCGAGGGCATCGTGCTGGTCACCGGTCCCACTGGTTCAGGAAAGACCACCACGTTGTACGCGTCGCTGCGGTCCATTCAGCAGCGCGGCGTGAACATCGTGACCGTTGAAGATCCCGTCGAGTACAAGCTGCAGGGCATTGTTCAAGTGCAGGTGAATGAAAAGGCCGGTCTGACCTTTGCTGCCGCGCTACGATCCATTCTGCGACAGGACCCCGACGTGGTGCTCGTCGGTGAAATTCGGGATCGGGAGACGGCGGGCATCGCCATTCAGGCGTCGCTGACCGGTCACCTGGTGTTGTCGACACTCCATACGAACGATGCGGCAGGGGCCATCGCCCGGTTGCTCGACATTGGTATTGAGGGATACAAGCTGGGGGCGGCTGTCAAAGGAGTGGTGGCGCAACGTCTCGTGCGTCG
>CADECO010000774.1:0-1860 GCA_902825905.1 uncultured beta proteobacterium
CGGTCAACTTCAACATCCAGGTCGATCGCGTGCACTGCGCACCGTGGGGGCTGGCCGGCGGACACAGCGGTTTGGGCAATCAGGTGGCGCTGCGCACCGATGGTGTCGAGCAGAACGATTTTCCGAATGCGAAGGTGCTGCTGCGGCGGATCAAACCGGGCGATGCGTACATCATCCGCACCGGCGGCGGCGGTGGCTTTGGGGCGCCGGAGAAACGCGATCCGGCGAGCCTCGCGCATGACGTGAAGCAGGGCTACGTGAGTGCGGCGCAGGCGCGCGATGTATACGGCGCGGTGCTTGATGCCGACGGCATGGTGGACGTCGAGGCGACGCGGCGCCGGCGCGCGGCGACGGGAACGTTTAAGGAACGACCTTGAACGTGTACTGGTAGTTGCGCGCCTGGCCGCCAACGGTGACGTTGCCGATACGCACGGTGTAGTCGACGTTGCTCTGCGTGCCAGCCACTTTCCACTGCACGACGTTCGGCAAGCCGAAGCCCGCGTAGTTCGCGCTTTGCTCGCTGACGGCGAGAGCCGTGCCGCCCGCGTTGGTCACCTGGATCGTCGCGCCGTTGAAGCTCACCGCGCTCTGTCCGTTGGCGAACGTGCTGCCCTTGTCGGCCAGTACCGAGAACGACATGAACCAGCCGTGCTTGAAGTACTTCGCCGGATAGTTGCCTTCCGGATAGGCGATGTAGTTGATGTCGTTGCCGGACAGGTTCGCATCTGGGTAACCAAGCACCCGCAACGACGTCGCGGTATGGCGCAGCGTGCTGCCCGTGCGCGGCTGCCCGTCGACGCGGCCGAACGAGGTCTGCGACAGGAACGGATGCAGTACCCAGCGGCGATGGCCGAGCGAGGCGACGTTGTCATCGATCAGGAAGCGGGCGATGCTCTCCGTCGAAGTGGGCGTGTAGCCGCCGGCGAGAAACAGATTGCTCTGTCCGCTGCCCTGCGCGCCTTCATCGGAGTAGCAGAACATGCTGGTTGCCGGCGTGTGCGTGAGCTGCGCATTGGCCACACCGATGAGCGCGGATTTCTGCGTGTAGATGTCGGCACTCGAGTCGTAGATCACCGGCGGTAGCCGATGCAGCGCTCGCACCGCGTTGAATTCGGTGAGCACCGCCTGCTTGTCGCTCATCTTCAGCAGGCCGGCGTCGCAGCTATCGATGATGGGTGTGCGATCGTACAAGCCGCTCGACGAGGACAGACTGGTCGAGCCCGATGGCGTGGAGCCGTTGGTGACGGCGGTTTGTCCATTCGGTGCAGGCGTAGCCGTCGTGCTCGCGCCGGTGTTCGTAGTCGGTGCAGCGACCGCTGTGGTCGAGTCGCCGCCGCCACCGCCGCCCAGACACGCGGACAATGCAAGCGACAACAACACCGGAATGAACGAACGAGCTTTCATCGAGACGATCGTGAATGCGGCGAGTGAGAATGTGCGCGCGGCGCAATGCGGCGCAGATGCAAGACGGGGATGAACGATCCTAACATCGCGATTCACCGCATCCTCCAGCGGACCGCGCGTATCTCATCCGACGGCGCACCTGCTCCGACAAGTGGTCGCGACGACGAACGGCAGGATTGGGTCGATGAAATGCGCGTTGAAACGCACCATGAAAAGTACTGATCGAACGCAACGAACGAACCGTGTGCCTCGTGCGAATCGTACGCAGCGCGCCGACGCTCATCGCTTCGCGATCGTGGTGCATGGTGGCGCCGCACCACTGCTCGCACCGGAGCGCGCGCAGACGCATCGCGACATCGTTTGCGATGCGCTCGAACACGCGGTGCGCGAAGGACACAGCGTGCTCGCGCACGGTGGCAGTGCGCTTGATGCAGTGCAGGCCGCAGTCGTCGTGCT
>CADECO010000775.1:0-1859 GCA_902825905.1 uncultured beta proteobacterium
CACTGCCGCATTCAGCGCCAGCAGGTTGGTCTGGAAGGCAATGTCCTCGATCAGGCCGATGATGTTCACGGCACGCTTGGAGCTTTCCATGATGGAACTCATGGTCTGCTCCACGCTCTCGACGATGACGCCGCCGCGCTGCGCGACACGCGCCGCCTGCCGTGCCGCGCTGTTGGCGTGATTGGCCGACTCGGCGTTGCTCGCCACTGCATGGCTCATCATCTCGACGTTGCGCGCCGTCTTGGTCAGGCTCTCCGCCTGCTGGCTGGTACGAATGGCCAGGTCACCGGTGCTGTTGGCGATCTCGCCGGCCGCGCTCTCGATGCGGAACGAAGCTCGCCGCACGTCGTTGACGATGTCGGTGAGCGCAATGTTCATGTCGCGCAGCGCCTGCTGCAGATAGCCGATCTCATCGCTGCGGTCGACCTTGATCTCCTTGGAGAGATTGCCGGCGGCGACCAGCTTGGCCATGCTCACCGCGAACTGGATGGGCTGCGTGATGCCGCGAATCATGGCGCGGGCCACACCCAGCAAACAGACGACGGTGATGAGCGCGGCACCCAGCAACACGTACTGCTTGCGCAGCGCACTCGCTGCTTCCGCCTTGCTGACCTGCGCCTGCTCATCGAGGCGCGCGCGCGTACCCTCGATGAGCCTCGCGAATGCGAGGCCCACGGACCGAACGGCATCGCGGTCGCGAAACAGGCCGTCTTCGATGACGTCAGGCATGCTGCCCAATGCGATCAGCCTGGCCATGCCCGCCGAAACTTCCCGGGCCTCCGGCGAGGGCGCCATGTACAGCACCATCTTCAGCTGCTGCTGAGCGTCGAGCAGCGCTTCCTTGTCCTGCTCGCGCAGCGAGCCGCTGACCCGTTCGTCGGCGATACCTTCGATGAACGCATGGAATTTCCTTTGCGCCAGCAGCGCGGCGCTGGTCTGATTCACCGCCGCCCGCATCGGGTCGATGATGTCATCGTGCGCCACCGCCTGGTACAGCACCACGAGCAACAGCGGCAGCGTAGCTGCCGCGATGAGCAGGTACAGCCGCTGCTCCAGCGACGGCATCGCGCCGAAGATGCGCTTGCAGACGTGCTGGCCCAGCAGCGCCCGCAGCGTTTCATATTTCTGGCGCAGCCAGTCCAGGGGGATACGCGTCACGCAGCAACTGATCCGAAGTTTATGATTCGTAGAAAAGCGGCACAGTTTTCTGCTACTTGAGAGCAATACGCCATGTGTGAAACCACGATGGCGAGGCCGTGCGTGCAGCGGCCGATTTGCAGCGCTGCACGCGTGTATGCAGCGCGGCGCGGCGTTTTTGCCGCCGCACGCATCAATATGAATCATTGCAGTGCGCGTTGGCGCGCTGCGTCATTCGCAATCGGACTGTATCCCGTGGTGTTTGCCTAAGGGGTTGGGCAAACACGCGGTGGCTGGGGACGAGAGCAAGAAGCACGCGCCGGAGCGCAAAAAAGTAGGGATTTACCGGAACAATTCCCCTCTTGGCTTGTGTTGCGCACCTCACGCAAACTTCCGCCTCCGCGGGAACCCGCGGCGGCACTCGGCAATTTCATACCCACCTAGGCTTCGCCGCTGGCGAGGCCGTGAGAGGAAATATTTTGCACCCGTTCGTAAAAATGTATAACCGAGGAGCACTCATCATGAACATCAAGCATCTCGTCGCGACCGCGGCTCTGGCCGCGTCTCTCGCGGCAGCGCCCGCCTTCGCCAGCGAGACCGCCACCGCCAAGGTGGACGACGCCTGGATCACCACCAAGGTGAAGGCCGACCTGGCCAAGGACTCGGACACCAAGGCTCACAAGATCCACGTCAACACCAAGTCGGGCGTGGTCGTGCTGACC
>CADECO010000776.1:0-1854 GCA_902825905.1 uncultured beta proteobacterium
CCGTCAACCTTAAGCGCGCATAGCTCGCACCCTGCGCCACAGCCACACCGCGCCCCATATCGACAACACGTGGCCAACGTGTCTCCCCACGGTGTCGAAACGCCCGCGCAACATGTAGACGACAGTGTCGAAAACACGGGTGTGGTCGGGCGTGTGGCAAGCTATGCAGCTCACGCATTCGTAGGGTGATGCTGTGGACGGCACCCCACCTGACGGCGTCTAGGCGCCATAAGATGATCGTGTCGACGAATCATCTCGAAGGATAGGGAGCCGTCCATGAAGAGCATTACCACGATTGGTCTCGATCTGGCGAAGAGCGTGTTTCAGGTCCACGGTGTCGATGCCGACGGCAAGGTCCTCGTCCGCCGCAAGCTTCGCCGGACGGAGCTGCTGGATTTCTTTGGCAGACTGCCGCCTTGCCTGATCGGATTGGAAGCCTGCGCCAGCTCGCATCATTGGTCGCGCGAGCTCGAGCGGCTCGGCCACACGGTGGTGCAGATGCCCGGTGAGTACGTGGCGGGCTACCGCCAGCATGGCCGCAAGACCGACGCCGCCGACGCGGAGGCGATCTGCGAGGCGGTGTCGCGGCCGCGCCGGCGCGTGGTGGCGACGAAATCGATCGAGCAGCAGACCACATCCATGCCGCATACGGTGCGCAATCAGCTTGTCGCAACGCGCGTCGCGCTCGCCAATATGCTGCGCAGCCTGATGGCCGAGTTCGGGATCGTCGCTGCATCGGGCGAGGCCGGGTTCTCCTGGCTGATGGGCATCGTCACGGACGCGGCGCGAGACGAGCTGGGCGCGGCTCAACGCGCAGCTCTTGCTCCTGTGGCTGCGCTGATCATCGATACGGACGCGGCGATCGAGGTGGCGAGCGCGCAGATCATCGCCCACGCCAGGAGATGCCCCACGGCCAGGCGGCTGCAGAGCGCGCCGGGCATCGGCGACATCGTCTCGAGCGCATTCTCCTCGCTCGTCGACGCGAGCTTGTTCAAGAGCGGGAGGGCGTTCTCGGCCTGGCTCGGCCAGACGCCGAAGCTCAACGGCACGGGCGGCGAGGTGAGGCACGGCAAGATGTCGAAGGCAGGCAACGAGTATCTGCGCCGCCTGCTCTTCATGAGTGCGGCTTCACGGCTTGCACACACTATTCGCTTTCCGGCCAAGGCCGATCCGGAACTCGTCGAGCTGCTCGGCAAATGGGACTTCAAGAAGGCCGCATGCGTGCTCGCCAACAAGATGGCGCGCATGATCTGGGCACTGATGGTGCGCGGTGGAACGTACGTGAAGCATCATCGACCGGCGGCGTACGCGGGCAACGCGTAAGGCTCGGCAATGAAGGAATGCGCTGGACCGGCGGCGAGCCCGCCGACCAGCCGAACGAGCGGCGAGGGTGCGAGCACAAGGTGAGCGCGCAACACGTGAACGGGGCGTAACCGCAAGACAACCCATTAACCGCACTGAACCGACAAGGTCGTTAGGGTGATTGGGACTTGCGGATGCGAACAACATCTAGGCACCACGACCGGTGGCAACATCGGAAGCGCTGGAAAGCCGAACACATGGTTGGCATCCCGCTACACGACAGGCGCGAGCATCGAAGATTCGCCTTGACCCGAAGGTGCCGTCCAAACATGCGGTAGCGCGTCAGCGCGTACCGCACCGAATACGCCGGAAATCGGTGCGGTACGCTTCGCTACCGCACCCTACGCTACCGCACCCAGCGCTACTGTCGCGGATGGCCAGCAAGGTTTTCGAGATGCCAAGTGGTGTCAGACCCGGAGGGTCTGACACCTTCGACACCTCAGAAGGTCGGCTCCAGAATGTAGAGGCCGCCGGTGAAGCGGTCGACGCAGT
>CADECO010000777.1:0-1851 GCA_902825905.1 uncultured beta proteobacterium
TGGTCGCGCGAACACTGGCGCCCGCCTAGCGCTCGAGAACCGAGATGCGAGTGTCGCGCATGTTGTTTCTGCGATCGTTTTATGTCCTTCGCTGGGTTATCCAAGCCGCCAGGGTGGGCTAAAGCGTCATGCTCGCGACGCAAATCAAAATGAGCCCGACGTACGGCAGTGCGCCGCGAAATACGTCGTTCAAGGATACCTCTCGATCCGCGACCGTGGCCTTCACCGAGAATACGACCAGCCCGAAAGGCGGGGTCAGCAGGCCGGTTTCGATCGCGAGCACCCCGATCACCGCGAACGCGAGCTCGTCCCAGCCGGCCGCCTTGGCGAGCGGCGCGAACAGCGGCACGGTGAGCAGGATGATCGACACCGAATCGAGAAACATACCGAGGATCACCCACACGACGATCATCACCAACAGCAGTGTCCAGGGCCCCAGGCCGATCGCTTGCACCGCGTTTTGAAAGATGCTGATCACGCCGGCCGAGGCGAGCATGCGCGAGTACATCTGGGCTGCGATCAGAATGATGAGGATCGGCCCCGACACGCGTCCGGCTTCGACGAGCGCCGCGCGAATGCCGGTCCAGCGCTGCCCTTTCATGAGGGCGATCAACAACGCGCCGAATGCACCGAACGCCGAGGCCTCGGTGGGCGTTGCGAATCCACCCCAGATCGATACGATCGTGCCGAGAATCAGCACGAGCACACCAAGGGTGGACAAGACGGTCGGTCCCCACGCGATCGCGTCGGCCGGAGCGCTCGGCGCGCTGTTCGATGTAGCGCGTTGGCGCGCGCCGGCGAAGCTCGGGTCCATCGCGGACCGTGTCATGACGTACACGACAAAAAGGGCGGCCAACAGCAGTCCCGGAAACACGCCGGCGATGAACAACTTGCCGATCGAGATCTCGGTCAGCACGCCCCAAATGATGAAGAGCAGACTTGGGGGAATGATCATCCCCAGACACGCGCTTCCGGCGACGACACCGAGCGAGGCACGCCGGTCGTAGCCTTGCGCACGCATCGGCGGATACGCGATCCGCGCGAACGCCGAGGCCGAGGCGATGCTCACCCCGACCAACGCCGCGAAAACGACGTTCGCGCCGACCGTGGCGACCATCATCCGCCCCGGCAGCCGGCGCAGCACATGATTGGCGACGTTGAACAGATCGGTGGCCGCGCCGCATCGAGCGATCAGCTCGCCCATCAGCACGAACAACGGAATCACGACGAAGACATAGTCGCGCAGCGACTCGAACGCAGTCGAAGCGAGCAACGCAAGTGCCGCATCGGATCGCCCGGTGGCGAGGAACAGTCCGCCCATCGCCACCAATCCGAGGGCGATGGCGATATCGACGCCGACGAAAACCAGGAACAGCAACGCGCCGATCGCCGCGATCGCAAAGGTTGCGTCCACGCTAATGTCCGCTCGGTTCAATCGGGCGTTCGTGCCCCCGGCATGTCTGCCAGGCGATGCGCGCGTAACAGACGGTGGCTGCGAGCGCGGACAGGAACACCAGCGTGTGGATGGGATAGACCGGCACGTGGAATCCTTCGCCGCCTTCGTACTCGAGCGTCTCCCAACTCCTGATCATGGGTTCAAACGAAGCGTAAGCGAGAAGGCCGAAAAAGAGCACACCGAGCGACACCGCGATCGTTTCGACCCAGCGTCGCGCGTTTGGACCCAACGCGTCGCGCAGGATCGTGGTGCGCAACATCATGCGCGAGAGCACTGAGTAGGGAAGCTGCAGGAAGGCGATTCCGACGAGCGAGGCGGCGACCATCTCCGGCACCCCGGGGATCGGGCGGTTCGCGACGAAGCGCCCGGTAACGTCGACGATGATCAGCACCCCC
>CADECO010000778.1:0-1843 GCA_902825905.1 uncultured beta proteobacterium
AAAGCCGCGACTACGGCGCCGCGCCCGTGAGAATGGCCGATGCCGTCTCTGCGTAATCAAATCAAACAGGGGGGAAGTACAGTGATGCGCCGTAGTTTTTTTGCAGTTCTGATCGTCCTGTCGGTGGGCCATGCGGTACCGCTGTTGGCCGCCGACGTACCCACGGTATTGGTGACCGGCGCCAACCGTGGTCTCGGGTACGCATGGACTGAGAAATATGCCGAGCGGGGTTGGAACGTCATTGCCACAGCGCGGAGCACCGCCGGTGCCACCGCCCTGCAGGAACTCGCCAGGAAAACGGGCCGCGTCCGCATCGAGATGCTGGACGCGACCGACCCTAAGTCGGTGCAACAACTGAGCGAGCGGCTGGCCGGCTTGCCGATCGACATTCTCATCAACAATGTCGGCATGCTCGGCGACGAAGAGGAACAGCGGCTCGGCACCCTTGATGCTGCACGCTTCGACGATTACATGCGCGTCAACGCGCTCTCCGCGTTGCTGGTCTCGGAGGCGTTATTGCCAAACATCCGCGCGGGAAAGCAGAAAAAGATTGCCGGCATCAGCGCCGTAGTCGCCTCGTTTGCGGCGTATCCGAGGATTCACTCCGGCCTGTACTACTACAAAGCGAGCAAAGTCGCGTTGAACATGATCCTGCGCAATCTGGCCATGGACACGCGCGGTGATGGAATTGCTGTGGCCGTGCTGTCGCCGGGCGTCGTCAACACCTATGGAACCGAAGTGAACCATGACGCGATGTCGCCGGAGATGAAGCGGAGCATGGTCGATATCGATACCAGCGTCGGGGGCATGATGAAGGTCATGGATGGTCTGACGATCGAAGGCTCGGGAGTTTGGTACCGTTTTTCAGGCGAAACCATCAGCTGGTAGCTCCCGCGTCGATCGCGCTCGACTTTGTACAACCCTTGGAGTAACGTTTTCTGATGCGCTTCACTCGGCGCCAAAACAGTCAGGTTCTGCGTTCACTGCTGCCCATGCTGGCCCTGGTGTGGTGCACCGTGGCCATGCATCCCTGCAATTCGATGTCTGCAGTCGCCGCCAGTCCGTCGTCCGAAGCGCATTGTGACCATCACGTGGCGGTCGATTCCGGCTCCGAGTCCGCCCCGAAAGCGGTCATGCAGCAGGTGTCGTGCACCGATCTAGGAACATCGGCGCCGGACTCTCGGCCGCCCGTCGCCGAGTCCCTGATCCTGACTTTGGCGAACGTTCCGGCGTTTGCCCTCGCAGTTGAGCCTCATCCATCGACGCCGTTGCGTATCCAGTCCGCAGCGCCCGAGCCGCCCAGACCTCTACGACTCCAATATTCTGAACTGCTGATCTAGCCCCGCGCTGCTGCACGGTGGGATCTGCGGCCTAGAGGGCCGCGATCTTCACAACGCATGTTTCGGCGCGGGGGTAATCAATCAGTGGTTCTGACGGTAGCACGCAAGGAATTTCGAGGCACGTTGCGCGACGGGCGAGTGCTCGCCGGCGCGTTCGTGCTGCTGTTGCTCGGTGCCGTCGCTCTGATCAGTGCCTCAGTGCGCTACCAGGTCCTCGCCGACGAGCGCGCCGTGGCGCAGGCGCTGATCGCGGAGCAATGGAACGAGCAGGGTGAGAAGAATCCGCATTCCGCCGCGCACTACGGCATCTACGCGTTCCGACCCGCGTTGCCCCTGAGCTTCTTCGACCCAGGGGTGTCGCCATACGACGGCGTCTCGGTTTGGCTCGAAGCTCATAAGCAGAATTTCGCAACAGGCAGGCCGGCCGATGACATGACTTCGCTCGTGCGATTCGGCGAGCTGTCGCTCGGCTTTATCCTGCAGGCGCTGCTTCCGCTGGGCCT
>CADECO010000779.1:0-1841 GCA_902825905.1 uncultured beta proteobacterium
CGAGGTTCCCAGCCGCGTGGCCACCTGCCGCAGCCGCGCCGCGGTGTTCGTCGCATCGACGCCGTGCGCCAGCGCGTACAGCCGCGCCACATCGACGAACAAGCGCGTGCCTTGCAGCTTCAGATCGATCGTCCCGACGCCTTCGGCTCCCGACTCCGTGCGCAGACTCCCGAGCCAGCCGATCGGCGCCGGCGTGCGCACCGCCTCCTCCGCGATCAGGCGCAGAAACAACGTGGCGCCCGGTGCTTGTGCCTTCACCGCGCCGCGCAAACCCTCGGCCAGCGATCGCTCGCCGCCGAGCGCGCGAAAGTCAAACATGATCGTGCTCGACAGCAGCGCTTCGGGCGACGGATTGCGCATCCAGCCCTCGAAGCGCTTGCGCCACTCGGCCTCCGACAGACACAGCTCGGGGTTGCTCGCCATTACGTTGCCATGGCACAGCGGAAAACCGCAACGATCGAGAATGTTGTTCGCCTCGCGCGCAAACGCCAGGAGCCGCGCCCGCATCGACTCGACCTGCGCCGCATCGTCGCAACGAAACACGATCGCGTTGTCTTGATCGGTGGCCATCGTCTGCTCTTCGCGCCCTTCGCTGCCCAGCGCCAGCCAGCAGTAGTCGATGCCGTCGATCGCGCCATCGCGCGCGGCGTAAGCCAGAATGCGCCGCGTCAGCCGGTCATTCAGCGCGGAGATCAGCGTCGTGAGGCTCTCCGCTCCGACGCCCTGCGCAAGCAGATTGTCGATCAGCCCGCGCACATCTTCGGCTGCACGCACCAGCGCATCGACATCGTCGGCCGCCTCGATGCGCCGCGCCACCTCCGACATCGTGTGCCGCTGCAGCGCGAACAGATCACGCTCCGACACCACGCCGGCGAGCCGCCCGCCGTCGAGCACCACCACATGGCGAATGCCGCTCTCCACCATCGCCACTGCGGCGTCCATCGCCAGCGCCGTCGTCGGCAGGCTCACCACCTTGCGCATTGCCACTGAGAGGATCGGCTCGTCGAGCTTGTCGCTGTGCTCGGCCACCAGCCTGAGCAGATCGCGCTCGGTGAAGATGCCCAGCGGGCGCTGCTCGGCGTCGGCGATGACGATCGCGCCCACCGACTGCGCCGCCATGATGCCGACCGCCGCGCGAATCGAGATGTCGGGCGCACAGGTTACCGGTGCACGGCGGGCAAGACTCCCCAGCGTGCGCACCATCGGCTGATCGCTGCGCGACTGCGTGGCGAACGCTTGCTGCAAGCGCTCCGTGGCCCGCTGCAGCAGACGGTCGATGTGGCGAGTACAGAAGCGTTCGAACTCGTGACTCGCGCGCGTGAGCGCTTCGGCCGCTGCGGCCGGGAACTCGTAGGCGAACGTGTCGCGCGTAGCCACGTACTCGAGCGTGGTCGCGCGCTTGCCGATCACCGCTGCGATCGGAAACGCCTCGCCCACACCGAACTCCAGCCGCTCGGCCATCGCGCCGGTCACGCCGGCGGTGCGTGCATGCACCAGCCCCTTCTCGACGAGGTAGAGCGTCGCCACCACACCCGATTGCGGCGCAACGATGATCGAGCCGGCTTCGTGGTAACCGAGCCTGGCCTGTGCGGCGAATGCGCGCAGATGCGCGGCATCGATGCCATCGAACGGCGGATGCGCCTGCAGGAACGCGACCGTTGCCTCGACCAGTTTGGCGCTCGCGTTGCTGGCTGAAGAGTTGTTGGTCGTGGCGGTTGAGGTGGCCAAGCCGTGATCCTCGTATTCGATTCTGGTCGACGGTAGCGCGGGCGGACGGCGACGCCGTGTCAGTCGCGCAGGATGAGCGTGCCGCCGAGCCGCCGCAATACCAAGGTGATGCG
>CADECO010000780.1:0-1841 GCA_902825905.1 uncultured beta proteobacterium
TCACCAACGCGATGAAGCACGCCTTTTCCGCCGGTGCCGGCGGTGAGATTCAGGTAACGCTGCAATACGCTGGGTCACGCGTGCAGCTCACCGTAAGCGACAACGGGATAGGCATGCAGGAGCCAGGCGCGGTGGCAGCCAACGGATCCATCGGCTTGCAGCTGGTCGGCACCTTGGCCGAGCAGCTGGATGGCGGCATGCAGATACTGATCAGCGACGGTACATCGGTCAGGGTGGATTTCCCCGCCGACGCATGAGACAGGAAGTCAGCGGCGCAGGATGCGCAGGATTTCTTTCAGCTCCACCCGCAGCTGGCGCACGATCTCCTGTGACTGCGACACGTCTTCGCGCGCCTCATCACCCTGCAAGCGGTTGCGGGCGCCCCCGATGGTAAAGCCCTCTTCGTACAGCAGGCTGCGGATCTGGCGGATCACCAGCACGTCCTGGCGCTGGTAGTAGCGGCGATTGCCGCGGCGCTTCACCGGCTTCAGCTGGGGAAATTCCTGCTCCCAGTAGCGCAGCACGTGCGGCTTCACGCCACACAGCTCGCTCACTTCACCGATGGTGAAGTAGCGCTTACCGGGTATGGTCGGTAATTCGCTGTTATTGCCTGGTTCCAGCATACGCTTCGACTCGAGCCTTCAGTTTCTGTCCAGGGCGGAAGGTCACGACGCGGCGAGCGCTGATCGGAATTTCCTCGCCGGTTTTCGGATTGCGGCCGGGTCGCTGATTCTTGTCGCGCAGATCGAAGTTGCCGAAACCGGACAACTTCACCTGCTCGCCCGTGGACAGCGACGCGCGCAATTCCTCGAAGAACAGGTCCACGAGTTCGCGAGCCTCGCGCTTGTTCAGCCCGAGCTGATCGAACAGTGCTTCTGCGATCTCGGCCTTGGTGAGTGCCATGCTTATTTGTCCCGGATCGTGGCCCCGAACTCGCTGCCCAGGCGCTGCACCACCTGCGCGATGAGCGCATCGGCGTCGGCGTCCGTCAGGGTGCGTGAAGTATCCTGTAATTGCAGACCTAAGGCTATGCTTTTCTTGCCTTTCTCGAACTGTCGCCCGCGGTAGACAGACAGTACCGTCAGGCCCTTGAGCAAGGGCCCGGCCGTGGCGCGGACCGTCCTCTCCAGCGCCGCAGCCTCGAGCGCTTCATCGACGATGACGGCAACATCCCGGCGAATGGCTGGATATTTCGAGATCTCCTCGAATTGGGGCACGCGTGCCGCCAAGCCCATCGCGGTTTCGATCTCGAACACGAAGGCCGGATATGTCAAATCCAGTCGCTGCAGCACCGCGGGATGCAACGCACCCAGCCAACCCACGGGCCGCTCGCCGCGCCAGATCCGGGCGCACTGTCCGGGATGCAGCGCCGGGTGGCGCTCCGCGGCGAACCGAAACGCCTCGCCGGCACCGCTCAACGCCAGCAGTGCCTCGACGTCGGCTTTCACGTCGAAGAAGTCCACCTTCGCCGTTTCGATGCCCCATTGCTCATCGAGCACATGACCGGAGGCGATGCCCGCGATCATTTCCGTTTCCGAACCATCACCCGCGAAACGCCGGCCCAGCTCGAACAAGCGCACCCGGTTGCGCTGGCGGCGCTGGTTCTCGCGCACCGCCTGCACCAGGCCCGGCCACAACGACAGGCGCATCACGCCCAGTTCGGCGGAGATGGGGTTCTTCAATTCCAACGGCGCTTCGGTAAACAGAATGGACTGCCAGGCAGCGTCGGTGAACGTGTAAGTGATGGCTTCGTGATAACCGCGATCCACCAGCAAGTCGGCGGCGCGCTCGTTGCGCACTCGCGATTCGCTCCACGGCGCCACCGCCAGATCGGCATGCGC
>CADECO010000781.1:0-1826 GCA_902825905.1 uncultured beta proteobacterium
AACACCGGGGGGGGCGGGCAGGGTGTCGCTGCGTGCGGCGCCGCGGTCGCTGCGGTGAGCGCCACGCCGAAGGCCGACGACGTGGACGGGTTGAGTACCGCCAACGCCACACCGACCGCAGACGAAACGTCCGAGCCGTACGCGGTGAAGACGAACTGATGATGGCTACGCAACCGAAGTAGCGAAGGGAGCTGATTCGCAATGGTCCGACTCTGCTTCGTTGCGGCGCTGGCGGGCGTGCTCATGTCGAGCGCGTCTGCCGCGCCTTTCACGCCCGAGCACGGATCGCAGGTGCTCGAGCGACTCTCGACCGGTGCACAAGGGCAGGCGGTGCGCGCGCTGAAGGCGTTGCGACGCGAGCTCGCGCAGCATCCGGACGATGCCGATCGTGCCCTGCGGTTCGCGCGCGCGGCGATGGAACTCTCGCGAATCGAAGGTGATCCGCGCTACGTCGGCCAGGCGCAGGCAGCGCTCGCGCCGTGGTGGAATCAAGCCGACCCTCCGCTCGATGTGCGCGTGATGCGCGCGGTGATCCGCAGCAATCAGCATGGGTTCAGTGATGCGCTCGCCGATCTCGACGCCGCACTGTCGCGCGATCCGCGGCATGGCCAGGCGTTGCTGACAAAGGCCAATGTCGCCACGGTAACCGGCCGGTTCGACGAGGCGCGCAAGACCTGCATGCGTCTGCTGCCGATCGGCGGCGATCGACTCACCGCGGCTTGCCTCGCGGCTCCGGTTTCATTGAGTGGCAACGCGGCCTCGGCGTACGCGCTGCTCGCCCGTGCCTATGGCGACGGACGCGGCGTGACCGGCGATGAGCGCTCGTGGATGTTGACGCAGCTCGCGGAGATCGCGGCGCGTCGCGGCCAATTCGAACAGGCCGAGCAGCATTTTCGAGCGGCACTGGGTGCCGGGGGCAACGACGCCTATCTGCAGCACGCCTACGCCGACTTCCTGCTCGATCGCGGCCGGGCGCGCGAGGTGCGTGCGCTGCTCGGTGACGATCCGAAGAGCGACGGTGCGCTGCTGCGCACGGCGATTGCGTCGAAACTGACCGGTGCGGCGTCCTGGTCGAAGTACGCAGCAAGTCTTCGAGCGCGTTTCGATGCGGCGCGTGCGCGCGACGACGCCACGCATCTACGCGAGGAGTCGCGCTTCCAATTGCAGGTCGAGGGCCGGCCGCAGCGTGCGCTCGAACTGGCACTGGTGAACTGGCACACCCAGCGCGAACCCTGGGATGCGCGCACGGTGCTGGAGGCGGCGCTGGCCGTAGGCGATCCGGCGTCGGCACGTCCGGTGCTCGAGTGGCTCGCGACAAACCGGACCGAAGACGTACAGCTCGCCGCGGTGGTGCAACGGCTGCAGAAGGTGTCGCCGTGACGCGTCTGCTGTTTGAACGGCTGGTCGGCGTCGTCGCGGCCCTCGCTCTGCTCTTGGGCGTAACCGCGCCGGCGCACGCGCACAAGGCAAGCGACAGCTATCTGCGCATCGATGCGCGCGCGGCGACGATGCAAGTGCAATGGGACATCGCCCTGCGTGACCTTGAACTGGCGATCGGTCTGGATGCCGACGGCGATGACGCGATCACCTGGGACGAACTGCGCGATCGGCAGCTCGAAGTGGCGGCGTACGCGACGTCCAGGTTGCGCCTGCACGCGGACGGCCGAGAATGCCCGCTGACGTTCACCAAGTTGCAGGTGGATCGTCATTCCGACGGCACGTATGCCGGCTTGAATCTGACCAGCCCGTGCAGCGGACGTATTCTGGAATTGGACTACCGGCTGTTCTTCGATCTCGATGCGCAGCACCGTGGGCTGGTCAAGCTG
>CADECO010000782.1:0-1807 GCA_902825905.1 uncultured beta proteobacterium
TGACGATCACCGGCGGCTACTCGCAATGTGTGAAGATCGCGGGAATGGCCGCCGCCTTCAATGTGCCGATCGCCAACGGCGGCGCTTGGCCCTGGCACAACATGCATCTGCAGGCGGGGGTGCCGAACGGAACGCTGGTCGAGTATCACTACGTGGCTGCGCTGCTATGCGAACAGTTGTTCAAAGGATTGGTCGAGCCGCGCGATGGCATGCTGGTGTTACCTTCAGCGCCGGGCCTGGGCTTCGAGCTGAATCATGATGCGGTGCGCGAACTCGCGCGCCAGCCCACCTCGCACGGCAAGGGCAAAGGCTGATGCTGGCGCTGCAGAAGGTGCGTGCGGAACGTGGCCTCGAGCTGCGAACCGTCGACGAACCGGGCGCACCGGATGACGACGAAGTGCTGATCGACGTTTCCGCCGCCGGCATCTGTGGCAGCGATCTGCACGTCGAGGCCTGGGCTGACGGCTATGCATTCATGGCGCACGCACTTCCGGTGACGGTCGGACATGAGTTTGCCGGGCGCGTGAGAGCGCTTGGACGGCGGGTTCCATCTGATTGGCTGGGGACGCGAGTGACGGCGATGCCGTCGGTCGCATGCAGACGATGCAGCGATTGCGTCAGCGGGCGCGAGGCTGCCTGCGCACACCGCACCGGTATCGGGCTCACCCGCCCGGGTGCGTTCGCGCGGCGCTTGCGGGTGCCGGTCGCGAATTGCATACGCGTTCCCGATCGACTGGGCGACGAGCTTGCCGCGATGACCGAGCCGTTCACCGTGGGTGCGCACGCAGTCGAGATCGCTGAACTTGCGCCAGGTGCGCGAGTACTGGTACTCGGACCGGGCACGATCGGTCAGACCATCGCCGTCATGGCGCGCGAAGCGGGCGCAGCACTGGTTGTAATAGCCGGGTGCGACGATGCTTCGCGCTTGAATGTGCTCCATCGACTTGGATTCGGGCACACGTACGAGCTTTCACAGCGGCCGCTCTCTGCCTGGACCAGCGATGTGCTCGGTATCGATACCAGGTTCGACGTCGTGTTCGAGGCAACCGGCGTGGCTGGTTCGATTCAGCAGGGTCTGGATGTGCTGCGCTTCGGCGGAACGCTAGTCACGCTCGGCATCCATCATGCACCGGTAGCCATCGACGTCACGCGTATGGTGCGACAGCAACAGCAGCTGCGTGGCTCGCATCGCGCGCCGCGATCTACGTGGGAACGCGTATTGCGCTTCCTGGCGGAGCAAGGTGAGGCGCTGCGGCCGATGATCACGCACCGATTCGAATTGCCGCACGCCGCGCAAGCGTTCGAGATGGCACGCAGCCGGCAAGCGTCGAAGGTGTTGATCAGGCCGATCTGATCTGCGGGTCACCTGAGCATCCAATCCTTCCGCATCTGCGGGGGATAGAATCCACCTCCGAGCAAACAGCCGTACATACAAGATAGACAACGACTGATCTCTCGAAGAGGATTCGATGTTCATGCAGCGCTGGTTACGTTCTCCTCTCACCTGTCGCAGCCTGCTACTTGCACCTGCGCTCCTCTGGGCAATGTTCGGAGCAGCGGGCGGACACGCGCAACAAGCGTGGCCCACTAAACCGATCCGTATCGTCGTGGCGAGCACCGCGGGCTCGTCGATCGACATTCCGGTGCGCGTCGTCGCCGAGCGGCTGAAGGACCGGCTGGGTCAGGCGATCGTCGTGGAGAACAAGCCGCAGGCAGCCGGCACTCTCGCCACCGGCGAAGTCGCCCGCGCCTCGCCCGACGGCTACACCTACGTCATGAGCTTCAACGGCCCGCTGTCGAACGCGCC
>CADECO010000783.1:0-1799 GCA_902825905.1 uncultured beta proteobacterium
AACTCGCGACCTCAACCTTGGCAAGGTTGCGCTCTACCAACTGAGCTATTCCCGCATCGATCTCTCGATGGTTGGACCGTCCAAAGAAGCTTGCATTATAGCCAAAAAAAATCGACACCCTGGCTGACGGCGCGCTCAGTGCGGCCTGGTGTCCGTTGCCGCGGGAGGCGTCGCCGCTTCCGCCGGGGCCACCACCGGCTCGTCGTCGGGCAGGGCCTGCGGCACGGTTTCGAGCGCAACTTCGAGCACGCGGTCGATCCACCGCACCGGGACGATCTCGAGGTGGTTCTTGACGTTCTCGGGGATCTCCTGCAAGTCCTTGACGTTGTCTTCCGGGATCATCACGGTCTTGATGCCGCCACGGTGTGCCGCGAGCAGCTTCTCCTTCAAACCGCCGATCGCGGTGACCTCGCCGCGCAGCGTGATCTCGCCGGTCATCGCGACATCGGCGCGCACCGGGATGCCGGTGAGTGCCGAAACGAAGGCGGTGGTCATGGCCGCACCCGCGCTCGGGCCGTCCTTGGGCGTAGCGCCGTCGGGCACGTGAATGTGGATGTCGCGCTTCTCGAACATCTCGTCCTTGATGCCCAGCCGGCGCGCGCGTGAGCGAACCACCGAGCGTGCGGCCTCGACCGATTCCTTCATCACGTCGCCCAACTGGCCAGTGCGGATGATGTTGCCCTTGCCGGGCATCACTGCCGCTTCGATCGTCAGCAGGTCGCCGCCGACTTCGGTCCAGGCCAAACCGACGACCTGGCCGACCTGGTTCTTCTTCTCGGCGCGGCCGTAGTCGAACTTGCGCACACCCAGGAAGTCGTTCAGGTTGTCGTCGGTGACGACCACCTGGCCGACGTACTTCTTCAACTGGATGCCCTTGACCACTTTGCGGCAGATCTTGGAGATCTCGCGCTCGAGCGAACGCACCCCGGCTTCACGCGTGTAGTAGCGGATGATGCCGCGCAGCGCGCTTTCCGTGATGTCCATTTCCGCGGGCTTGACGCCGTTGTTCTTAGCCTGCTTCGGGCACAGGTAGCGCAACGCGATATTGAGTTTTTCGTCCTCGGTGTAGCCGGCCAGGCGAATCACCTCCATCCGGTCGAGCAGCGCCGGCGGGATATTCATCGAGTTCGAGGTGGCAATGAACATCACGTCCGACAGATCGAAATCGACCTCGACGTAGTGGTCGCTGAAGGTGTGGTTCTGCTCCGGGTCGAGCACTTCGAGCAGCGCGCTCGACGGGTCACCGCGGAAGTCCATGCCGAGCTTGTCGATCTCGTCGAGCAGGAACAGCGGGTTCCTCGTGCCGGCCTTGGACAGGCTTTGCAGCACCTTGCCCGGCATCGAGCCGATGTAGGTGCGACGATGGCCGCGGATTTCGGCCTCGTCGCGCATGCCGCCCAGGGCCATGCGCACGAACTTGCGCCCGGTGGCTCGGGCCACGCTCTGGCCGAGCGAGGTCTTGCCCACGCCCGGAGGACCGACCAGACACAGGATCGGGGCCTTGACCTTGTCCACGCGCTGCTGCACCGCAAGGTATTCGAGGATGCGGTCCTTGACCTTGTCCAGGCCGTAGTGGTCTTCATTGAGCACGCCTTCGGCAAAGCCGAGGTCGTGCTTGATCTTGGTCTTCTTGCTCCAAGGCAGGCCGACCAGGGTGTCGATGTAATTGCGCACCACGGTGGCTTCGGCCGACATCGGCGACATCAGTTTGAGCTTCTTCAGCTCAGCATCGGCCTTCTTGCGTGCCTCCTTGGGCATCTTGGCGGCGATGACCTTCTTCTCGAGTTCCTCGAGGTCGG
>CADECO010000784.1:0-1796 GCA_902825905.1 uncultured beta proteobacterium
GCCGACGCATGGATGTCGGAGTTCAAGCCCTTGTCGGAGACCTTCACGTTCGCCACCGATTCGGGCGCGAATTTGGCGGTAAGCGCTTTCTCCATCTCGGGCACGCGGAACACGCACGGCCCCGCACCGGTGACGGCAACGCGCACGCCACTCGCCGTTTCGGCGACGAACACACCGACCAGCGCGTAGCGCGACGCCGGATTCTTGAACTTCATGTACGCGGCGCGTTTCGCTTTCGGGAACGACACGGCGGTGATGATCTCGCCTGCTTCCAGCGCGGTGCTGAAGATGCCAGTGAAGAACGCGTCGCCTGCGATGGTGCGCTTGTTGGTCTGTATCGTCGCGCCGAGTCCGAGCACTGCCGCGGGATAGTCCGCGGCCGGATCGTTGTTGGCGATCGAGCCGCCGATCGTGCCCATGTTGCGCACCATGCGATCGCCGATGCCGCCGGCGAGTTTGGCCAGTGCCGGAATCGCGCTGGCCACATCTTTCGACCACGCCACTTCGGCGTGACGCGTCATCGCGCCGACCACCACGTTGTTGCCATCGACCTTGATGCCGGCGAGGCCCGACACGCTGGCCAGATCGATCAGCTGCGCCGGATTGGCCAGACGCAGTTTCATCGAGGCGAGCAGCGTTTGACCGCCGGCGAGCAGCTTGGCATCGCCGTTCTTGGCGAGCGCACCGGCCGCATCCGCGACGCTGGCCACTTTGGAGTAGTTGAACGAATACATGGTTGGTTTCCTCTCTGTTGGTGGCGCGCCTAGGCGGCGACTTTCACGTTGTTGTCGCGGATCGCTTTCCACACCGCTGCGGGCGTGGCGGGCATCGCCAGCTCCTTGATGCCCAAGGCGTCGGTGATCGCGTTGATGAGTGCGGGCGGCGAACCGATCGCGCCAGCCTCGCCGCAGCCTTTGACGCCGAGCGGGTTATGCGTGCAGGGCGTCTCACGCGTGCCGATCTTGAAGCTGGGCACATCGTCGGCGCGCGGCAGGCAGTAGTCGAGCATCGTGCCGGTTTTCAGCTGCGCGCTGCCCGCGTCGTACAAGCCGACTTCGGTCATCGCCTGACCGACGCCTTGCACCAGGCCGCCATGCACCTGTCCTTCGACGATCATCGGATTGATGATCTTGCCGAAGTCGTCGACCGCCGTGAAGCTCTTGATGTCGACCACACCGGTTTCCGGATCGACTTCGACCTCGCACACGTAGCTACCCGCGGGGAAGGTGAAGTTGCTCGGATCGTAGAACGCGTTCTCGTTCAGGCCGGGCTCGAGTTTGTCGTGCGGATAGTTGTGCGGCACGTAGGCGGCGAGCGAAACCTCCGCGAACGCCTTCTTCTTGTCGGTGCCGGCGACCTGATACATGCCGTCTTTGAACTCGATGTCGGATTCGGCCGCTTCCATCAGGTGCGCCGCGATCTTCTTGCCCTTGGCGATGATCTTGTCCATCGCCTTGACCATCGCGGTGCCGCCGACGGCGATCGAGCGCGAGCCGTAGGTGCCCATGCCGAACAGGATCTTGGAGGTGTCGCCGTGGATGATTTCGACGTCGTCCATCGGGATGCCGAACTTGTCGGACACGACCTGCGCGAACGTCGTCTCGTGTCCCTGACCGTGCGAATGTGAGCCGGTGTAGATCGTCACCTTGCCGGTGGGATGCACCCGCACCTCGCCCGCCTCGAACAGGCCCGCGCGCGCGCCGAGGCTGCCGGCCACCGCCGAGGGCGCGATGCCGCACGCCTCGATGTAGCAGGAGTAGCCCAGTCCGCGCAGCTTGCCGCGCTTGGCCGATTCG
>CADECO010000785.1:0-1793 GCA_902825905.1 uncultured beta proteobacterium
ACAGCACCGGCAACTGGATGTACGGCGATGCACACGAGCGGCTGGTCGACTCCGGCGACTGGCGCGAGATCATCGATTTCGCCACGCATCGCTACATGCGGGAAGACGTCGAGATGGGTCTGGCCTTCCTGGTGTCGTGTGCGCAGTGGGCCGGCGTGGCCGCGCCGATTGCCTCGGGCCTGCTTGCGATCGGCGGCGCGATCCTCGGGCGCGATTTCCTGCGCAGCTCATCGCGCACGTTGACGAGCCTCGCCTTGGCGCAACTCGGTCGTCCTGCCATGCGCAAGCTGCTGCGCGAGGGCATTGCGTGAGCGCCCGTGAAATTATCGCCGCGCTCGGTGCCGGCCGCATGGGGCGCGGCATCGCGCACGCGTTTGCCTACGCCGGCCACGAGGTGCTGCTGATCGATCTGAAGGATCGTCCGGCTGCCGAGTTCGAGCGGGTCGCACGCGAGGCCATCGACGAAGTTGAACAGAGCCTGGCGTCGCTGGCGGCGCTCGATGTCTTCGACGACGCGGCGCGCCCGGCGATCCTCGCGCGCATCCACGTGGTGTCCAAAGCGCAGGCACCCGCCGCACTGGCGCGGGCCGATGTGCTGTTCGAAGGCGTGCCCGAGGTGATGACTGCCAAGCGCGATGCGTTCGCCTTCGCCCTCGCGCATGCGCGACGCGACGCGGTCGTGGCCTCCACCACATCGACGATGCTGGTGACACAGCTCACCGACTGCGTCGCCCACCCCGAACGCTTTCTCAACGCGCACTGGCTCAATCCGGCGTATCTGATCCCGCTGGTGGAGCTGTCGCCACACGCCGGCACCGACGCCAGCGTGACTGCGCATTTGAAATCGCTGCTCGAGAGCATCGGCAAGGTGCCGGTGGTGTGCGCCGCTGCGCCGGGCTACATCGTGCCGCGGCTGCAATCGCTGATCATGAACGAAGCGGCGCGCATGGTCGAAGAAGGGCTCGCCACGCCCGAGGATGTCGATCGCGCAGTGCGCTACGGCCTGGGCTTTCGCTACGCCAACATGGGCGTGGTGGAGTTCATCGACTACGGCGGGCTCGACATCCTCTACTACGCCAGCAACTACCTCGCGCGCGAACTGGGCGAACGCTACAAACCGCCGGCGATCATCGGGCAGCACATGCACGCCGGCAAACGTGGGCTGCGCGAGGGCCACGGCATCTTCGACTGGTCGAAGGTCGACGTGCCGGCGTATCGGCGCGACGTGCTGGCGCGGATGGTGCGCATGCTGCGGTTTCAAGGGTTGCTGCGGCCACCGGGTTGAGCACTACGCCGCGCGCGTGACCGGTCGGCGCTGGATCTGGCGGCGCGATCTGGATTGAATGGGGGCACCGCGCCCGCCTCGATCCCTTCCCGCCGCGCGCATGGAGGCTCCATGACCGATCTGCACTTGCCGCTGCAGCCCTCCACTGAAGTGCTCACGCGCGGCTTCGATCCGACGCTCTCAGTGGGTTCGGCGCGACCCGCTGTGTTCCGCAGTTCGACCTACGTGTTTCCGAGTCCCGAGGCAGCCGAGCGCGCCTTCGATCTGATGGCCGGACGCGCCGCCGCGCAGCCCGGCGAAGGCGGTGCGCTGGTGTACTCGCGCTTCAACCACCCGAACGCCGAAATTCTCGAATCGCAAATTCTGCCGTTGGAGCCAGGGGCCACCAGCGCGCTGGTGTTCAATTCGGGCATGTCGGCGATCGTCACGGCGCTGATGGCACACCTGCGCCCTGGCGATGCGATCGTCTACACCGTGCCGATCTACGGCGGCACGCAGAAATTCATTC
>CADECO010000786.1:0-1793 GCA_902825905.1 uncultured beta proteobacterium
ACAGCACCGGCAACTGGATGTACGGCGATGCACACGAGCGGCTGGTCGACTCCGGTGACTGGCGCGAGATCATCGATTTCGCCACGCATCGCTATATGCGGGAAGACGTCGAGATGGGTCTGGTCTTCCTGGTGTCGTGTGCGCAGTGGGCCGGCGTGGCCGCGCCGATCGCCTCGGGCCTGCTCGCGATCGGCGGCGCGATCCTCGGGCGCGATTTCCTGCGCAGCTCCTCGCGCACGTTGACGAGCCTCGCCTTGGCGCAACTCGATCGTCCTGCCATGCGCAAGCTGCTGCGCGAGGGCATTGCGTGAGCGCCCGTGAAGTTATCGCCGCACTCGGTGCCGGCCGCATGGGGCGCGGCATCGCGCACGCGTTTGCCTACGCCGGCCACGAGGTGCTGCTGATCGATCTGAAGGATCGTCCGGCTGCCGAGTTCGAGCGGGTCGCACGCGAGGCCATCGACGAAGTTGAACAGAGCCTGGCGTCGCTGGCGGCGCTCGATGTCTTCGACGACGCGGCGCGCCCGGCGATCCTCGCGCGCATCCACGTGGTGTCCAAAGCGCAGGCACCCGCCGCACTGGCGCGGGCCGATGTGCTGTTCGAAGGCGTGCCCGAGGTGATGACTGCCAAGCGCGATGCGTTCGCCTTCGCCCTCGCGCATGCGCGACGCGACGCGGTCGTGGCCTCCACCACATCGACGATGCTGGTGACACAGCTCACCGACTGCGTCGCCCACCCCGAACGCTTTCTCAACGCGCACTGGCTCAATCCGGCGTATCTGATCCCGCTGGTGGAGCTGTCGCCACACGCCGGCACCGACGCCAGCGTGACTGCGCATTTGAAATCGCTGCTCGAGAGCATCGGCAAGGTGCCGGTGGTGTGCGCCGCTGCGCCGGGCTACATCGTGCCGCGGCTGCAATCGCTGATCATGAACGAAGCGGCGCGCATGGTCGAAGAAGGGCTCGCCACGCCCGAGGATGTCGATCGCGCAGTGCGCTACGGCCTGGGCTTTCGCTACGCCAACATGGGCGTGGTGGAGTTCATCGACTACGGCGGGCTCGACATCCTCTACTACGCCAGCAACTACCTCGCGCGCGAACTGGGCGAACGCTACAAACCGCCGGCGATCATCGGGCAGCACATGCACGCCGGCAAACGTGGGCTGCGCGAGGGCCACGGCATCTTCGACTGGTCGAAGGTCGACGTGCCGGCGTATCGGCGCGACGTGCTGGCGCGGATGGTGCGCATGCTGCGGTTTCAAGGGTTGCTGCGGCCACCGGGTTGAGCACTACGCCGCGCGCGTGACCGGTCGGCGCTGGATCTGGCGGCGCGATCTGGATTGAATGGGGGCACCGCGCCCGCCTCGATCCCTCCCCGCGGCGCTCATGGAGACTCCATGACCGATCTGCACCTGCCGCTGCAGCCCTCCACCGAAGTGCTCACGCGCGGCTTCGATCCGACGCTCTCCGTAGGTTCGGCGCGGCCCGCTGTGTTCCGCAGTTCGACCTACGTGTTTCCGAGCCCCGAGGCGGCCGAGCGCGCGTTCGATCTGATGGCCGGACGCGCCGCCGCGCAGCCCGGCGAAAGCGGTGCGCTGGTGTACTCGCGTTTCAACCATCCCAACGCCGAGATTCTCGAATCGCAAATCCTGCCGTTGGAGCCGGGGGCCACCAGCGCGCTGGTGTTCAATTCGGGCATGTCGGCGATCGTGACGGCGCTGATGGCACACCTGCGCCCCGGCGATGCGATCGTCTACACCGTGCCGATCTACGGCGGCACGCAGAAATTCATTC
>CADECO010000787.1:0-1793 GCA_902825905.1 uncultured beta proteobacterium
TGGGAGCGCGAATGCTCGATCCAGCGCCGCCATCAGAAGGTGATCGAGGAGGCGCCTTCGCCGTTCCTCGATGAGCCGACGCGCAAGGCGATGGGTGAACAGGCGGTCGCGCTGGCCAAGGCCGTGAATTACCAAAGCGCGGGCACGGTGGAGTTCGTGGTCGGCAAGGATCGCTCGTTCTACTTCCTGGAGATGAACACGCGGCTGCAGGTCGAGCATCCGGTCACCGAGATGATCACCGGCCTGGATCTGGTCGAACTCATGATTCGCGTGGCAGCGGGCGAGAAACTGCCGTTCACCCAGAAGCAGATCAAGCGCGAAGGCTGGGCGATGGAGTGCCGCATCAACGCCGAGGATCCGTTCCGCGGCTTCCTGCCCTCCACCGGACGCCTCACGCGCTTCGTGCCGCCGGTCGATACACCCGGTCAAGTGCGCGTCGATACGGGCGTCTTCGAAGGCGGTGAGATCTCGATGTATTACGACTCGATGATCGCCAAGCTGATCACGCATGGCGCCAATCGCGACGAGGCGATCCGGCGCATGCAACAAGCTCTCAACACGTTCGTCATCCGCGGCATCGCCTCCAACGTGCCGTTCCAGGCGGCGCTGATGCAGCACTCGGAATTCATCGCCGGGCGATTCAACACCGGTTTCATCGCCGAACACTTTCCGAAGGGATTCCACGCCGAGGATGTCGCGCACGCCGATCCGATGCAGTTTGTGTGCGTGGCGGCGGCGGCCTATCGCGCCAATCTCGCGCGTAACGCGTCGATTCAAGGGCAGCTGCCGGGGCACGAGTACGTTCCCGATGACGAGTGCGTAGTGGCGCTCGGCGAGCGCAGCTATCCGGTCACCGTCAAACCCGTCGATGGCGGCTACCGCATCGAGCACGCCGGCACCCGCTACGACGTGCGCACGCATTGGCAACCGGGTCGGCTGCTGTTCGTCGGCACGGTCAATGACACGCCGGTGAGCGTGCAGATCGAATATCGCGGCCTCACGCTGCGCCTGTTCAACAGCGGCGCACAGGTCGACGCGCTGGTGCTCGATCCGCGCGCGGCCCGCCTGCAGGCACTGATGCCGAAGAAGGTGCCGCCCGATCTGTCTAAGTTCCTGCTCTCGCCGATGCCGGGCCTGCTCACCGATGTGTCGGTCGCCGTCGGCCAGGAAGTGAAAGCGGGCGACAAACTCGCGGTGATCGAGGCGATGAAGATGGAGAACGTGCTGCGCGCCGAACAAGACGGCGTGGTGGCCGAAGTGCTCGCCAAGGCGGGCGAAAGCCTGGCAGTCGATCAGGCCATCCTGAAATTCAAGTAGAGGGAATTCAAATGAGCGAGCGTCCGTTTCGCATTCTCGGGCTGCAGCAGATCGCCATCGGCGGCCTCGACAAGCAGCGCCTGCGCAAGTTCTGGGTCGATCTGCTCGGCCTGCAGGTCGTCGACACCTTTCGCAGCGAGCGCGAGAACGTCGACGAGGACATCGCGACGCTCGGCGCAGGGCCGCTGCGCGTGGAGGTCGACCTGATGCAACCGCTCGATCCGGGCAAGAAGCCCGCGGTGCACGAGACCCCGCTCAACCACGTCGGCCTGTGGGTAGACGATCTGAAGGTCGCGGTGGAGTGGCTCACCGCTCAAGGCGTGCGCTTCGCCCCCGGCGGAATTCGCATGGGCGGCGGCGGACACGAGATCTGCTTCGTCCACCCGAAGTCGAACGACCAGTTTCCGTTCAGCGGCGAAGGCGTGTTGATCGAACTGGTGCAGGCGACGCCGGAGGTGATCGCGGCGTACGCGGCG
>CADECO010000788.1:0-1789 GCA_902825905.1 uncultured beta proteobacterium
CGATGTGGAACGTGCGCATGGTGAGCTGCGTGCCCGGCTCGCCGATCGATTGCGCGGCGATAACGCCAACCGCTTCGCCGATATTGACCTGGGTGCCGCGCGCGAGATCGCGTCCGTAGCAGGCTGCGCAGACCCCGGTGCGGGTCTCGCACGTCAACACCGAGCGCGCCTTCACGCCCTGCACGCCCGCCTTCTCGATGGCGACGACGATATCTTCGTCCAGGAACGTCCCGGCGGGCACAACCACCTTGCCATTGCCTGGGTCAACGATGTCGACCGCACAAGTGCGGCCAAGGATGCGGGTTCCGAGCGAGACGATGATGTCGGCGCCGTCGATGACAGCCGTCATCTGGATGCCGTCCTGCGTGCCGCAATCTTCCTCGGTGATGATGCAATCCTGCGCCACGTCAACCAAACGCCGCGTCAGATAGCCGGAGTTGGCTGTCTTCAGCGCCGTATCGGCGAGACCCTTGCGAGCGCCGTGGGTGGAGTTGAAGTACTCAAGAACCGAGAGCCCTTCCTTGAAGTTGGAGATGATCGGCGTCTCGATGATCTCTCCGCTCGGCTTTGCCATCAGGCCGCGCATGCCGGCGAGCTGCTTCATCTGGTTCTTCGAGCCACGCGCTCCCGAATGCGCCATCATGAACACGGAATTGAGTTCGCCCAGACGTCCGTCCTTGAGCCTGGCTGGCTTGGACGCCTCCTCCATCATCGCGTCGGCGACCTTGTCGGTGCACTTCGACCAGGCGTCGACCACCTTGTTGTACTTCTCACCCTTGGTGATCAGGCCGTCCGCGTATTGCTTTTCATACTCGCTGACGCGCTTGCGCGTGTCTTCGACCAGCGTTTCCTTCGCCTTCGGCACGACCATGTCGGCCATGCCGAAGCTGATGCCGGCCTTGCACGCCTCGCGGAACCCCAACTGCATGATGCGGTCGGCGAATATGACCACGGCCTTCTGGCCGCAATGACGGTAGACCGCCTCGATCAGATTGCCGATCTCCTTTTTGGTCAGCGTCGTTTCAAGCAGCGAATAGCTGATCTTGGGGTGCTTCGGCAGCAATTCGGCCAGCTTCATGCGCCCGGGCGTGGTGTCGATAGTCTTACGCACGGGGTTGTTGTTTTCGTCGACGGTTTCGTAGCGCGCCTTGATCTTGGCGTGCAGCGATACGAGCCCCTGATCGAGCGCGGTCTCGATCTCGCCGATACTGGCGAACAGTTTGCCCTCGCCGAGCTCCTTGTCCTTGATCAGGGACAGATAATAGAGCCCCAATACGATATCCTGCGACGGCACGATGATCGGTTTGCCGTTTGCAGGGCTGAGGATGTTGTTGGTCGACATCATCAACACGCGCGCTTCCAGCTGCGCTTCCAACGCCAGCGGCACGTGCACAGCCATCTGATCGCCGTCGAAATCGGCGTTGAACGCGGCGCAGACAAGCGGGTGCAGCTGGATCGCCTTGCCTTCGATCAGCTTCGGTTCGAAAGCCTGGATGCCGAGGCGGTGCAAAGTCGGCGCACGGTTCAGCAGCACCGGGTGTTCGCGGATGACTTCTTCAAGCACATCCCAAACTTCCGGGCGTTCCTTTTCCACCATACGACGCGATTGTTTGACCGTGCCCGAGAGCCCCTTCACGTCGAGGCGCGCATAGATGAACGGCTTGAACAATTCGAGCGCCATTTTCTTCGGCAAGCCGCACTGATGCAGCTTCAGGTCCGGACCGACGACGATCACCGAACGGCCCGAATAATCGACGCGTTTGCCGAGCAGGTTCTGACGGAAGCGGCC
>CADECO010000789.1:0-1781 GCA_902825905.1 uncultured beta proteobacterium
AGGCGTCGCTGTCGACCGAGTCGTTCATCTCGGCGGCGTCGTTCCAGGAGACCACGCGCGTGCTTACCGAGGCCGCGATCATGGGTAAGAAGGACGATCTGCGCGGTCTCAAGGAGAACGTCATCGTCGGCCGGCTCATTCCTGCCGGTACCGGCCTGGCGTACCACCACGCACGCAAGACCGTGCCGGTGCAGGAGCTGTTCGAAGAGCCGGTGGGCGGCGAAGAACCGGCGCCCACGGCGACAGCCGAACAGGCCTGATCGGCTTACGTGGTGGGAGATGGCGCGACGATGTCGCGCCACCTCGAGTCGGTACGGAAACGGGCGGAACTTCGTTCCGCCCGTTTGCTTTGGTGTTGGGGTTGGATTGGGGCGATTGGAGCGATCGGGCTCGCGGACGACGACAGCAGCAGTCGCGTCGGTTGCCCGAGCTAGAACAGATGCACCGCCATCGGCGCGAAAAAGCCGATTGCGCAGAACACCACCCCGATCACACCCAGCCCGGCGGCGAGCCAGCTCAGCGCGTTCATGCCGGTAATGATGGTCGCCGACGCGAGAACGATGGCGATCTGCACCGCTGCCGAAGCGACTTCGTAGTGGTGATACGCGGCGATCGAGCGGTCGCGCTTGGCTTCGGCGGCCTTGGCACGTGCGGCCAGTTCCTTGCGCCCCTCCTGGGTGTCTGGCTCCGAGTCGTAGCGTGCGGCTGCCTTCTTCCAGTCACCGATGCGCTTTTCCATCGCCTCCTTGGCCTGCGGATTGGTGACCTGCGGCAGCTCGGCTTCGAGCACGCCTGCGGCCGTCTGGACATTGGTCATTCGAATCGTCTTGGCCTGGAAGAACGCCCACAGATTGGACGCCTCGATGTTGTAGCTCAACCCGTTGGTTTGAGCGCCCTTGCCCAACGTTTCGGAGAACGCTAGAACCAGCGCCAGCACCGCGATCAGCAGCGCGATTTTCTTGTTGGACGGATCGATATGGCCTGCGCCGGACATGAGTGACTCCCCTTCTTTGGATGGTTGGACCGGTCATCGCCCCGTCGAGCACTTTCTTGTAGCCGGTCGCCCGCCGTCTGGATCGACGGTAGCGCCGCGATTGTCCAGGCTTCGGCAGGCCGTGGGGAGTCCCTTCACCACCGGATTGGCCCCTCCCTATCGGTGGTGTGTCATGCCGCGGCCCAGTTATGCGATCAACCCGGCGTGTCAGCGCTCGGTGCCAGGCCTCAAGAACCCGTTCGAGACTGCATTCGAGCGGTTCGAGCGTTGACGGGCGCGAAAAAAGCACCGTAAAATCCGCGGTCTTTGTTCGGCCGGGCGCTGATAGTCTGCGTGTACCCGTCGCCTCGGCCGGGCAGTCGCTTGCGCAGTCATGTGCAGGCACTCATTCCCTAGGCGCGTTTCGTTTCCGTTTCCCATTGGGTCGACCACGACCGCGCCGCTGGGTTACGAACCCTACAAGCTCGATTCGCACCCATGCCGACTATTAGTCAGCTCATTCGCAAGCCACGCGTTCAGGAACCGGCCAAGAGCAAGGTTCCCGCACTGGGCAACTCGCCGCAGCGGCGCGGTGTCTGCACGCGGGTGTACACCACGACGCCGAAGAAGCCCAATTCGGCGCTTCGCAAGGTCGCCAAGGTCCGGCTCACCAATGGCTTCGAGGTGATCAGTTACATCGGCGGTGAAGGACACAACCTGCAGGAACACTCGGTCGTGCTGATCCGCGGCGGGCGTGTGAAGGACCTTCCCGGCGTTCGCTATCACATCATCCGCGGCACGCTCGACA
>CADECO010000790.1:0-1775 GCA_902825905.1 uncultured beta proteobacterium
AGATCGAGCGCGATCGCCTCCTTGTTGCGGTTGAACCCGTAGTAGTACGCCGCGCTCTCGCCGATGAAGGGCGGCCCGAGCAGGCGGGTCTCGTCACCGAGCGGCGGTTCGACTTTGATCACCTGCGCGCCGTGGTCGCTCAGCATCTGCGCGCAATACGGCCCGGCGATGACGCGCGATACGTCGACGACGCGCAAGCCGTCGAGGGCACTGAGTACGGATTGATCCATGAATGAGGTCCGGCCGGATCGATGGGAATGGCGGGTGCCGATTGTTCGAGATGGCTGCACCTGCGCACTCGTGCGCAGCGCCCGCCCCGATTGTGCGGGACAGCGGGCCTGCCGCGCTACACTCGTGCGCATGTTGAGCTGGCTCTTCTCGAAGAAATCCGCCGAACCGCCGCACGGACGTGCCCAGCGCGGCGAGGACTCGGTCTGGATGTCGCAGACCGCGCAGCGCGCGGGCATCGCCAAGACGGTCGCAATCCTGGTCGAGGCCGAACGCAGCGTCCTCGTCGTCGTGCCCTCAACCAGCGCGCTCGACGCCTACGTTGCTGACCTCGCCCGCTTCGCTCCAGTGCGCTGCGCCGATGTCTTCGCGCGCGATGCGCTGCTTGCCAACATAGCCAAGCCGGGCGCGGTGACGGTCGCGATCGAGAAGGCGCTGCCTGCCGACGCAACACCACTGCAGGGCGACGGGCTCGACATCGTGGTCGTCGGACGCCACCCGAGCCGCGATGACGACGAGCGCATCGTCGCGTTCGCGGATCGGCTGGGCCGCAATGCCCACATCACCTTTCATCTCGCGCTGGACGATCCGCTGCTGGCGCAATTCAGCGATCGCATCGCGCCGTTGCTCGCCAAGCTGGGCACCCCCGAAGACGAGCCGGTGGAACACGCATTCGTGACGCGCGCGATCGAGAACGCGCAGCGCAAGGCGCAAGGCTGAACTGCTGCCCGCATACAATCGCGCCCACCGCGCCGGCGGGTCATCGCTCCCCCTTCACCATCGCCCACCGCCGAGCCGAACCAGATCAATTCTCTACACAGGAACCGCCCATGAAGCATGAAGTGCTGGTCACCGGCCCGTTCTATCCGCCCTCGATGGAGCGGCTCGATCGCGAGTTCACCACCTACAAGTTGTTCCAGGCACCGAACCGCGACGCGATGATCGCCGAGCTCGCGCCGCGCATTCGGGCGGTCGCCGGCAGCGGGCGAGCCGACGCCGCATTGATCAACGCGCTGCCCAAGCTGGAGATCATCTCCAACTTCGGCGTGGGCTACGACAACGTCGAGGTGCCCGCCGCGGTTGCGCGCAAGGTGATGGTCACCAACACCCCGGACGTACTCAACGACGCGGTGGCCGACACCACGCTGTCGCTGATCCTGTCGCTCGAACGACGCATCGTCGCAGGCGACCGCTACGTGCGCGCCGGCAAATGGCTGAAGGCGCCGTTTCCGCTCACCCGTCATTTGGGCGATCTCAAGGTCGGCATCATCGGTTTGGGTCGCATCGGCCGGGAAATCGCCAAGCGCGCGCTGGCCTTCGGCATGACGGTGCAGTACCACAACCGGCGCAAGCTGCCCGACGTGGCGTTCGCCTACTTCCCGAGCGTGCTAGAGCTGGCCAAAGCGAGCGATGTGCTGGTGTGCATCACCCCCGGTGGCAAGGAGACGTTCCACATGATCAACGCCGCCGTGCTCGAAGCGCTCGGGCCCAAGGGCACGGTGATCAACATGGCGCGCGGCTCGGTGCTCGATGAGCAGGCGCTGATC
>CADECO010000791.1:0-1770 GCA_902825905.1 uncultured beta proteobacterium
GATGCGACAGGAGCAGGAAACCGAACGCGTCCGGCGGATGGAGGTCGAGAAACGCTGCGACCGCCGCAGACAGGTGTGCTTGCGCGAACGATGCACTCGTGGTGACGCGAAGCGTGCCGCTGGGTTCGGCGCGTCGTGCCCCCGCGATGGTTTGAACATCCCGCGTGAGTTCGAGCACTTGACGGCAGCGTTCGATGGCCTCGCTACCCGCGTCGGTCAGACTGACCCGGCGTGTCGTGCGATGCATCAGGCGCACCCCGAGCCAGCGTTCGAGCGCTTCGAGATAACGACTTGCCATGGCGCGCGATATATCGAGCGCATCTGCCGCGGCGGTGAGGCTGCCTCGGTCGGCTACTTCCACGAACAGTTGCATGGCCTGGATTCGGTCCATGGCATTGGATCAATCTAGTAGACAATGTTTCCACCAATACCATGTTTATCTTTAATCGGGTAGCCAATACGCTGCGAGCCTTCATCTTCATCGTGTTCAACCTTTTCGAGGACTTGTCGATGTCGACTCTCTGGTCTCCCCGTTTCGTTTCGCGCGCATTCGCCGGTCTCGGCCTCGCCTTCGCCGCCGCCAGCGCCGCTGCGGAACCGCTTTCGCTGCAGGTGTACAACGCTGGTGCAGGCAGTTTCCACGCCAACGCCGTGCTCGTATCGGGCAAGCAGGAGGCGATGCTGATCGACACAGGCTTCTCGCGCGCCGATGCGTTGCGCATTGCGGGCATGGTCCTGGACAGCGGCAAATCGCTGAAGACCATCTACATCAGCCAGGCCGATCCGGATTTCTATTTCGGAATCGATACGATGCGCCGGCTGTTCCCGGGCGTGCGCGTGGTCGCGACGGCACCGACCATTGCCAAGATCAAGGCAACGTTGCCGACGAAGCTCAAGGTGTGGGGGCCGCGGCTGGGCGCCAATGCGCCGCAGGATGTTCCTCTACCTGATCCGGTCAGCGGCAACTTGCTGGAACTCGAAGGTCAGGCGATCGAGATCCGCGGTCTGGACGACGCGCTCAGTCATCGCAGCTATCTATGGATTCCCTCGATCGGTGCGATAGCTGGCGGCGTCAACGTCTTCGCCGGTCTGCATGTGTGGACGGCCGACACGCAGTCGGCATCCGAACGCTCGGCGTGGATGGCGAAACTCGACGCGATGGCTGCATTGCAGCCGAAGATCGTCATCCCCGGTCACGAGGCGGCAGGTCAGCCTCGCGACGTCTCGCAAATCGCATGGACCAAGACCTACTTGCAGCGCTTCGAGGCCGAGCTGACCAAGGCGAGCGCAAGCGCAACGCTGATCGATGCGATGAAAGGCGCTTATCCGAGTGCCGGTCTGGCGGTGGCGCTCGATATCGGCGCCAAGGTCAACAAGGGCGAAATGAAGTGGTAGCCGCGAAGGGCTGAACAAGGCGGCGCGTAAGGCCTACTTCCCCTCGAAGCGCGGCTTTTCCTTGCGCACGAACGCCGCCACGGCATTGCGCAAATCCTCCGTACGGCCGCTCGCCGCGATCGCCTGGGCTTCGAGCTCCATCTGCGTCTCGAAGCTCTCGGAGGTAGAGCGATGGAACAGCTCTTTCGCGCGGCCGAAGGCGAGCGTGGGGCCCTGCGCGAGTTCACGCGCGAGTTTGTTCACCTCGTCCCGGAAGTTCGCATCCGCATGCACGCGGCTGATCAACCCCCACTCGAGTGCCTCCTGCGCGGACAGCGTGCGATTCAGATAGTGCAGCTCGATCGCGCGGCGCACGCCGATCAGCCGCGGCAGGAA
>CADECO010000792.1:0-1767 GCA_902825905.1 uncultured beta proteobacterium
TCGCGCCCGACAGCCCGCGCGCGTGGCCTTCGATGATCTTGCCGCTGGCGATCGCTGCCGCGAGGATGCCCACCATGCGCGGCTTGGCTTCGAGCACGGCGGGCATGTCCATCACCTCAGCCAGCCCCGCAACCTCGGGCCATGACAACAGTTCGCGGATCTCATCGGCCTGGAAGTCAGCGCCCGAGCGTTCCAGACCGGGTGCGGCGGGCACGCACGACGACGCCTGGACGATGAAGCGCAGCGGCAGGTTGCGACTGGCGGCGACGGCATAACGCAGCCCGTCAACGCCGAGCACGTTGGCCAGCTCGTGCGGATCGCAGAAGATCGTCGTCGTGCCCTGCGGCACCACCACCGAGGCGTAGTGGTGCGGCAGCATGTGCGAGCTCTCGAAGTGCACGTGGCCGTCGATCAGACCCGGCGCCAGAAACTGCCCCGAGACATCACGCGTCTCGCGTGCCTCGCGCCACTGGCCCCGCGGATGGACGCTCGCGATCATCTCGCCGACGATGCCGACGTCGGCGTCGCGCAACTCGCAGGTGGCGACGTCGACGACCTTGCCGCCGGTGAGCAGCAGATCGAACGGCTCCTTGCCCTGCGCCGCACGGATTCCGCGCAGGCGCGTGTCGATCGAAATACGCTCGCCGCTGTTCATGGCTTCACCTTACCCCTCACGCCGCACGCCTTCACCGCCTTCCGCTCGCTACTCCACCTTGATATTCGCCGACTTGACGATCGCGGCGAACTTCTGATGTTCCTTCTGTAGGAACGCAGCGAACTGTGCGGGCGTGAAATCGGCCGGCTTGAGTGCGAGATCGCCCATCCGCCGCGCGATGTCGGGGTCTTTGAGCACCTGCGCCATCTCCTTGTGCAGACGTGTGACGATCGCGTTGCCGGTCATGGCGGGCGCGAACAGTCCGTACCACACCAGCACATCGGTGCCGCGGAACGCCGGCTCCTCCCCCAGTATCGGAATCTCCTGCGCCGTCGGCCAGCGCGCCGAATCGGTGACGCCGAACGCCTTGAGCTTGCCGGCCTTGGCCTGCTGCTGCACCAGCACCAGTGGCAGCACGCCGAGATCGATCTGGTTGCCGGCGACGTCGGTCACGATCTGCGGCCCCACCTTGTAGGGCACGTGCACCATGTTCACCTTGGCGACCTGGTTGATCAGCTCACCGGCCAGATGCAGCGACGTGCCCACACCCGAAGTGGCGTAGTTGTACTTGCCCGGATTGGCCCGCAGCAGCGCGAGCAGTTCGGTGGCGTTCTTCGCCGGCAGTTCGGGTTTGCCGATCAACACCAGCGGACTGGTTCCTACCAGCGCGATCGGTGCAAAGTCCTTCAGGCCGTCGTACTTCACCGTGGTGGGCGTAATCAGCTTGGCGATGACGATCGTGCTCTCCACCGAAAACAACAGCGTGTAGCCATCGGCGGCAGCGGTTGCGGCTTTCTGCGTGCCGATCACGCCGCCCGCGCCGACGACGTTATCGACGACGATCTGCTGCCCGAGTCGCTCGGCCAGCTTGGGCACGATGAAGCGTGCGGTCGCATCGACGCTGCCGCCGGCCGCGTACGGCACGATCAGCGTGATCGGTTTGGTGGGCCAGTTCTGTGCTTGCGTGGTTTGCGCAGCAAGCGCGGTGGTGGTCGCGACAACAACGGCAGCGAGCTTTGCGGTAGCGTTCATGACTGTTCCAGGGCGTGGGGCGCGGTTCGCATCCATCATAGATCATGGCTTCGACGATCGACTATCGCGAGTTCCTGCGA
>CADECO010000793.1:0-1764 GCA_902825905.1 uncultured beta proteobacterium
TCCATGCTCTCGAACACCGCTTCGATCACCAGGTCGGCGTCCTTGATGTCGGCGTAGGCGAGCGTGGGCTGGATCAGCGCCATGCGCTTGTCCATGTCGGCCTGCGACAGGCGACCGCGCTGCACCGTCGCCTCGTAGTTCTTGCGGATCGTCGCGACGCCGCGATCGAGCGCCTCTTTGGTGGTATCGACGATCTTCACCGGGATGCCTGCGTTGGCGAATGCCATCGCAATGCCGCCGCCCATCGTGCCGGCGCCGATCATTGCGATCGATTTGATGTCGGTGAGCGCGGTGTCGTCGGGTACGTCGGGGATCTTCGCCGCCTGGCGCTCGGCGAAGAACGCATGGCGCAGCGCCTTCGATTCAGCGGAGTCCACCAGGAACTGAAAACCTGCCCGCTCGATCACCAGGCCCTGGTCGAGAGGCAGGCGCGTGGCGGCCTCGACCGCGTCGATGATCTTGAGCGGTGCGGGGTAGCCGCGCGACTCCTTCGCGGCGCGCTCGCGGGCGGCGGCGAAGAACGCGTCGGCGTTGTCGACAGCAGCAGGCCGATCGCGCAGTTTGCGCGGCGGCTGGCCCTGCACTTTGCGGGCGAAGGCGATCGCATCGTCGATCAGCTTGCCGCTGGAAACATCGTCGATCAATGCCGTCCCGGCGGCTTTCTGCGCGGCGATCGGATTGCCCGAGATCATCACCTCCAGCGCCCGCTCCACGCCGATCGCACGTGGCAGCCGTTGCGTTCCGCCGGCTCCAGGCAACAACCCGAGCTTGACTTCGGGCAGACCGAGTTGCGCGTCGGCATGTGCCACACGGTAGTGGCAACCGAGCGCGACCTCGAGTCCGCCGCCGAGCGCGAAGCCGCTGATCGCCGCGACCACCGGTTTGGTCGAGACTTCGATGGCAGCGATCAGTTCGCGGGTGGTCGGTGAGATCAGTGCCTTGGGCGTGTTGAACTCGCGCACCTCCGCGCCGGCGCAGAACGCGCGCTCGCTGCCGGTCACCACGATCGCCTTCACGGCGGCATCGCCTAGCGCGTTGTTCAGGTGTCCCAGCGCCGCGACGCGCAGATCGGCGGCGAGGGTGTTCATCGGCGGATTGTCGAACGTGATGACGGCGATGCCGTCGCGGACTGCGTATGTAGCGGTGGCCATGGCGAGTGCGGGCGAGTGGCGGAGGATGCAGCGTCGAACCGATTCTAGTGCCGAACGCGCGAATCGCTCCGCAGGCCCGCAGCCCCGAATCTCATACGGGTGATCGACAGGCTTGCCTCAACTGCATCACTGCGGCTGGACGTTGAGCGTACGTGCCAGCGCGCGAAAGCGATCGATGTCCTGCCGCATCGTCGCGGCAAACGCTTCGGGTGAATCGCCTACCGGTTCCAGGCTGCGGCTGGCGAATTCCTTCTTGCCGTCGGCGCTCTGCACGAACTTCGCGGCTTCGGCGTGCAGTCGATCGACGATCGCCTTCGGTGTGCCCGCCGGGGCGACGAAGCCGTACCAGAACGACTGATCGAAGCCTTTGATCCCGGCATCTCCGAACGAGGGCACGCCCGGCATCGATGGGGTGGGCCCCGTCACCGCGAACGCCTTGAGTTTGCCCGCGGTCACCAGCGGCGTCGAGGCACCCGGATTGTCCAGAAACAACGAGACCTGGTTGCTGATCAGATCGGGATACACCTGCGATGCGCCTTTGTAGCCGACGTCGACCATCTCCGTGCCGGTGAGCTGCTTGAGTTGTTGGGTGAGCAGATAAGCGATCGTGGAT
>CADECO010000794.1:0-1762 GCA_902825905.1 uncultured beta proteobacterium
CGCGCGCAGCGGCCGGATCGAAGCGGCGGAACTCCTTGTCCATGCCGCGGCGAGCAAGCTCGGCGATTGCACCGGCAAGCTCCACCCCGGTGGGGCCACCGCCGACGATGAGAAAGGTCAACAGCGCTTCGCGCTCGGTCGGGTCGTCGCAGGCTTCAGCCCGTTCGAACGCGAGCAGCAGACGCCGGCGCACCTCGGTCGCGTCCTCCACCCGCTTCAGGCCGGGTGCATATGCGGACCATTCGTCGCGGCCGAAGTAGCTGTGACTTGCACCGGTGGCGAGCACCAGAAAATCGTACGGCACTCGCTGCCCCGAACTCAGCACCAACTCGCAACGGTCGGCTTGCACGCCACTTACCTCGCCCAGCAACACACGCACGTTGGTCACGTCGCGGAACACGCTGCGCACTGGTTGCGCGATGTCGCCGGGCGCGAGTCCCGCCGTAGCGACCTGATAGAGCAAGGGTTGGAACAAGTGGTAATTGCGTCGGTCGATGAGCGTGATGTGCAGATCCTCGCGCGCCAGCCGGCTCGCGCTAGCGATGCCGCCGAACCCGGCACCGACGATCACCACGCGCGGGGCGCTTGCGCTTACGGCAATTGGGACGCCTGCCAGTCGCGGCCAGTGTCTGGCGAGCCAACCGTGAAGCACATGGTCGAGGGCGATCGAACCGGGACCGTTGATCACGATCAACCCGAGTGCACCCAGCCAGTACGGCAGGCTTGCAGCGAGCGCGGCATCGCCCGTTTTTGCGGCTACAGCGTCTGCAAGTACGGCTTGTGCGACAAGCGCGATCATCGCCACGGCCGCCGCCGCGCGCGATGCAAATCCAAACAAAATCGCGAGCGCGCAGACGACGATCATCGGACTTGCGAACGATCGCGCCGACTCGATCATCACGATCGTCGGATCGATCGAAAGCAGGCCCGCAGCACCGACGATCGCAAGCGCAAGCCAGGAACGCAGCGCCAGCATCAGCAACGGCAGGCCGATGCGCGTGAAGCCAGCGAGCAAGGAAACGCACGCACCGGCGAACGGCAACGGGCTATTGGCAAGGCCCTTGGCCAGGCGCCGGTCGAACGAAAGGGGCCCTGCCCCGCGCACGACGAACCAGGCACACAGCGCCGCCCACAACAGATGCTGGTCGAATGCGGCGTAATTGAACTGGATCACCAGCGCTAGCGCGAGCAGCGCGAGCGCCGCAGCGCGCGTACCCAGGCCGAGCGCCAGGAGCAACGATCCGAACAACTCCACCACGACGCCGACGTAGGCTGCGGTGAGCGGGTCCATCCAACTTACCGGGTACTCGTCGCGCGCGAGCAAGAGCGCCGTTTCCCAATTGACGAGCTTTACCACCGCCGACACGAAGAACACGCGCGCGATCACCAGGCGAAGCACGAGGTCGAATAACGGCCCTGCCCAGCGGATCAACGCGCGGGCGGCACCGCCCGTCGTCTCGGCGACGTCAGTCAAGCAGGCTGCGATGCTGTTCATACGAGCCTGGCCGAACGCAGTGCCCGCTGCAGCGCGGGTGGAACGTAGTCGCAATGGATGCAGCGTTGCGTCGGAGCGTGATCGAGCTTGGCGCAGTCGAGCTGCTCACGCCCGCGCCAGCGCACGTAGAGCGTCGCTGCGCACAGCATGCCGAGCGGCGGAGCAACGAAATAGATCCACAGGTCGTGCCACACGTTCGCCGGCGCTGCGGAAGCGAAACTGCGCGCCGGGTTCATGCTCATGCCCGACACCGGCGCTTCCAGCGTG
>CADECO010000795.1:0-1758 GCA_902825905.1 uncultured beta proteobacterium
GCCACCACCCCGGCTTTCCGCCACGAGTTCAGCGTGCCGCGCCATCTTCACATGATCGAGATAGACGGCCAGTCCCGACCGATTGCGGACAACTATTTCTGGATCGGCATTCCAGCGGTCGCGTATCTGCCCGCGACGGCCATTCCCGCCGGACGGTCACCGGACGGCTTGCCGATCGGCATGCAGATCATCGGACCCGAATACGCTGATCTCACCTGCATCGCAATCGCCAGGCATCTGGAGATCGCGGGGCACGGCTTCACGCCACCGCCCGCATTTTCTTGACATGAACGGTGCGGGGGCAGGTTTCTACTCCGGACGAATTCCCGCGAACTTGACGATCTTCAGGGAGCTCTCCACGTCCTCGCGCAGCAACGTGCGCATCTCGTCGGAGGAACGTACGAACAGCTCGAGCCCGCCGGTGGTCACGCGCTTGATCACATCAGGCATCGTCATCACCTGTTTGACGTCGGCCTCGAGCTTGGCCAGGATCTCCTTCGGCGTTGCACTGGGTGCCATGAAGCCGTAGTAGATGTCGGCCGCATAGCCTTTGAGCGCGGCGATGCCCGATTCCGCGAACGTCGGAATCTCGGGTGCCGAGGCAGAGCGAGTCTTCGACGTGATCGCAAGCACCCGCAATTTGCCCGACTTCTCGTGCGGCAGCACGGTGTTGAGCGACGAGATCACCGTGTCGATCTGGCCACCGACCGTCTCCACCACCGCAGCGTTGCAGCCGCGATACGGGATATGCAGCGCGAACATCCTGGTGTGGAACTTGTACAGCTCGAACGCGAAGTGATGCGCGGTCGCGACGCCGCAGGTCGCGTAGGAAAACTTGCCCGGCTGCGACTGGAACAGCTTCGTCAGCTCGGCGAGCGTCTTGACCGGCATGCGCGGATGCACCGCCACCGCCATCGGCGTGGAGGTGACCAGCGCAATCGGCGCGAAGTCCTTGAACAGGTCGAACGGCAGCTTCGGATTCAGCGCCACGTTGATCGGTTGCGCGCTCGAGGCGAGCAGCAAGGTGTAGCCGTCGGCCGGTGACTTGAACACCGCTTCGACGCCGATGTTGCCGCCCGCACCGATGCGATTCTCGACGACCACCTGCTGCTTCCACATCTCGGTGAGCTTGTCGCCGATCAGTCGGGCCGTGAAGTCCGCGGACCCGCCGGCGGTGAACGTCACGATGATCTTCACCGGCTTGTTCGGATACGGCGCCTGCGCGTAAGCCGCACCCGCGAACAATAGTGCAAGCACCGCAATCGCCGCCTCGAACCGACGAAACACGTGGCCACAGGACACAGCACATCGATTCAAGGTCATGATCCTCTCGTTTGAACGGGGTTCGTGCGCGCGGCATCGATCAGATGCCACAGACGCGAGGGTGACAACGGCAGATCGCGAATGCGGACACCCAGCGGCGCAAGTGCGGCGGCGATCGCATTGGCCATCACGCCACCGACGGGGATGATGCCACCTTCGCCGGCACCCTTGGCACCGAGGGGATTGTTGGGCGACGGGTAGTTCTCCAGTACCACCGCGCGCAGGTTGCGAAAATCGGGCGCAGTGGGGAGCAGGTAGTCGGCAAACGTCGCGGTCGTGAGCTGACCGTGCGCATCGTATTCGAGTGCTTCGAGCAACACGCCACCCAGGCCCTGCACGATCGCGCCGATGGTTTGCCCGTGCAGGGTGAGTGGATTGATCACCCGACCGACATCCTCGACAGCGACGTAGTCGAGCAGTTCGACCTGGCCGGTG
>CADECO010000796.1:0-1756 GCA_902825905.1 uncultured beta proteobacterium
GACGCCTTCGATCAACGAGGGCTACGAGGCGGGCGTGAAGTTCCGGCCGGTCGCTTGGCTCGACGGCCGATTCGCGCTATGGCAGCAGACCGCCTCGAACGAAGCGCGCCGCAAGCTGAATGATCCGGCCAACGACGCCGAGAACATCGGAGAGACGCGCCGGCGGGGGATCGACCTGCAGATCAACATGCGCCCCAACCAGCAATGGTCGATGTGGATGGCGGCGGCGCTGCAGCGCTCGAGGATACTGGTTGCCGACGCGACCGCGCTCAACACGCAGGGGCGTGAGATCGACCACGTGCCGCATCTGCTCTACAACCTCGGCGTCGACTACAAACCCACCGCAGCGCTGCGGCTGTCGGGCTGGGTGACCGGCCAGAGCAGCTATTACCTCGAACGCACCAACTCGACCGGTCGCTTCGGTGCTTACACCATCGCCAATCTTTCTGCCGGCTATCAGGTGCACCGGAATGTCGAGGTCGAGTTCATGGTGCGCAACGTCACCGACCGGTACAGTGAGTACGTGTGGTGGGAGGGCGCGCAGTCGCTGCACGCGCCGGGCAGCCCGCGCGCGTACTTCGTCTCGCTCAACATCAGGCTCTGATGCGGCGAGCGCTTGTGCAGCGCGTCGCAAGCGCGCTGCATCGCTGGATCGGCCTCGCGGTGGGAGCGCTATTCGTTCTGCTCGGCCTGACGGGAAGCGTGCTGGTCTTCTACCTGGAGATCGACGAAGCCGCGTCCACGCCGGTTCGTCGGGCGGATCATCCCGTCGCGGTCCAGCAGGTGATCGAGCGGCTGCGCGCACGACACCCCGATCGCGCCGGTCCATGGCGCATCGAGATGCCGCTCGAACCAGGCCGTCCGCTGCGGGCCCGTTACTACAACCCGGTCGAGACGGCCGATCGCATGTTCGCGCCGCTGCTCGTCACGCTCGATCCGGCCACGCTCGCCGTCATCGACGAGCGCTTCTGGGGACGCGGCGTGCTCACGTGGATCTACAACCTTCACTACACGCTGCTGCTGGAACGGACGGGGCATACCCTGGTGGGCATCGTCGGGTTGCTGATGCTGGCATCGCTCGCCACGGGACTGTCGCTGTGGTGGGTGGCGCGACGCAGACGCTGGCGTGCGTGGCGCCCCAGCCTTCGTCATGGAGCGGTGCGCCGCACCTACGACTTGCACCTGCTGATCGGCCTGTACGGTTGGATCGCGCTGACGGCGCTGGCGCTTACCGGGGCAGCGCTCGCGCTGCCGAATATCGCGCGCAACATCGTCTCGCTCGGCCACCCACCGCCCGCTCTGGAAGCGCCCGCGCCGGCCGGTCCAATCGCGCCAATTCGACTCGATCAGGCTATCGCCATTGCCCACCAGCACTTCCCCGCGGGCGAGCCGCGCTGGATCCATACCAGCGGTCGGAACGGTGAGGCGATCGTCGTTCGCCTGTACCAACCGGGTGAGCCGAGCCGCCGCTTTCCGCAGACGATGATCTGGCTGCACGCCGGCACCGGCGCGGTGCTCAGGGTGCAGGATGGGCAACATCGCTCCGGCAGCGAGAAGGTGCTCGCCTGGATGCATCCGATCCACAACGGCGAGGCCTTCGGGATGGCCGGGCGCATCGTCGCGTGCTTGGCGGGGTTACTGCCATTGATTGCGATGGTCACCGGCTGGATGCGTCACCGGCACAAGCGCGTCGCCCGCTCAGTTCGTAAGCGATGCCTCACCGGCTGATCGCACCCCGGCCTCGTGCGCATCGCGC
>CADECO010000797.1:0-1746 GCA_902825905.1 uncultured beta proteobacterium
CGGGCGCGATGCTCACCACAATCGCTTCGAGGCCAGTCGCGCTCCCTCGGCGAGCGTCGCGAGCTTCGCCCACACCAGGCTGTCGGCCACCATGTCGCTTCCGGCGAACGTGCCGAAGCCGCAATCGACCGACGCGATGACGCGCGAACGATCGCCCATCGCCTCGACCGCCCACTCGATCCGATCGGCCACGACCTCCGGATGCTCGACGTAGTTGCTGGTGCTGTCGATCACGCCGGGCAACAGCAGCATGTGATCGGGCGGCGGCTGCCGTTTGATCGTTCTCCACTCGTGCTGATGGCGCGGGTTGGCCATCTCGATCGACAGTGCGCCGACGCGCGCGCCGTACAGGATGGGCAGCAGCGGCGCGAGCGCGACGTCGTGCGTATGCGGCCCGTCGTAGTTGCCCCAGCACACGTGCAGCCGCACGCGATCGGCCGGGATGTTCACCAGCGCACGGTTCAGCGCCGCGATGTGGTGGGCCGCGATCTCCAGAAAACGTTCGAGCGAATCGCGCTGGAACAGCCGCGGCCGCTCCATCGCCAGGTCGGGCGCATCGATCTGCAGCAGGAAGCCGGCCTGATGGATCAGCTCGTACTCCTTGCGCATCTGCTCGGCGAGCGCATCGACATATGCCTCGTGCGAGGCGTAGTAGGCGTTGAGCAGGATGCACGCGATCGTCCCGGGCGAGGCGGCAGTCATGAACGCCTCGCTGAACGCGCGCGGACGGGCCCGCTCCAGCGCCTGCGCGAACACGGTGCACTCGCGTTCGGCTTCGCGCAGGTCGAGGTATTCCACCGGCGCCAGGGCCTGGGGCGCATTCAGGATGCGCGACGAATTCCTGCGGCGTTCGGCCTGCATCGCGCCATAGTCGGGATGCTCGATGATGTCGAGCGAGACCGGGCGCTTGCTCGTCCCGCCGAAACCGCGCATGCGCCGCGCGACGTAGGTCGAGAACCCAACGCGCGGCTGCTCACCGTCGTTGCCGACGTCCACGCCGGCGTCGAGCTGACGCGTGACGACGCGATCGATCGCCGCCTCGATCTCGGTGTCGAGCTTGCGCTCGTCGATCGCATCGCCGCGCTCCTGGGCGATCAGCAGATCGCGCAGCGCGGGGTTACGCGGCAGACTGCCGACGTGCGTGGTGAGGATGCGCGACTCGCTGGTTCGCATGGCAGGGCTCCGCTCGGCATGATGGATGCGCGAATGCTACGCTTGCGGCCCATCGTTCACCGCTCCCTTCGACATGAACGCAGACGACCTGCGCGCGCTGCAAGCGCCACTGAAGACCGAATATCGCGATCGCCCCGATGCCGCCGTCATCACCTTGAAGGCCAGCGGCACGCTGGGCGATGAGAGCATCACCTGCAAGGTGGACACCGGCAAGGCGCTGGTTGAAGCCGGCCTGCATCCGAAGACCGGCGGCGATGGCATCGCCGCGTGCTCGGGCGACATGCTGCTCGAAGCGCTCGTCGCCTGCGCGGGCGTGACGATGAAAGCGGTGTCTACCGCGCTTGGCATCACGTTGCGTTCGGGCACGGTATACGCCGAGGGCGATCTCGATTTCCGCGGCACGCTCGGCATCGCCAAGGAGGCGCCGGTGGGCTTCAAGAACGTACGGCTGCGCTTCGATCTCGATACCGACGCCTCGACCGATCAGCTCGCTTCGCTGATGAAACTCACCGAGCGCTACTGCGTGATCTACCAGACGCTGCGCAATCCGCCGGCGATGACGGTGTCGCACCG
>CADECO010000798.1:0-1740 GCA_902825905.1 uncultured beta proteobacterium
CGGCCGGTCGTGCCGGCGGTGGACGTGATGCGCACGATGCGATCCATCGGCGCCGCCTGATGCAGTCCGAAGGGCGGCGCGGCTTCCTGCGCCTCACGCAGCTCGGTCTTGGTGGTGAAGGGCAGGCCGGCCAGATCCTCGATGCTGCGCAGATCCTCGGCGCGGAATCCAGTCTCGCGAAACTTGCGTTGATAGAGGACCGAATGTTGTTCGAGGTAGCGCAGCTGATGCTTCAGCTTGCCCAGCTGCAGCGCGGTCATCTGCTCGGCCGGCATCGTCTCGCGCGCCGGATTCCAGAAAGTTCGAGTGAGGTCGGGATCGTCCTCGGCGAACCGGACTTCTGGTGACAGCGGATGTCGTGCGGTCATCTGCGGGGGCGCTCGGCGCGCGTTACAGGCGGGCGGTCGTGTCGAACGGTTGGCCGAGATGGTACTTGCCCAAGGTTGCCGCGGTCTTGTCCAGATTCTCGTGCAGCGTATGCACGCGCAGATCGCGAAAGAACCGCGACAGCGGCGCGTCTGCTGCGAATGCGCTCGAGCCGGCGATCTGCGCGGCCTTGTCCATGACCATGACGGCGTTCTCCAGCGCGCGGTGCTTGGCCACAAGCGAGAAGAGCTCGGCCTGTACCCGATCACCGCGCGTCCACAACCACGCTGCCCGGTAGATGAGCCAGCGCACCGAATCGATGCCGATGCGGATCTCGCCCATGCGCAACTGCGCGTAGGCATCGCCCGCGGTGCCGCGTTTGGGAAGGTAATCGGCGAGGATATCGAACACGCCTTCGGTGCCGCCGAGATACTGCGCTGCGAACCCGAGATGAAAGCGCGCCTGCCAGCGTTCCCGTGGATAGAACCCGGGGTCGCCCAACACGTTCTCATCGGCGACGAAACAATCCTCGAGCTTCAGCGTCGGACTGGCGGCGCCACGCATCCCCAACGGATTCCACGAGCCCTCGACGACGCTCACACCTTTGGCGTTCTTCGGGATCGCCACCCCCAGATGGCCCTCGGGGCCGGGGCGGTCGCGGATGCCGGCAAAGATGATGTTGTAATCCACGACATCGCCCAGCGTGGCGTAGTTCTTGACGCCGTTGATGCGATAGCCCCCGGGCGCGGGGTCGGCAATGGTGATCAGACCATAAAGACCGCGCGCAGTCCGGCCGGGTTCGCTACCGGTTGCGTTGAGCAATGCACCTTGCCCGATTACTTCCCCGAGGATTCGCTCGCGCTGTGCCTTGGTCCCCACCTGGTCAATGTAGTGCGTGCCGTGGCAGTGAATATGCAGGCACTGCGCGGTGGACATGCAGTAGCGCGCGGTGTGCTCCACGGCAAGCAGGTACAGCAGCGGATCGGTACCGGCGCAACCGCTTCCCATTCCGCCGAGGTCCGCTGAGATGGTCAGTCCGAGCAGGCCGGCTGAGCGGAAATCGTGCAAGTTCTCGATCGGCGTTTGCGCATCCTGATCGGCGCGCGCTGCGCGCGGCACGAACTTCTCGCGCGCTAGCGCGCCGACTGTGTCGTAGACCTGCTTGTGGCGGGGGCTAAGTTCGAAATCCATGCTTCTCACACCTCATCATCGTTCGATTCGTTTCGGCGGAATGACCGGTCGGCAGCTTTCAGCGCTTGACTGCGGCGCGCCGCTGCTCGGTCAATCGCTGCTCCCACTCCAGATAGCGCGCCATCGATTCCAGACTCGAGTCATACGGCGGCAGCACCCCCTCGTCGGCATCAGCTAAGTCCC
>CADECO010000799.1:0-1738 GCA_902825905.1 uncultured beta proteobacterium
CCGGACGCGTCACCGGCCCGCATCTGCACTGGACCATCTACATGAACGGCGCGGCAGTCGATCCGGAACTGTTCATCGCCTCGCGCCTGGCGCCGCGCAAGCCGGGTGAGTAGGGCGAGTAGCGCGGCACGACGGAGACGGCTCAGCAAAGCCGACTGAGCGATACGGCTGAGCAACCTGACCGATCTGCACGACCGAGCGACACACCCGAGCAACACAACCCGGGCACGTGCCGCGAGTCGGCCTCGTCACGCCTCGGGGATCGATCGCAGGAAATCCTCGAACGTCTTTCCCGGCTCGTCGGTGAATGGCGTGTCGGTCACCGTCACGCCCTGGATGCGATCGGTGCGGAAGTTGCGGAAATCCTGGCGCAGTTCGCACCATGCCGCGAGCAGCCAGTGCGGCGGCCAGTAGTACAGCGCCAGGGGCCGGAGCGAGCGCGATGATGCGGTGCCGTCTTCGCGGATGTAGTCGATGCGCAGCACGCGATGTGCGTTGATCGCGCGCCGGATCGTATCGAGCGATTCGGTGCGGCGCGCATCGATTGCAAAGCGCGGCGCGTAGAGCCGCGGCAATTCGAGTTCCTTGCGCCGCGCCGCGGGCAGCACCGCTTCGATCTTGTTCAGTGCGAGATCGGCCGACTGCGCCAGCGAGTCGCCGCCCAGCGCCTTCACCAGCCGCGCGCCCAGCACCAGTGCTTCCAGTTCATCGCGATCGAACATGATCGGTGGCAGATCGAAGCCGCGTCGCAGCTGGTAGCCGATGCCCGCCTCGCCCTCGATCGGCACGCCGCTCGCGATGAGATCGCCCACGTCGCGGTAGACGGTGCGCTCCGAAACGTGCAGCCGCTCGGCGAGCTGGCGTGCGGTGAGCGTGCGCCGACCGCGCAGGTGCTCGATGAGTTGGAACAGTCGGTCGGCGCGGCGCATCTACGCTAGGGATGCGGAGGTCCCATACCTGGGTGGGCGCGTCACACAGCGGCGTGTGCTACTCGGTCGAATACAGCCCGACCCGATTGCCTTCGGTGTCGCGGATCTGCGCGAAGTATCCCATGCCATCGGGCAGTTCCGTCTTGGGCAGCAGCGTCTCGCCGCCGGCTTTGCGCACGCGATCGAGGGCACGCTGCAGATCAACGCGCGTGTTCAGATACACGATGCTGCCCGTGAGTGAGGGCTGATAGCCCTCCATTGCAATGATGCAGCCGGTCACCTCCAGGCCGGACTCGCGCCCAGCCTGCGGCGGGAACACGCCCATGCGCGCAGGCCCCATCTTCTCGTCGCGCAGACCGACTTCGAGGGTCTGCTCGTAGAACTTGCGGGCGCGTTCGAAGTCACGCACCGGGATTTCGAACCAGGTCACGGCGTTGCGGGTCCAGGGTTGGGTGGCAAGCGTTGGCGTCGTCATGTCGATCTCCTTGTGTGGGGTGTGCCGCACGTTCGGCACGGCTCGTAACGTACTGACACGCTGCTGCCATCGTCGTGTCAGGGGCGATTGCACGGCCCTGTGGATAACTCAAGGCTGCTGACAACGTACTGGCAGCAAGTCTGTTTGAACCGATGCGAGCGCGCGCGCGACTCACGGTCACTGGCGGCCAGACCCGCCCCAGCCCCCAATCTCCACCGACGAGAACAACTATGGTGACCAAGCACGAGATGGAAGACCTCCTGGAGCGCTACCGCCGTTGGCTAGACCGACCGATGGAATCCGAGGGCGAGGCGACGACTCCCTCGCCCAACGT
>CADECO010000800.1:0-1734 GCA_902825905.1 uncultured beta proteobacterium
TCGGTGCCGGCCCGATCGGCCTCACCACCGCGCTCGGGCTGGCGCACCATGGCCTGCCCTTCGTCGTCTTCGAAGACGACGATCGCCTCTCGCTCGACACCAAAGCCGGCACCACGCTCACCCGCACGCTCGAAGTGTTCGAGCGCTACGGCGCGGCCGACGCGGTGCTCGCCCAGGCGCTGCGGGTAGACGAGATCGGCGAGATCGACCGCGCGACGAATCGCTCCACACTCTCAGTGCGGCTCGACGTGCTCGATGCCGAAACGCGATACCCGTTCGTCATCAACCTCCCGCAGGACAAGATGGAGCCGGTGCTCGCGCAAGCGCTGGCACGCTCCGAACTTGGCCGTGTGACGCTGCGTCATCGCCTGCTGCGCTATGAGCCGCTCGCCGATCGGGTGCGACTGCATCTGGAAACGCCGCAAGGCCCGACCACGTTCGACGCCAGCTATCTGCTCGGTTGCGGCGGCGGGCGCAGCGTGGTGCGCGATCAGATGGGCGCGACGGTGGAAGGCACCTCGCTCGCCGAGCGCTACGTGCTGGTCGATCTCGAAGTCGACCTCGACGTGGGCAATCCGCGTGACTACCCGTATCTCGCTTACTTCGGCGATCCGAAGGAATGGATGATCCTGGTGCGCCAGCCGCATTGCTGGCGATTCCTGTTTCCGCTGGCCGATGGCCTGCCCGAGCCCACGCCCGACGATCTGCGCGACAAAGTCCTGCGCTTCATCGGCCACGTGACGCAGGTGCGCGTGCTCGGCATGAACATCTACCGCGTGCATCACCGCGTGGCCAGCCGCTGGCGTGACGGCCGCGTGTTTCTCATGGGCGACGCCGCGCACCTGATCACGCCGATGTGGGCGCTTGGGCTCAACACCGGCGTGCTCGATGCATCGAACCTGCCCTGGCGCCTGGCGTGGGTGCAGCGCGGCTGGGCGCCCGATGCGCTGCTCGATGGCTACGAGCGCGAGCAACGTCCGCTCGCCGTCGATGGCTCGGGCCAGATGGCAGAAGCCGCACGCCAGAACATGGCGCGCCGCACCGATCGCGTCGCGGCGATGACCGACAACAACTGGGGCAACGCGTACACCCGTTCGCTGCTGGGCGTGCGGGTCGATGTGGCCGGCACCGGCGCGAGCAGCATGGTCAAGACGCAGACCGCGCCGCCGATCGAGCCGGGCGATCGCATCCCCAATGCCCGCCTGCACGACGCGCAAGGGCGCGAGCTGCGCCTGCATGATCTGACGCGCGATCGATTCGTCGCGCTCTACATCACCGACGCACGCCGCCGCCCGCCGCTACCGCCGACAGATTCACCCGCGCTCGCGCATCGCGTCGTCTCGCGCTGGGACGCCCCGCACGACTCCGGTCTGCGCGATCGCGCGCTGCTTGATTCGGGCAACCGCTTCACCACCCGGTTAGGTGTACCGACCGATTCCGTCGTGCTGGTGCGCCCCGACGAACACGTGGCCGGCATCGCGCCGATGAGCGCGGACGCCGCAGCCAGGTTGTATCGTGAGGCGGTGGGAATGCCGCCGCCCGTTTGATCTCACCCAAAACCATGACCCTCTCCATCCAATACAACTTCAACGACTCTGTGGTGCTCATCACCGGTGCGGCTTCGGGCATCGGCGCTGCCACCGCTCGCGCATGCGCGAAACACGGTGCTCGCGTGGTAGCGATCGACGTCGACGCGCAGGGCCTCGAAGCGTTGCGCGCCCATGGCGCTGCCGC
>CADECO010000801.1:0-1733 GCA_902825905.1 uncultured beta proteobacterium
CCGCTATCCCGTTCAGGTTGGATTCAGGTAAGGTTCAGCCAGCGAGGCGCACGGTCCGGCCGGGAGCACTATTATGATGCGGAAATTCACGGCTGTGCTGGCAGCGTTCGCGTTCGCAGCGGCCACGTTCACGCCCGCTGCCGCTGATGCGCGCGACCGGCGCCATGACGGCTATTATGACGGCGGCCGCCACCACGGCTATTACCGTCGCCACCGCGATGATGACGGTGATGCGGTCGCTGCCGGCGTTGTCGGCTGAGTCCTTGGCCTGGCCATTGGCTCTCTGGCCAGCCGACCGCGTCAGCCGCAAGCGCGCTGCTCGTCGGACTATCGCTATTGCGAGCCGCCGCCAGGCTATTACGAGCGCCGCGATGGCTATTCCGACCAGCGCTACGATGATCGCCGCGGCTCGGCCTATGAGCAGGAATATGGCGAGCTCGAAGGTGCGCCGTATGCCGAGGGCTCGTACGATCCGTCGTACGAAGACCAGCGCCGGCCGCAGTGCACGCGCCGCGAGCGGCAATGGGACCGCTACGCGCAGCGTTACCTGATGGTCGACGTCCCCTGCTAAGAGAACACGTGCTGTAAGCACCACAAATTGAGCCGGCGTGCAGCGATGCGCGCCGGTTCTCCATAATTCGTTCCGGAATGTGCGCTACACTGCCTTCATGCGGTACGTGTGCGACGCGCCGGGCGGCGCAACCTGGTTCAGGCTTGAAACCGAAGCGGAGGCCGAAGCGGAAGCGGCGCTGTTGCGACACTCCGTCGACAAGTATTTCCGTCGCTTCGAAGCCGCTGCCCGCGAGAGCTACCGCGCCCCGCCTGGCACGCCGACATTCGAACAATCCATCGGCCTGAAGGATCACGTCGCCAAGGCGATGCCGCTGTTCCTGACGCTGCGGGCCGATGACGGCACGGGCCTCGCGACGGCGATGCTGCCGCCCGAGGGGCGCAACCAAGCCAACTTCCGCACCATCATTGTCGGGCCGGAAAACGGCGACCCCTACGTCTTGTACGAAAAAGCAATCGAGGCGCTCGCAGCTCACTATGGTTTGGAGCTGAAGCGCGACGACTGCTTCCCGTACGCCTAAATCTCCTACGAAAGGATGCGCGCGCCCGCGTAGCACGGCGCGATGGTGCAGGTGATCATCATCATACGCACGATGTACTGGCCGTTGCCCGGCGGCGTGAAGTTCACGACCGGGTAGTCATCCGGCAGCGTATCCGACGCCACCACACCGCCCGTGCGCACGTCGATCAGCTCGATATCCATGTTCTCGCATTCGTTGTCGCACGCGCCGATGATGCGATAGGCGGTGCCGCCATTGAGGTTGACCTGCCAGCGGTGATCGGTGCCAGGCTGCATGCCGGTGACTTCATCGGTGAAGCCTTGCGCCGGGTTCAAGCCGCCGCCGACTTGCTGCTGAACGTTGGCGAGATACGAAGCCACGAGCGTCTCGAGCTGCGCGCGTTCTTCGGCGGTGAGATTGTCCTGCCGCGCGGTCGTTGTGTTCAATTCCGTGGGCGCCTGCGCGCCTTCTTGCGTCTTCGGCAGTTCTGCGCCCGTGCCGCCTTGACCACACGCACTCAAAGCCAACGCCGCAACAGCGGCGAACATCATCTGACGGATCATTCGTTTCTCCCGTTTCAATCCCCGCGCGCCCTTAACCAGCCACGCGGCGTCTGTCCATGCGCGCCTTATCGGTCGGGACACTTTTCCCGCGCTGTGACCG
>CADECO010000802.1:0-1731 GCA_902825905.1 uncultured beta proteobacterium
CCGCACGAAGCCGGGCAGTGGCAACGTATTGCCCCCTACTTGGATCAGGCGCTCGACCTCCAAGCCGACGAACGCGAGCGCTGGCTGACCGAGCTGACTACCGCCGAACCGGACATCGCGGCCGCCGTGCGCCAGTTGCTCGCGGAGCATGCCCAGCTCCAGCAGCGCGGATTTCTCTCCAATCCCGCAGTCGACCCCGCGCGGCACGCGCTGCTCAAGCAGGCTGCCGCAGTCGGCGAAGAGGTCGGCGCGTACCGGTTGATTCGCGAAATCGGCCGCGGCGGCATGAGCTCGGTCTGGCTCGCCGAACGTTGCGACGGCCAGCTGCAGCGCGAAGTCGCCGTGAAACTGCCTTTCCAGGGCCCGCGACAGGCCGAGTTCGCGGAGCGCTTCAAGCGCGAGCGCGACATCCTCGCGACGCTCACGCATCCGAACATCGCGCGGCTCTATGACGCCGGCGTCATCGCTGCCGGCCAGCCGTATCTCGCGATGGAGCACGTTGACGGCAAATCGCTCACGGCGTACTGCGACGACGAGCGCTTGCCGATCCGCGAGCGATTGCGCTTGTTCCTGCAGGTGCTCGCAGCCGTCGAGTTCGCGCATTCGCATCTGGTCCTGCATCGGGATCTGAAGCCGTCGAACATCCTGGTGACGCGGCAGGCTCGCGTCGTCCTGCTCGACTTTGGCATCGCGAAGCTGTTGTCTTCGGATGCGGCCCAGGCTGCGGTCACGCTCGGGTCGATCACGCAGTTCGCCGAAGGTCCGCTGACGCCGGATTACGCGTCGCCCGAACAACTCGGTGGTCAACCGGTCGGAACGGCGTCGGACATCTATTCGCTCGGCGTCGTGCTGCACGAGCTGCTGGTCGGCAGCCGCGCATTCAGCATGGGCCGCGCATCGCGTCGTCAGCTCGAAGAAGCGATCCTCACTCGCGACCCGGCGCGGCCCAGCCACCTCGCGACGACCGAGATCGTCGCCGCGGCGCGCCGCACGACGCCGCGCAGGCTTGCGCAGACGCTCAAGGGCGATCTCGATACGATCGTGCTCAAGGCGCTCAAGAGAGGACCTGCCGAACGCTACCTGTCGGTCGGTGCGTTCGCGCAGGACATCGCCAACTACCTCGAAAGCCTGCCGGTGAGCGCGCGGCCCGACAGCGGTTGGTATCGCACGCGGCGATTCGTCGCGCGACACAAAGTGCACGTGAGTGCTGCGGCAATCGCGGTGCTCGCACTGGCCGTCGGCTTCGGTGCTGCCGTATGGCAGTGGCAACGCGCCGAGAAGCATCGCTCCACCGCGATCGAGATGCTGGCCAATTCGGAAGCGACGCTCGATTTCATGCGAGCCGTGCTCCGCGATGGCGTGCGCAATGACGAGACGCTGACCATCGATCAACTGTTCGCACGCAGCGAAGCGATCGCCGAGCAGCTGGGCAAGAGCGATCCGCGCACGCTCGCGGTGGCGACCGACTTCGTCGCTGGCTGGTACATCGCGCACGACCAGTTCGAGCGCGCGGACAAGGTCCTGACGCGCGTCATCGATTCGCTGCCGGAGAGCTTGCCGGGCCGCTCCCCGCTGATCTGCAATCGTGCGATTGCGCGCGCGCAGCTCGGCAGCGCGGAAGAGTCGACCATCGCGATCGACCGCGAGATCGCGCGACACTCGCCGGACGACCCGGCGCTTTCGCAGTGCCTGAGCCTGCGCGCCAGCCTCGCCATCGGCCTCAACGACGGC
>CADECO010000803.1:0-1728 GCA_902825905.1 uncultured beta proteobacterium
TTGACGGGCCCGCCGGCATTGTTGCCGTCGCCCGGGCTGCAGTCGCCCTTTTCGTGGACGTGGAGGCCGTGCTCGGCGTTGGGCTTGAGGCCACTGATTTCGGCCGTGACGATCACGCGATTGCCGCTTTGGACGAACTTGGCCACACCCGCCGTTGCATTGCCCCGGGTGGGCTCGAGCTTGGCGATCGCAGACGCGCCGGAGGATGATCCGCCGGCACATCCCGCCAATCCGATCATTGCAACGACACTCCCCAACAGCACACGCATCACATCTCCTTTGATCTGGGTTTGTTCGGGCCGGAATCGTTCCGGCTTGCCGCAACGGCGAACATCGCAGAGGCGATGCGAGCGCAGCACGACAACCTCTATTTTGTCGGGTCCGACTCGTGGGCCGCCTCGACGATCCGCCGCAAGGCCCATGAGGCGGGCATCAACGGCGCGTCGTCGAGCGCGGGGCACCGCGACCAGGAGCGCTCGGTGCGATCAGCGCTTCGAGCACTACTTCGTTGCGGCCTGGAATGGCCCGGGATCGGCGCAGGGCTTGGTCTCGGTGACCGGCAGGGCTTTGCCTTTGGCCTGCAGATCCCGCCCGTACCGCTCGGCCACGCGATCCATCGATCGGCACAACTGGTAGGCGTCGACTTTGGCGGCGTGGGCCGATTTCGCCGCCGCCTCCTGCGCCTTGGTCTTTTGCTCTTCGCTCAGTTGCGGCGCGGGCAGCTTGGCACCGACGGTTGCAGCCAGTGCCACGCCCGCGAGGCCGGCGATGAGTCGGATCGAGGTGGTCATTCGCGCGTCTCCGATGGTTCGTCGATTGCGATCATGCCTGAGCCTGGGCGCGCACCGAGCCACCCGCGCTCCCGTCGGGCTGCAGCGTGTCGGCGGCGATCTTGCCCGACTTGATGTCGTTGTAGAGCAGTTCGTGGTGTTCTTTCATCCACGTCTCGTCGACGTAGCCGGTGCGCATCGCCTGGTAGGCACCGGCCACACCGATGGTGCCCATGTACACATGCCCGAGAAACCCGAGGATGAACAGGATCGCACCGACGGCATGAACCATGTGGTACCACTGCATCGTCGCGCGTGTCTGCATGAAGTTGGGGAAGTCGAGCACCAGGCCACTCGCGCCGACAACGATGCCAAGCAGCGTCAGCCCGCCCCAGAACCACGCCTTCTCACCGGCATTGAATCGGTGCGAGGGCACGTGCTCGCCCGAGAACAGGCCGCCCAGCTTGCGGATCCACAACCAGTCGCTCGGATGCGGCAGGTTGTTGCGCACGAAGGTGAAGAACAGCAGCAACGAGCAGACGACGAACACCGGGCCCACGAAGTTGTGCAGCAGTTTGCCCAGTTGGGTGACCCACGCGAACAGCGTCGGTCCGATGATCGGCAGCACCACGGACTTGCCGAACAGCATCAGCATGCCCGACACCGCCAGGATGACGAAGCTGATCGCCGTGCTCCAGTGGATGACGCGCTCGTACGATTTGAAGCGCAGCACCTTGCGCCCGGTGGGGGCCTGGTGCAACTGGATCGTGCCCTTGCGCCAATAGAACAGCGCGATCAGTACCACCATGATCGAGATCGCCCAGCCGCCATAGCGCACGATGTAGTGGTTGCGGTACGCGCGCCAGGTTTCGCCGCCCGATTGGATCAACACGCCGGCTTCCGGTCCGCGCGCGGTCGTGTAGTGCTCTTTCTCCGAGCGCACGTCACGCCACACCGG
>CADECO010000804.1:0-1721 GCA_902825905.1 uncultured beta proteobacterium
GCCAGTGTCACGGCGCGGCAACGTTGGTCGCGTTGAATCGCATCCCAGCGAAACGAGAACCGACGACCCACGTGAACGCGCCGCTCTCTCATTCGATCCTCGCTGCGAGTTTCGACGACGATCCGACCCCGGTCCAGCGCTATCGAACGATCTGGATCTCCGATGTCCATCTGGGCACGGTCGACTGCAAGTCGGAATACCTGCTCGACTTCCTGCGTCACCACGAGTGCGAGACGCTGTACCTCGTCGGTGACATCGTCGACGGCTGGCAGCTGAAGAAGACCTGGTTCTGGCCGCAGTCGCACAACGACGTGGTGCAGAAGATCCTGCGCAAGGCGCGCAAGGGCACGCGAGTCATCTACATCCCCGGCAACCACGACGAGGTGCTGCGCCCGTTCCTGGGTATCGCGCTGGGCGGCATCTCGGTGCAGCACGAGGCGATCCATCAGCTCGTCGACGGGCGCCGCCTGTGGGTGACGCACGGCGACCTGTTCGACGGCGTGGTGCAGCACGCGAAATGGATCGCGCGCCTGGGCGATGAGCTCTACATCCAGTGCCTGAAGCTCAATCGCTGGGTCAATCATGCGCGCGTGCGGCTGGGCGCGCCCTACTGGTCGGTGTCGCAGTATCTGAAGCACCGGGTCAAGAACGCGGTGGGGTACATCACCGATTTTCGCAAAGTGCTCGCGCAGGAAGCGCAGCGCCGCGGCGTTGACGGCGTGGTGTGCGGGCACATCCATAAAGCGGAGGTGGAGGACGTGGACGGGATTCTGTATTGCAACTGCGGCGATTGGGTCGAGAGCCTGACCGCCCTGACCGAAGATCACAGCGGGGCGCTCAACGTCGTGCACTGGCATCAGCGCACGCCGATCAAGAGCGACAAGCGTGCGCGGCGCAAGCTTGCGCTGCCGGTGGCGCCATGAGAATCCTCATCGTGTCCGATGCCTGGTCGCCGCAGGTCAACGGCGTGGTGCGTACGCTCACGACGACCAAGCGCGAACTCGAGCGCATGGGGCACACGGTGGGCGTCATCTCGCCGCTGGAGTTCCGCACGATCGCGTGTCCGACCTACCCCGAGATTCGACTGGCCATCAACGCGGGCTCGAAAGTCGGCTATCGGATCGAAGCGTTCGCACCGGATGCGTTGCATATCGCTACCGAGGGGCCGCTCGGCTTCGCCGCGCGGCGTTACGCATTGCGCACCGGGCTTGCGTTCACCACGTCGTTCCACACCAAATTCCCCGAGTATGTGCAGGCCCGCTGTGGACTGCCCGCGCGCCTCACCTACAAGGCGATGCGCTGGTTCCATCGACCAGCGCGTTCGATCATGGCCGCCACACCCGCGATCAAGCGCGAGCTCGAAAGCCACGGCTTCGAGCGCGTGAAGTTGTGGGGCCGCGGCGTCGACATGGACGTGTTCAAGCCCGGCGAGCGCTCGTTCCTGCGTGCGGCGCGCCCGGTGTTCATGTACGTCGGACGCGTCGCCGTGGAGAAAAACATCGAGGCGTTCCTCGATCTGGACCTGCCGGGTTCGAAATGGGTGGTCGGCGACGGTCCGCAGCGCGAGGCGCTGCAGCGTCGCTACACCAACGTGCACTTCGCGGGCTTCCAGCAAGGCGAAGCGCTGGCGCAGCACTACGGCGCCGCCGATGTGTGCGTGTTCCCGAGCCGCACCGATACCTTCGGCCTGGTGATGATCGAGGCGCTGGCCTGCGGCACGC
>CADECO010000805.1:0-1717 GCA_902825905.1 uncultured beta proteobacterium
AGGCACGACAGGCGATAGATCAGGTTGCGCAGCTCGCGGATGTTGCCCGGATACGCGTAATCGAGCAGGAACGCCTGCAGTCGGCGCGTGAGCGCGACCGGGCGGCGCTTCAACGATTCGGCCGACTCATCGGCGAAGTACGAGAGCAGCAGCGGGATCTCGTCCTTGCGCTCGCGCAGCGGCGGCAGCGTCACGTGGATCACGCTCAGCCGGTAGTAGAGGTCTTCGCGGAACTTGCCCTCTTCGCACATCTTGCGCAGATCGCGGTTGGTCGCAGCCACCACGCGCACGTCGACCGTGATCGCCTCGTCGGAGCCCACGCGCTGGATCTGGCGCGACTCCAGCACGCGCAGCAGCTTGACCTGACCCGCAAGCGGCAGCTCGCCGATTTCGTCCAGGAAAATCGTGCCCTTGTGCGCGGCTTCGAACTTGCCTTTGCGATCGCCGGTGGCGCCGGTAAACGCGCCCTTCTTGTGGCCGAACAGTTCGGACTCGAGCAGGTTCTCGGGGATTGCGCCGCAGTTGACGGAGATGAACGGCGTGTCGGCGCGCGAGCCGTTGGCGTGAATCACCTTGGCCATCAGCTCCTTGCCCGTGCCGCTTTCGCCGTCGATCAGCACCGGCAGATGCGTCGGGGCGGCCTTCTCGGCGATCTCCAGCGCTTCGAGCAGCTTGGGGTTGTCGCCGAACGCACCCTCGAACACGAAGTTGCGCTCGAGCAGCGCCTGACGCCGGGCACCGGGCGTGCGATCGACGCGGCCAGGCTGACTCGGCTCGATCGCGGCGGCGGCGCGCACGAACCTTTCCTGATGCGATACCTGCAGCACTTCGTCGCGCAGGCTGTTGGCCTGACGCAGCAGTTTCTCGATCTCGGGCCGCTCCATGCTGGAGGACCAGCGCAGGGCCGAACGCAGGATTTCGATCTTCTCGATCAGCCCGGCGTACGAGACGACCGAGCTTCCGTGAGTGTCCTGGTCGAGGATCTTCATGCTGGTGTGGCCCCTCTGATTGCCCCCACGCGGGAGGCGGGTTCGCTGGCCGAAACGGACTGTCGGGCGTCAGGCCGCGTTGAGCTGCTTCTGTACCAATTGGTTGTAAAAACCTCCGTTCCGGTTCACTAGCTCGTCGTGCGTACCCTGTTCGACGATGGCGCCGTTGTGCAGGACGACGATTTTGTTGGCCCGCATGATCGTGCTCAGCCGGTGGGCGACGATCACCGCGGTACGGCCCTTCAGGATCTCGTTCATGTTGGCGATGATGTGGCTCTCCGACTGGGTGTCGAGCGCCGAGGTCGCCTCATCGAACACCAGCAGGCGCGGATCGCGATAGAGCGCGCGGGCAATGCACAGCCGCTGGATCTGGCCGCCGGAGAGGCCCATGCCGCGCTCGCCGACCACCTGCTCGTAGCCAAGCGGCAGTTTGCTGATGAAGCCGTGCGCATCGGCCATTCGGGCGACTTCCTCGATGCGCCGGCGATCGGGCTGCTCGTCGCCGCTGGCGATGTTCTCGGCGATCGTGCCCGAGAACAGCAGATTGCTCTGCATCACGTAGCCGACTTGGGCGCGGTAGTAGGTCTTGTCGATGCTCGCCATGTCGTAGCCGTCGACGGTGATGCGGCCTTCGTTCACTCCGTAAAGCCCCACCAGCAGCTTGGCGAGCGTGGTCTTGCCCGAGCCGCTCTGGCCGACGATCGCGACCAGTTCGCCCGGCTTGATCT
>CADECO010000806.1:0-1717 GCA_902825905.1 uncultured beta proteobacterium
CCCACGCACGCGCGCGCACACAAGCCGAAACCAAGCTCGCCGAAGAAGCCGCGGCACGCGCGGCGACCGAGAAAAAACTCGCGGCCAACACGCTGGCACGCGCGACCGCCGAGGCGCGCGCACGCGAAGCCGCGCAGGCGCGGCGGCGCAGCGAACGCGAAATCGAGTCGCTCGCGCATGAACAGGCCAATACCGATCAGGCAGCCGCCGAGGAGGCGTGCGCGCAGAACGCCGCGCTTACCCGTGCGCTCCAAGCGCGACGCGCGCGTGGCGCGGCCGAAACGCGAATGCGTGAAGCCGCCGAGTTACGCATGCGCGCGGACCTCGAGGCACGCCAGGCCGCCGAAGCCCGTCGCAAGTCGGAGCTGGAACTGGCCGCGATGCGCGCCGCGGCGGTCGAAGCCGACCGGACCGCTGCCGCCGAAGCACGCGCCAAGGCCGAGGCACTCGCCAAGCTCAAGGCGATGACCCTCGCGACGATCGAAGCGGACAAGGCCACCACCGCCGCCGCCAAATCGAAGCTGGTCGCGCTCGCCTCGGTACGCGCCACGCAATCGCGCGGCCGCATCGTCATCGAACCGCCGCGTTCGCGTTCGCGCTCGAGCCGCTGATCACACCGGCGTTACTTGCGCCGCACAACGCGCGCGCGGCGGCGCTGCGTCTGCAATGCGTGCAGCCGCTCCCGGCAAGTCCACCCGCCCGCCTTCCACGCACCACCGTGGCACGGGAAATGCGCTGATCGGCGCGCGCACCAGCTAAGCGCCTAGCGCGCACCAACAAAGCGCAACGCGCGCGAAATCGATCACTGCGCGAATCGATATACCCCGCAAACCGCGCGCTTATTTCTGCTTTCAACCAGGACGGCGCGCGCCAACATCCTGTGCCACGCCGCAGGAGCTGCCGATAACAACCGGGCAGCCCTGAGCGACCCCTCCGCAAGATCGGTCGACCCGACGCTCATCACAACGAAAACCTGTCCATGGCAAGTCAGCATTCGACTCACTTCGACTCGTTCGATCCGCGCGGCGAACGCTTCGCTTCACTCAGCCAGCAGGCCGACTACGCCAACCAGGAGTTGGCGCGCCTGAACGAAATCCTCGACGAGGCGGTGAGCAAGCTGGTCGAGAGCTTCAGCGGCCTGGTGGCCGATCTGACGCTCTATCGCGCCGATCCGAACGCGCAGCCCGAGATCCCGATCAACGCGCGCATCGAAACGGCGCTGCGCGCACTGCAGTTCCACGACATGACCTCGCAGCTCGTGGCGCGCGTGCGCGATCGGCTCGAACGGGTGCACAACCTTTGCACCCTGCCGAAAGACGAGATTTCAGATGTCGAGGTGAAGCCGCTGCACTCGGTGGTGGCGCGGTCCACGCCGGCAACTTTCGACGCCGAAGCGGCTCACGGCTCGGTCGATCTGTTCTAAGGAAACGGAGCACTTTTTCATGTCAACGATTCTGGCGGTGGACGATTCGGTTTCCCTGCGCGCGGCGGTGGCGATGACGCTGAAGCAGGCCGGACACGAGGTGGTGCAGGCGGGCGACGGCCGCGAAGGCCTGGAGCTCGCGCTCAAGCGCAAGTTCGATCTGGTGCTCACCGATCAGAACATGCCGGTGATGGACGGGCTCACGCTGATCCAGAACCTGCGTGCGCAACCGGAGTACCAGCGCGTGCCGATCCTGATGCTCACCACCGAGTCGAGCGACGAGATGAAACAGAA
>CADECO010000807.1:0-1711 GCA_902825905.1 uncultured beta proteobacterium
CCTTGGCCGGGCACGACCAGTGTCTCCAAGCGGGGATGGCGCACGCGCATCTCGTGCAAGGTCTGATCGCTCAGCACATCGGAAAGCTCGCCGCGCAGGGCAAATGTCGGCAAGTACGAGAGCGCCTCGAATTGCGGCCAAAATGTCGCTGCGGGGCCGTCGAGAAGGCTCATCGTCTTGGCCAGATTCTGGTCATAGCTGTTCGCCGGCCGCCCGTTGGCGTCGTCAAACCAATCGCGCGCCAAGTGCTCCCAATCGCCAGCCGGAAGGGCTGGGAAATAGCGTTTGTTCATGCTCTCCACCAAAGATGCCGCCTCGCGCCAGGAGGCCGGAAGCGGTACCCTGCCGGTGTAGGCCACGATGCGGGTCAGGCCATCACGCTCGATTACCGGACCGATATCGTTGAGCACGACCGCGCCCATGCTGGCTGGCCGCGCCGTGGCCATGAGCATGGCGATCAGACCGCCCCGCGAGGTGCCGATGATCGCCGGCTTATGCAGGCCTGCCACCGTCATCAGGTCCAAAACATCCAGCATCTCCATCTGGACGTTGTAGTTCTTCCAGTTCGGATCGCGGGCCGACCGTCCGCGCCCGCGCAAATCCACGGCGTAGACATCGCGCGCCCGCGGATTGGCCGGGTCGCTTAGGTGCGTCGCCAATATGTGGAAATCGCGGGCATTGCGCGTCAACCCAGGGATGCAAACGACGGGGCGCTGCGAGGCGGTTGGTGCTGAATAGTGGCGCGAATACAGGCGCAAGCCGTCGCGCGACGTGTAGAAGATATCGCGCCAGTTCTGCAGGTCCGATTCAACCTCGTTCCCGCCGCGCGCGCCCGCTGCGTTCATCCTTCGTGGTTCCCTATTCGCTGGCTGTTCTCAGCTTCAGGTCCTGGTTGAGCCGCAAGGCTTGCGTCTCGCCCAGACGCGCACGATACATCTGAATGTTGGCGAGAACCTTCTTGACGTACTCGCGGGTCTCCTCGATCGGGATGCTCTCGATCCAGTCGATCGGGTCGATCTTGGAGGTGCGCGGATCGCCAAATGCGCGCACCCACTCTCTCGCCCTGCCGGGACCGGCATTGTAGCCGGCCAGCGTCAACACGTAGCTGCCACCGAACTCCGCCATGCGATCGCCGATATAGGCGGACGCGATCATGGCGTTGTAGCTGTTGTCCGTGAGCAGCCGCGGGACGTCGCACTTGACCTTGTGGTCTTGGCAGATGTGCCGCGCAGTGATCGGCATCACCTGCAACAACCCGCGAGCTCCGGCCGTCGAGATGATGGCGGAGTTGAACTCGCTTTCCTGCCTGGCGATGCCCAGCAGCATCGCCGTTTCCGGAGGTGCGCGCAGCGGTTTGTACGCCGGAAATGTGTGTACGGGATAGGCATACACGACGAGGTTCATGCCGCGCGCGATGGCGGTCTTGCCAATGCGCACAACCATCTGCGTGTCGCCGAGCGTTTCCGTGAGCTGGGCCAGCAGCGCCACTTCCCCCTCGGTTTTCAGCGAATAGCGCAGCTGGCCCACCAGCATGCGTACGATGCTGCGATCCAGGTTCGCGTTGATCGCGATGCCGACGGCTTTCACCGCATCGACCTCGTTGAAGCGCTTTGCCTCTTCCGCGGTTGGTGTCGCCGGCAGGCTGGCGCTGAGTGCCGGTGCACCCGGATCCACCTTGTGGCGCGCGAGCTGTCCATGAAACGTGTCGAAC
>CADECO010000808.1:0-1708 GCA_902825905.1 uncultured beta proteobacterium
GTATTTGCGCTTGGCATTGGTTGTACTCGGGTGGACTCTAGGGGACAGCGTTCGTGGGGCCTTACGTCGCCCGCCGCTGCATGTCCGGTTGCACGACCTGTTAGGCGTCGCTGCCTTCCTGCATGGTTGAGTTGTGACGCCTAAAGATCCGCGTAACCGGCGGCCAGCGCGCGCGGCGCGACGGGTACCCACCAGGAACGCTGGTGGGCCGGTTGGTTCACGCGGGGGTTGTTCGGCGCTCTTGTGGACTGGCCAGGTTTCACTCTTGCCCTCGCAATATGGCAAGGCGGTTCGGCGGCGCATTCGGGGCCATGAAATCCGGGATAGTTCGCTCAGTGCGACGAGGGCGATTCAAGAAGACGACCGGCCACTCGGTGATGCGCTCCTCCCGAACGTGCACATATTCCCCAGGACTGGGCTCGTCAATGTACTCGCGTTGAAGTACCAGAGCGAGTGGTTCGTCGGCACCTTTGTTGGAGCGTGAAAACTCCAAAGCCTCCTCATAAGTTGCGAACACATAAAAGTAGTCGTTGCCGTCTGCCTCATCGGGCGCACCATGTTCTGGGTGACACCATACTCGATACTCAAGCACCTCATCCCAGACGTAGCCCCCACCAGCTTTCGCTACGGCGTCATAGGAGCCCACGAGATCCGGAGCAAGGACGGTTGGGTAAGTCATTGCGATGCACGAGACGCATAACGCCGTGCACGAGCTGCGGGCGACAGACGGCGCACCCGGCTGGCGAACGTCAGGTGCAGTGAAGGGTTAGGCCCGCGCATGGCGTTTGAGCATCAGAAGTCTACAAACCTCGCCCAGCGCCAGCCCAGCCAGCCCAGTAGGGCGCCGCAGATACCGCCAACCACGAACCAAGCGAACGGAACCGCTGCGGAAGCCAGTGATTGAACAACAAGGACGGCGAGCACGCCGAACAGAGCGCAGAGGCCCGTGCGCAATCCCGGCGACTCGAACCGGCGTATGGAGCGCCACCGCAGCGCTGGGGCATCGGCCGACCGGTCCAGTGCCACGATCGTGCCAAAGATGGCGCCGATGACCGCAAACAGGGCGGAAACGTGGGCAAGGGCGCGCCAATGCGACACCGCCATGCTTCCCAGAGAGTGGATGAACGCGCCGGCAACGAACAGTAAGGCGCCGAGTACGGAGAAGACCGCGGCCGTTGCCAACGCGCGCAGCACGCGGCGGAACTGAGCAGCGGAACGGGCGAGCGCCATGGTGCGACCGTGGGCCTACCGATGCAATTGAGGGGCGGCCGAGGCCGAAGGGTCGAGGGAACCGCAAGCGAGGCTTGCGGCCGTTAGCTCGATGCACATGTTAGACGGCATGGATTTCTCGCTAGACGAACCTAGCCATTAAGTATTCATCGACGTAGTGCTGATCTACCTTCTGCGACCTTCGTTTGAGCCCTTCGCGCCCAAAGCCGAGCCGCTCGTACAGCTGTATTGCGCGTGTGTTTGTAGATATCACGGTGAGCTCAATTCTGTGAATACCGTGGTCCTTCGCCCAATCCTCTAACGCATTCATGAGGGCTTGGCCGATGCCTTGGCGCCAGTGCGCCGCGAGAACACCGAGGCCAAACAAGCATGAATGCGATGTGCGCTTCGCGTCTCCGCGCGATGCGTACGCGACTCCCACCAATTCCTCGTCGACCTCGGCGACAAACATCATCCATTTCTGCTTTTCATAGCCTTC
>CADECO010000809.1:0-1687 GCA_902825905.1 uncultured beta proteobacterium
CCTCCTGCCAGATCGAGCATCAGCGCGTTCAGCCTGCGCACGAACCCGGCCGGATCATCCAGTTGCCCGCCTTCAGCGAGCAGCGCCTGGTCGAACAGAAGGTGGGCCCATTCGTCGAAGCGCGCCTCCTCGTATTTCAGCCGCTGCACCATGGGATGGGTCGGATTGATCTCGAGAATCGGTTTGGCCTGACCGGCGCTCTGCCCCACCGACTGCAGGATGCGTCGCAAGTTGCCCGACATGTCGTGCTGATCGGCGATCAGACACGACGGTGAATCGGTGAGCCGCGCGCTCACCTGCACGTCTTTCACCTTGTCGGCGAGTGCGCTCTTCACCTTGTCGATGAGCTCCTTGTACGCGCCCTCGGCGGTCTCCCGCTCCTTCTTGTCTTGCTCGTCTTCGAGTTTGCCCAGGTCGAGGTCGCCCTTGGCCACCGATTGCAGTGACTTGCCTTCGAACTCGGTGAGATGTCCCACCACCCACTCGTCGACCCGGTCGAACAGCAGCAGCGCCTCGACGCCCTTCTTACGGAAAATCTCCAGGTGTGGACTGTTCTTAGCTGCGGCGAATGACTCCGCGGTGACGTAGTAGATGCGGTCCTGCCCTTCCTTCATGCGCGAGACGTAGTCGGCGAGCGACACGGTCTGCTCCTCGCTATCGGTCTGCGTGCTGGCGAAGCGCAGCAGCTTGGCGATGCGATCGCGATTGGCGGCGTCTTCGCCCATGCCTTCCTTGAGTACGCGACCGAACTCGCTCCAGAACTTCGCGTATTTCTCCTTTTCGTTCTCGGCCAGGTCTTCGAGCACGCCCAACACGCGCCGGGTGCAGCCGTTGCGGATCGCCTCGATGTCACGGCTTTCCTGCAGGATCTCGCGCGAGACGTTGAGCGGCAGATCGTTGGAGTCGACTACGCCGCGCACGAACCGCAGATACAGCGGCAACAACTGCTCGGCATCATCCAAGATGAACACACGACGCACGTACAGCTTCAGTCCGCGCTTCTGGTTGCGGTCCCACATGTCGAAAGGCGCGCGCGAGGGCACGTAGAGCAGCTGGGTGTACTCCTGGCGCCCTTCCACCTTGGCATGCGCGTGCGCCAGCGGCGCTTCGAAGTCGTGCGCGATGTGCTTGTAGAACTCGGTGTACTGCTCGTCGGTGATCTCCGATTTGGCGCGCGCCCACAGTGCGCTCGCCTGATTGGCCGTCTCTTCCAGGCCCGAGCCGACCAGTTCCTTCTTCTCCTCGTTCCATTCGAACTTCTGCATCACGATCGGGAACGAGATGTGATCGGAGTACTTGCGCACGATGCTCTTGAGGCGCATGTCGGCGAGCAGTTCGTCCTCGCCCTCTTTCAGATGCAGGATCACGTCGGTGCCGCGTGCGGGCTTGTCGATCGCCTCGATCGTGAACTCGCCCTCGCCCGCGGACTCCCAGCGCACGCCCTGATCGGCCGGCAATCCGGCACGCCGGGTGAGCAACGTGACGCGGTCGGCGACGATGAACGACGAATAGAAGCCCACACCGAACTGGCCGATGAGGCGCGAGTCCTTCGCCTGGTCGCCGGTGAGCGCGGCCAGGAACTCCTTGGTTCCGGATTTGGCGATCGTGCCGATGTTCTTGATCACCTCGTCGCGCGACATGCCCACGCCGTTGTCGGAGATGGTGATGGTGCGCGCAGTCTTGTCGA
>CADECO010000810.1:0-1678 GCA_902825905.1 uncultured beta proteobacterium
CTCGCAGTCGAGGGCACGCGCACGCGATATTTCGCGGCCGGCAGCGGCGCACCGATCGTCTTCATCTACGGCGGCAACTTCGGCACCAGCGAGTCAGCTTCGAGCGCCTACACCTGGAACCTGAATCTGCTGCCGCTCGCCGACCGGTTCCGTGCGATCACCTTCGACAAGCTCGGCCAGGGCCAGACCGACAATCCGCGCAATGACGACGCGTACACGATGCAAGCCGTGGTACAGCACGCCGCCGCGTTCGTACGCGCGTTGAAGCTGCCGCCGGTGCATCTCGTCGGACACTCGCGCGGCGCCTACGCTGCGGCGCGCGTTGCGCTCGAACATCACGATCTGGTGCGCTCGCTCACGCTGGTCAACACCGCAACGCTATCTCCGCGGGTCGGCACCAACGAAGTGGTGCTGTCGCGTCCGCCGCACCCGCGCGGCACACGAGAGTGCGTGCGCTGGGTGTACGAGAACTACAGTTTCTCCAATGAGGTCGTGACCGAAGCGTGGGTCGAGTCGGTCATGGACACGTTGGCGCTGCCCAAGTATCAGGACAGCGTGCGCAAGGTGGAAGGCGAACGGCTCGGTGCCCGCCTGTTCCTGCCGCAACTCGCTCGCCAGAAAGGCGAAACACTGCAATGGCTGGCCGAAGGCCGATTGCAGCGGCCGGTGCAGGTGATCTGGGGCAGCAACGACCGCACGGCCGCGCTCGAAGGCGGGATCGAGTTGTTCCAGATGCTCGCGCGCCATGAACGCCGTGCGCAGCTCCACCTCATCAACGCGTCGGGCCACTTTCCATTTCGTGAACATCCGCAGCGCTTCAACGCACTGCTCGCCCGTTTCGTGGCGACGGTGGAAGCATCGTGAGCGCGCTGCGCGTCATCGAAAGCACGATCGGCGAGCGCACCGTGCGGATGTTGCGCGGCGGTCCGACCGGGAGTGCACCCGCGCTGACATTCATCCACGGCGGTGTGCCGGGGCTGACGCCCTATTGCAGCGGCGCGCACATCTGGGGCAGCGCGCTGGAACAACTGGCTAAGCACCGGCACGTCGTGGCGCTCGATCTGCCCGGCGCGGGCGGCAGCACGATCGGCGAGAGCGCGTTCACGTTCGAGACGCTCACAGCCGGCATGCGAATGCTGCTCGATGCGCGCGACGCAGCGGGTGAGCGACTACAGCGCGTCCATCTGATCGGCCACGACCTGGGCGGACTGGTCGCGCTCGATCTCGCCACGACCGCGCCCGATCGCATCGTCGCAGTGACGGCGCTCGCCTGCGCCGCCGCCGCGCCTTCGGGTGATCTGGTCGAGAACCTCACGTTCGCCCATCCGCCGCGTCCGCTCTTCTCACGTACTTCACAGGCCTGGGCGCTCGAACGCGTCGCCCACTCGCATCATTGGATCGACCACACTCTGGTCGAGGCCTGCGTGGCGGCCGCCGCGAATCAGCCGCACCGCGACGCGTGCGAGCGCATGTCGCACCATGCAGACCAGTTCCGTGCGTCCGTTGCACAAGCGAAGGCCAGGTTGTACGAACGGTGTCGCGGCGCGGGTATCGCCGTGCCGGTGCAGATCATCGCCGGCAGCCACGATCCGCTGACGTCGCTGGATCAGTCGCTCTGGCTGTTCAAACTGATCGCCGCGCAACAGCCCGTCACGCAGATGCACGTGATCAACCGCGC
>CADECO010000811.1:0-1676 GCA_902825905.1 uncultured beta proteobacterium
TGAACGCCGAGCGAATCGTCGACGTGCAGATCGATGCCGAACGCGGGCGGGAACTTCGACGGGCCGCGGCAGCCGAGCGTTCGTTCGTGCTCGCACAGATTGACGGCCCCGGCCAGACGCACGCCGGCGCTTCGGAACCAGCCGTGCAGATAGCGCTGCGGGCGACGCGAGCTCGTATAGAGCCAGATCCGGCAGCGACGCTCGCGCAGCGCGCGCAGCAAGCCGCCCGTTCCAGCGCGCACAGGCTCGGCGTAGCGCCGCCGGGCCCAGAACGGCACGAAAGGCTCGGCCGGCGTCTGCGGTCCGCACACCAGGGTGTCGTCGATGTCGAATGAGATGTTGAGCATGGGTACGTCCGGATGCAGGGATCAGTGCGCCGCCACCGCGTGAGCCGTGCTGCCGGCCGGTTCGCGTCGCAGCAGATGGTCGGGATTCGATTCGCGCGTCAGCATCCGCGCCAGACGGCGCCGCAGACGCGGCACGCGCACCAGCGCGGCCAGGCTGTGTTTGCGGATCTCGCGTACCACCGCAGCGGCCGCGAAGAACTCGTCGGCGTTGGTCGCGCTCAGCACGAACGGCGGCTTGCCTTCGCGAAGCAGCACGTAGCTCATCGCCAGCGCGCCGGTGCGATGGTTGCCCTCGATGAACAGCTGCGGCTCGTTGAGGATGCGGATGCAGACCCCGGCCGCGCGCTCCCACACCGACAGTCCGCCGTGCACGCGATACCACTCGATGAGATCCTCGATACCGGCCTGCGGCTCCTCGTAGAACCGCCGCTCGGTGGCCGACAGATGCGCCGCGTACTCGCGCCGCCGGACCGGATCGGTGCCGCACAGCGCGAGACTGTTGAGCTCGAGCAGGTGGCGATGGTGTCCCATCGCGAACACGTCGATGCGTTCGCCCACGAGCCATTCGACGTAGCGGTAGCCGGCCAGCATGTTGGCGACGATCCGATCGTCGAGCGGGTCGCGATGGTCATCATGAGGCGATGGCGAGCCGGGCCGCGCGTGCTGCGCGTGCCGCAATGCCGAGGCGATCCGATCGGGGTCGAGGCGCAGGTGCTCCAAGAAGATCTCACCGCTCGATCAACGGATCGCTTCCGCGGCCGCCTTGGAGCGTTCGATGAGATCGGCGGGAAGCGGGATGTATCCCAGATCACCACCGAGGGACTGGCCATCGGCCAGCGCCCAATTGACGAATCGTTTGAGCGCGGCGCCCTTGTTCGCGTCGCCATAGCGCTCGTACAGCAGCAGCCAGGTCAGACTGACGATCGGATAGGCGTTGTCGCCTTCGGGGTCGGGCAGGTACGCGCGCAGATTGGCGTGGATGCGCTTGAGATTCGCCGCAATCGCCGCCTGCCCGCTTGCGCCGTGCGGCGCCAGGTAGTGCCCGTTCTTGTTTTCCAGTTGCGCCATCGGTAGGTTGAGGCGCTTGGCGAAGCCGTACTCGACGTAACCGATCGCGCCTTCGCTCACCTTGATGCGCGCAGCGACACCTTCGTTGCCGCGCGCCAGCATGGCGCCGCCGCCCCAGGCGACGATGTTGCCCACGCCGCGGCCCATTTCGTTCCACTTGCCGCTGATCGCCGCGAGATGATTGGTCAGCGCGAAGGTGGTGCCGCTGCTGTCTTGCCGGCCCACCACCACGATATTCTTGTTGGGCAGCTTGAGCTCGGG
>CADECO010000812.1:0-1667 GCA_902825905.1 uncultured beta proteobacterium
CATCGACGCGCGTCGGCGTCAGTGTCGGCTTGCTCGCGCCGGCAGGACCGCGTGCTTCCTCGAACAACGCAAGCGCCTGCTGCGCTTGCCCGAGCTCGAGACGATCCCATGCAAGCTCGGTCAGGACCGTCGCTCGACGCGAATCGCTCGCCGTGCCGATGGAGGTGAGCGCCTCCTCGTGCAACGCCAGCGCAGCCGCCGGGTCGCCTGCCAGCCGCAGCGACGCGCCGGCCGCCGCGAGCGCGCGATACGGCAGATAAACCGGATCGCTGTACTTCGTACGATACTGCTGCAAGACCGGCTCGAAGGCGCGCCGCGCGTCGTCGCTCTTGCCCAGGTGCGCCAGCGCGAGGGCGCGATGGAACTCGGCGATCAGCGTTTCCTCGTGATCCGCACCGAACAGTCGCTGCAAGCCGCGTGACGACTCAGTCAGATCCTGCAGTGCCTGCTGTGGGCGGCGCGCGGCGACCAATGCAATGCCTCGCGCAGTCAGCGTGCCGAGGTACGTGAAAGATTCGTGCTGCACGTCCCTGCCGTGGATCTCCAGCGCCAGGTCGAAGTTGGCGATGGCCGCGCGGATGTCGCCGAGTTGCCGCTGGTAGCGAGCCAGGTTCTGCGCGATGAATCCCACCGTGGAGCTGCGCGGGCCGAAGACCACCGACGCATCGCGCAGCGCGCGCTCGAGCTGCTGTACGCCGGCCGGAACCTGACCGGCGCGGCATAGCGCACGTCCATACACGTCGCGAACCGTGATGACGCGCGGATGCCGCGAATCCACGCCGTACAGGTCAGTAGAGAGACGGAAGGCACGCTGCGCCGTCTGCAACGCTTCTTCCGGATCCACGTCGGAATACTCAAAAGCCTCGGCGAGCAGTGTCGCTGCCGCGGCAGTGCGGGCGTCGCGTTCGCCGAAGCTCGCGAGCGCAAGCGCGAACGCCTGCTTCGAAGACGAGACCGCTTGCTGCGCGTTGCCATCGTCTATCGACAAGTGACCGCGGCTCTCGAGAAGGACGAAACGATCCGCAGCGCTCGCATCGCTGCGTCCTTGCAGAATGCGCTCGGCTTGCTCCAGCTCGGTGCGCATCTCTGCCGTGCGTCCGCGGAAGCGATGCACTCCCATCATGAGCACACGTGCGCGCAACGTCAGCGGATGATCGGGGCCGAAACTGGCGAGTGCTTGCGTCAGCGCCTGCTGCGCAGCCAGTTCCGCTGCATCGAAGTCTTCGAGGTTGAGCAGGCTCGAACCGATCAGCGTGAGCAGCTCGACGCGCATTTCGGGACGCGCTTCGAGTGCCTCGGCGCGCTGGCGCGCCTGGCGCAGCAGATCGGCCACGGCCAGCGGCTCCCCCGGACTCCGATAGGGATCTGCATCGCGCAGCAGCGATGCCAGGAATTCTTTGACTTCCAGCGCGCGGCGTTGCTCGGTCACGGCCACTCGGGCCGACCATAGCGCAAGTGCGGATCCCGCGATGATCGCCACGAGCACGACGGCGGCAGCGCCCACCGCGAGCGTGTTGCGGCGGACGAACTTCACGCAGCGATAGCCAAGACTGTCGGGCTGAGCCAGCACCGGGCGATGCGCCAGGAAACGCTCCAGGTCTTCGACGAGCGCGTTGACCGTCGCATAGCGCTCGTCGGGAACCTTGCGCAGTGCCTTCAGCACGATG
>CADECO010000813.1:0-1665 GCA_902825905.1 uncultured beta proteobacterium
TGCTCGCGCACGGTGGCAGTGCGCTTGATGCAGTGCAGGCCGCAGTCGTCGTGCTTGAGGACGCGGCGTGTTTGAACGCCGGTCGCGGATCGGTGCTCAACGCGCGTGGTGAGGTCGAACTCGAAGCGTCGATCATGCGTGGCAGCGATCGACATGCTGGAGCGGTGACCGGTTTGAGCAGCGTGAAGAATCCGGTGCTGCTGGCGCGTGCGTTGATGGATCGCACGCCGAACGTGATGCTGGGATTCGCAGCGGCCGAGGCGTACGCGCGCGAGATCGGACTGGAAACGATGCCCGCGGACTACTTCAAGACGCCTGAGCGCGTGCGGGCCTTGGAACTCGAGCAGCGATTGGAACGCCGGCGCGCGAGCGCCGCACGTTCACAGACGGAACCTTCGCATTCGCACGTGCATCCCAGCCTCGCCAAGCGCAGGTCGCAGCACGATGGCGGCACTGTGGGCGCGGTCGCGCTCGATGCGCACGGTAATCTCGCTGCAGCGACCTCGACCGGCGGGCGTACCAATAAATGGCCCGGCAGGATCGGTGATTCGCCCGTCATCGGCGCCGGCACCTACGCCGACGATCGCGCCTGCGCGGTTTCGGCGACCGGACATGGCGAGTTCTTCATCCGCGCGGCGGTGGCGCATGAGATCGTCGCGCGCGTGCGCCATCGCGGCGAGACGGTGCGCGCCGCCGCGCATCACGTCGTGATGCGTGAGTTGGTGGCGATGGGTGGATCGGGCGGTGTGATCGTGATCGATCGTGCCGGATCGATCGCCATGCCGTTCAACAGCGGCGCGATGAATCGTGCCGCGATCGACGTGAACGGCAAGCTGACGGTGGCGATCGAACGCGAGCCCGAACGCCGCGCGGTGATCACCCGCCGCTGAGTTCGCTGCGCAACCCTTCGCTCAAGCGAAACCGCTGCACTTTGCCGGTGGCGGTACGAGGCAGTTCGACGACGGCGCGAATCCAGCGCGGTTGGCTGTGGCGCGGCAAGCCCGCCGAACACGCACGTTGTGCGGCCTCGCACGCCGCAGACGGTGCGATCGATGCGTCAGGCACGATGAACAGCGCCAGCCGCTCGAATCCATCGTGATCGGGCACTACCGCGCAGGCCGCCTCGCGAATGGCCGGCACACGCAGCACTGCTTCTTCGACATCGCCCGGCTTCACCCATTGTCCCGCGACACGCAGCAACTCGTCGGTGCGCCCGTGATGAAAGAAGTAGCCGTCACCGTCGACCGAGAACAGATCGTTGGTGCAGAACCAGCCGTCGCGAAACGCGCGTGCCGTGGCATCGCCGTCGGTATAGCCGCGCGCCAGCGCCGGATGGTGCATCCACAGCACGCCCATCTCACCGTCGGACACCGGCGCGCCGTCGCGATCGAGCAGCCGCGTGCGCACGCCCGGCAGCGCCTGGCCGCAACTGCCGTAGCGATTGCGTCCGGGCGGGTTGGCGATCGCGTTCAGATACGACTCCGAGGTGCCGTAGCACTCGTGCAGTTCCACACCCACTGCGTCGAACCAGCCGCGCGCCAGCGCTTCGGGCACACGCTCGCCACCGGTATAGACCGCTGCAAGCCCTCGGAGCGGCGCGAGGCGTTCCTTGCCTAACGCCAGCATGCGCCGGGCAAGCGTCGGCACCGTCATCAGGAATTGCGG
>CADECO010000814.1:0-1665 GCA_902825905.1 uncultured beta proteobacterium
TGCTCGCGCACGGTGGCAGTGCGCTTGATGCAGTGCAGGCCGCAGTCGTCGTGCTCGAGGACGCGGCGTGTTTGAACGCCGGTCGCGGATCGGTGCTCAACGCGCGTGCTGAGATCGAACTCGAAGCATCGATCATGCGTGGCAGCGATCGGCATGCTGGAGCGGTGACAGGCCTGACCAGCGTGAAGAATCCGGTGCTGCTGGCACGTGCGTTGATGGATCGCACGCCGAACGTGATGCTGGGGTTCGCAGCGGCCGAGGCGTACGCCCGCGAGATCGGATTGGAGACGATGCCCGCGGACTACTTCAAGACGCCTGAGCGCGTGCGGGCCCTGGAACTCGAGCAGCGGTTGGAACGCCGGCGCGTGAACGCCGCGCGTTTACAGACGGAACCATCACGTTCGCATCCGCATGCCGGCGCCGCTAGCAGCAGGTCGCAGCACGACGGCGGCACGGTGGGCGCGGTCGCGCTCGATGGGCACGGCAATCTCGCTGCAGCTACCTCGACCGGCGGGCGTACCAATAAATGGCCCGGCAGGATCGGCGATTCGCCCGTCATCGGCGCCGGCACCTACGCCGACGATCGCGCCTGTGCGGTTTCGGCGACCGGACATGGCGAGTTCTTCATCCGCGCCGCAGTGGCGCATGAGATCGTCGCGCGCGTGCGCCATCGCGGCGAGTCGGTGCGCGCCGCCGCCCATCATGTCGTGATGCGTGAGTTGGTGGCGATGGGTGGATCGGGCGGTGTGATCGTGATCGATCGTGCCGGATCGATCGCCATGCCGTTCAACAGCGGCGCGATGAATCGTGCCGCGATCGACGTGAACGGCAAGCTGACGGTGGCGATCGAACGCGAGCCCGAACGCCGCGCGGTGATCACCCGCCGCTGAGTTCGCTGCGCAACCCTTCGCTCAAGCGAAACCGCTGCACTTTGCCGGTGGCGGTACGAGGCAGTTCGACGACGGCGCGAATCCAGCGCGGTTGGCTGTGGCGCGGCAAGCCCGCCGAACACGCACGTTGTGCGGCCTCGCACGCCGCAGACGGTGCGATCGATGCGTCAGGCACGATGAACAGCGCCAGCCGCTCGAATCCATCGTGATCGGGCACTACCGCGCAGGCCGCCTCGCGAATGGCCGGCACACGCAGCACTGCTTCTTCGACATCGCCCGGCTTCACCCATTGTCCCGCGACACGCAGCAACTCGTCGGTGCGCCCGTGATGAAAGAAGTAGCCGTCACCGTCGACCGAGAACAGATCGTTGGTGCAGAACCAGCCGTCGCGAAACGCGCGTGCCGTGGCATCGCCGTCGGTATAGCCGCGCGCCAGCGCCGGATGGTGCATCCACAGCACGCCCATCTCACCGTCGGACACCGGCTCGCCGTCGCGATCGAGCAACCGCGTGCGCACGCCCGGCAGCGCTTGACCGCAACTGCCGTAACGATTGCCCCCAGGGCGATTGGCGATTGCGTTCAGATACGACTCCGAAGTGCCATAGCACTCGTGCAGTTCCACGCCCACTGCGTCGAACCAGCCGCGCGCCAGCGCTTCGGGGACACGCTCGCCACCGGTGTAGACCGCTACGAGCCCTCGGAGCGGCGCGACGCGTTCCGTGCCTAACGCCAGCATGCGCCGGGCAAGCGTCGGCACCGTCATCAGGAATTGCGG
>CADECO010000815.1:0-1664 GCA_902825905.1 uncultured beta proteobacterium
CCGTGCACACTCGTCTCGGCGTAGTGGAAGATTGACGCTGCGAGCGCCGCGTCGGCAGCGCCGGCCGTGAAGACGTCGACGAAATCGTGCAGCTTGCCCGCGCCACCTGACGCGATCACCGGAATAGACACCGCGTTCGACACGGCTGCTGTCATAGCGCAGTCGAACCCGATCTTGGTGCCGTCTCGATCGATGGACGTGAGCAGGATTTCGCCGGCTCCGCGCGCTTCGGCTTCTCGCGCCCACTCGACGGCATCGCGATTGGCATCCGTGCTGCCGCTGCGCGAGTACACGGCGTAAGTCTTCCTGCCGTGCTCGTCGATCGCATGTTTGGCATCGATCGCGCAGACGACGGCCTGACTGCCGTAGCGATTTGCCAGCGAAGTGAGGAGTTCGGGATGCAGCAGCGCCGCACTGTTCAACGACACCTTGTCGGCCCCCGCATCCACGGCCGCTGCCGCATCGTCCTCCGTGCGGATACCGCCGCCGACCGCGAGTGGAATGAACAACTCGCGCGCGACGGCGCGAATGGTGTCGGCCAGTGCGCGCCGGCGCTCGAGCGTCGCCGTGATGTCGAGAATCACGAGTTCGTCGATGCCTTCGACGTTGTAGCGGCGCGCCAATTCCGCGGGATCGCCGGCGCTGCGCAGGCCTTCGAAGTTGATGCCCTTGACGACTTCACCGTTGCGAACGTCCAGGCAGGCGATGATACGTTTCGAGAGCACGGCTAACCCGCCATCTTCATGAAGTTTCGCAGGACCTGGAGTCCCACGGGGCCTGATTTTTCGGGGTGGAATTGGACACCCGCGATCTGCCCGCGTTGCACCACCGAGGCAAAGCGTTCACCATGCGTCGTCGCCGCGACGGTGTCGGCGGTGACGGGTGCGACGTAGCTGTGCGTGAAGTAGACCTGCGACAACGCCGGAATCCCTTCAGTGATCGGCGCGTCGCGCAGCAAGTCGAGCGCGTTCCAGCCGACGTGCGGCACCTTGACCGTCACGCCATCGGTGCCCACGCTCGGCAGCTTGTGACAGGTGCCGGCGAGTGCGCCGAGCCCCGCGAGTTCCGGCGACTCCTCGCTCGACCCGAACAGCCATTGAAGGCCGAGGCAGATGCCGAGCAGCGGACGCCCTTGTGCCAGGCAGGCCTGGACTGCGTCCACCCAAGCGGCGTCGAGCGCCGCAGTGGCCGCGAAGTGACCGACCCCGGGAACGATGATCGCCTCGGCCGTCCTGAGATCTGCCGCCTGTTCGGGCGTGTAGACCCGCGCCTCGACGGCTGCCAGAGCCTTGCGCACAGACGTGAGATTGCCGGCCTTGTAATCGATCAGTGCTACGCGCAGCGATGACACGCTAACCTCTGTCTTTCGAAGCGACGTCCACCCCGAGTCGGCCGGCCGCACCACAACAGGCTCGCCCACTGGTGCGGCTGCTCGTTCCAACCGGGCGCTGTTGCCGCCCCGCCCAGCGGACCTTCGATCGGCGATTGCGTGCGAGATTCACATCAGCCCCTTTGTACTCGGCAGCATCCGCGAGAGGCGCTTGTCTTTGGCGCATGCGACGCGCAACGCCCGTGCGAACGCTTTGAACGACGCCTCGATCTTGTGATGATTCGAACGGCCGTACATGACCTTGATGTGCACGTTTGCCCGCGACCCCATGGCA
>CADECO010000816.1:0-1652 GCA_902825905.1 uncultured beta proteobacterium
TGCTGTTCGAGCGTCCGACCGGGCACACCATGCCGGTGCTCGCCAACCTGTTCGGTACGGTCTCGCGCGTTGCAGCCGCGTGCGCAGGTGAAATCGCCATTGACGATGCCATCGAGCGCGGCGCTGTGCCGGGTAGCGGCGACTCGCGCGGCACAGGACCCAGTGACACCGAACCACGCGGCACGGAGCAGCGCACCGTCGATCAACGCACCGACATCGCGCGCCTGCGCGAGCTCGGTCATCTGCTCGCGTACCTGAAAGAACCCGAACCACCGAAAGGTCTGCGCGACGCGTGGGAAAAGCTGCCGATCGTCAAGCAGCTGCTGAACATGGCGCCGAAAGAAGAGCGCGGTGCGGCGTGCCACGAAGTCGTGTGGGAGGGCAACGACGTCGATCTCGCGCGTTTGCCGATCCAGACTTGCTGGCCCGACGACGCAGGGCCGCTCATCACCTGGGGGCTCGTGGTCACGCGCGGACCAGCGAAAACGCGCGAGAACCTCGGCATTTATCGCCAGCAGGTGATCGGCCGCAACAAGGTGATCATGCGCTGGCTCGCGCATCGTGGCGGCGCGATCGATTTCGCTGAGCACTGCAAGGCGCATCCGGGCGAACCGTTTCCGGTGGCGGTGGTGTTGGGTTGCGATCCGGCGACGATGCTGGCGGCCGTCACGCCGATTCCCGACACGCTCTCGGAGTATCAATTCGGCGGGCTGTTGCGTGGCGCACGCACCGAACTCACGCGCTGCATCAGCTCTGATCTACGCGTGCCGGCGCGCGCCGAGATCGTGCTCGAAGGCGCGATCCACAACGAATCGGCGCTCGAAGGCCCGTTCGGCGATCACACCGGCTACTACAACGAGCAGGAGCGCTTTCCGGTGCTCACGATCGAGCGCATCACCATGCGCCGCGACGCGCTCTATCACTCCACCTACACCGGCAAGCCGCCCGACGAACCGGCGATTCTGGGTGCGGCGCTGAACGAAGTGTTCGTGCCGATCCTGGCCAAGCAGTTTCCGGAGATCGTCGATTTCTATCTGCCGCCCGAAGGCTGCTCGTATCGGCTCGCGGTGGTGTCGATGAAGAAGCAATACCCTGGACATGCCAAGCGCGTGATGTTCGGCATCTGGAGTTTTCTGCGTCAGTTCATGTACACCAAGTTCATCATCGTGGTGGACGACGACGTCGATATCCGCCAGTGGAAGGAAGTGATCTGGGCGCTCACCACGCGCGTTGACGCCGCGCGCGATACGGTGGTGGTGGAGCACACGCCGATCGACTATCTGGATTTCGCCAGTCCGGTGGCGGGGCTGGGCTCGAAAATGGGGATCGACGCCACCAACAAGTGGCCGGGTGAGACGCAGCGCAACTGGGGTCGGCCGATTACCATGAGCGCTGAGGTGAAGGCGCGGGTCGATGCGATGTGGAGCTCGCTGGGGATCGGGGATTGATTCGGAACCCATTCACCCTTCGACACGCTCAGGGCGAACGGGCTTAGGATGACCCGTTCGTCCTGAGCTTGTCGAAGGACGAATCCTTGAATCCGCACGCATCCGCCCCAACGTTGGGCGCGATGGCGCAGTGAAGACGCAACGAAGACTTTCGCATCACACAAAGAGGAGCGCACCATGGCAACGATCGATGCAACCTCGGGC
>CADECO010000817.1:0-1634 GCA_902825905.1 uncultured beta proteobacterium
GGCGGTGCGGTCCGCCTCGACGGTCGAGATCTTCTCGCGCTTTCCGAGCACGACATGTGCGGCATGCGCGGAGGAGCGATCGGCATGATCTTCCAGGAACCGATGAGTTCACTCGATCCGGTCATGCGCATCGGACGACAGATCGGTGAGGCGTTACGGCGGCACCGCGGCCTTGACCGCGCGGCGGCACGCACCGCGGCCATCGATTTGCTGCGCATGGTTCGCATTGCCGATCCGGAGTCGCGGGTCGACGACTATCCGCATCGCCTCTCGGGCGGGATGCGTCAGCGCGTGATGATCGCGATGGCGATCGCAGGCCATCCGCGGGTGTTGATCGCAGACGAACCCACCACCGCGCTCGACGTGACGGTCGAAGCGCAGATCATGGGCCTGCTCGCGCGACTGCAGTCGGACCTCGCCCTGGGCATGCTCCTGATCACGCACAACCTGGGACTCGTAGCGCGCTGGTCGCAACGGGTCGCTGTGATGTACGCGGGGCGCATCGTGGAAACCGGCCCCACCGGCACGGTGCTGCGCACGCCCGCGCATCCGTACACGCGCGCCTTGCTCGCCGCCCGGCCCGGGGCCGGCGCCGGTCGACTCGCGGACATTCCCGGCGCCGTTCCCGCGCCGGGTGCCCTGCCCGCTGGCTGCGCATTTGCGCCGCGATGCAGTGCCGCGACCAGTCGGTGCCACTCGGAGCGGCCGTTGCTGCGCGATCACGGTCCGGCGCGGCGTGCGGCGTGCCATCACGCCGTGACCGAAGGGGCGGCGTGACATGCCGCTCCTCGAGGTCGACGATCTGCACGTGCACTTCGCGACGCGACGCGGCACGGTGCGCGCCGTCGACGGCGTGTCGCTGCGAATCGATGCCGGTGAGACGCTTGGCCTGGTCGGCGAATCGGGGTGCGGCAAGTCCACGCTCGGCCGCGCCATCATGGGGCTCGCACCGGTGGGGGGTGGCGCGATTCGTCTGGATGGCAACGACATCACGCATCTCACGCGCACCGCGCGCCGACCGGTCGCACGCCGGTTGCAGATCGTCTTCCAGGATCCGTTCGCCGCGCTGAACCCGCGCGCCCGGGTCGGACGCATCGTGGGCGAGCCGCTGTCGGTACACGGGATAGGCCGCCCCGCCGAACGCCCGTCCCGGGTTCGCGCGTTGCTCGCGCGCGTGGGTCTCGATCCGGAGGCGGTGTACCGACTGCCGCACGAATTCTCGGGCGGACAGCGCCAGCGCATCGGCCTTGCGCGCGCGCTCGCTCTCGAACCCGATCTGCTCATCTGCGACGAACCGGTGTCGGCCCTCGACCTGTCGGTGCAGGCGCAGATCCTCAATCTGTTCTCGGATCTGCAGGCGCAACTTGGTCTGGCTTACCTGTTCATCTCGCATGATCTGGCCGTAGTGCGGCACGTGTCGCGCCGGATCGCGGTGATGTACCTCGGCCGCATCGTCGAGACGGGAAGCACCGCGTCGATCTTCAATACGGCCAAGCATCCATACACCCGCGCCCTGCTGGAAGCCGCACCCGCGATCGAGGCGCCATCCCAGGCCGTGGCTCCGCTGGAAGGCGACGTGCCCAGTCCACTCTCCGTCCCTCCGGGTTGCCGCTTTCCTCCGCGCTGCCCGCGCC
>CADECO010000818.1:0-1626 GCA_902825905.1 uncultured beta proteobacterium
CCGGCGAACACGGCATCGGCATGGGCAAGATCGCGCACCTGGAACGCGAGCATCCGAGCGGCGTACCGGTGATGCGTGCCATCAAGCATGCGCTCGATCCGCACAACCTGCTCAATCCGGGCAAGGTGCTCCGGGCGTTGCCTTGAACGCGGCGCGCCTTGACGCGCGTCGATGCGCCCTCTACGTTATGGCCATGATCGATCGATACACGTCACCTTTCCGCCATGGCGCGCGGACTGCGTAAGGGCACACCGCTCGCCGGTCCGATCGACGCGGCGTCGGTCAAGCGCCGCGCAATCGAACTCGGCGCGGATATCGCCGGCATTGCTTCGGCGGCGACGCTCAACGCCTTTCCGCCCGATCCGCGCTATCCGCAGACGCCCGATCGTATCTCGCCGTACTGCAAGAGCGTGATCGTGATCGTGCAGCGCATTCCGGTCGGTGCGTTTCGCTGCAAGTCGAATGTGCCGGTGCAGTATCTCGACATGCTGGTGCTGCGCAAGATGGACCGCATCGCGCACAAGCTGGCCGACGAGTTGGAGCGCAACGGCCATCCGTCGTTCGCGCTGGCGGCACAGGAAACCGACTGGAACCTCAAGCGCGCAAGCTACGGCCGGTTGTCGACGCGCCACCTCGGCGTCGAAGCGGGGTTGGGCACGCTCGGGCTTGAAGTGAACATCCTCACGCCGCAGTTCGGGCCGCGCCTGTACCTCACCGGCATTCTCACCGAGCTCGAACTGGAGCCCGATGCGCGCATGACCGAGCAGGTATGCATCGGCGAATCGTGCAGCCGCTGCCTGCATTCGTGTCCGCCCGATGCGGTGCGTCAATGGGGCCTCGACAAGGCCGCGTGCGCGACCGAGGCGCAGGAATTCGGTTTCGCGCAGATCACCAAGTTTTTCGATCGCTTCTTCGATCTGCCGGCAAGCGAACAGGGGAACGCGCTGCGCTCGCGCGATCTGTTCGGCTTCTGGCAAGGGCTGTTGCGCGTGGTCGGCTCGTTCGGCGACTGTCCGCGCTGTCTGGCGGTGTGCCCGGTCGGCAACGACTATCACGCGCACCTGGCCGACGTGCAAAAGCACATTCCGGAGCGCACGCCCGACAAGACGGAGAAGGCCAAGGCATTCAAGGAAGCGCGCGCCGCGTGGGAGCGCAAGGAACTCACGCCCGCAGGCCTGTCGGATTGGAACGTGCGCTGGGTCGGCGAGGACGGTTACCAGGGCATCGTCGCGCGGCAGTTGCAGGCATTCAAGAAACTGCAGCGCGAGCGCGCCGCGCAGGAACAGCCGAGCCCGGAATCGTCCGATAACGCGTCCGATAAAGAATAGGCAAGGGAAGAACCGACGACCATGGTGGGGATCTTCAAACGGCCGCTCAGTGCGGCACAGATCAAAGCCAAGGCACGCGAGCTGGGTGCCGATCTGGTGGGCATCGCCGATGGCGCCGTGCTCGACGATCACCCGCCCGACGCAGCCAAACGCCTGCGCCCGGTCGAGATCACCGAGCACGACGGCGGTCGCGTCATCGTGCTGGCCAAGCACTTGCAGGCGGGCACCTCGCGCATCGCGCTCTGGAACGATCGCAACAAGTACTACAACGACGAGCTCACGCTGACGATGATCGAGG
>CADECO010000819.1:0-1620 GCA_902825905.1 uncultured beta proteobacterium
TCACCCTGCACCGCGTCCTTGTCGATCACGGTGCCGGCGAAGGGCGCGGTAAGGGTGAACTCGGAGGCTGGGCGATCCTTACGACCCGGATCGGGCGTAACGCCGAGCAACTGCAATTTGTGACGGGCAGTGCGTTGAGTGATCTCAGCCTTGGTCAGCTCCGCCCGCGCTTGAAGAAAATCCTTGTGCGGAATGATCTCGTCGGCACGCAGCTTCTCGGCGCGCTCGAAATTGGCACGCGCCAGCTCCACCTCACTCGTGGCCTGCGCATACGCCGAATGCGCCTCTCCCAACTCGATGCTGTCGAGCACGGCAAGCCCCTGGCCGGCGCGAACCGTGTCGCCCTGGCTGGCGAGCACCCTCACCACGCGTCCGGCGACGCGTGGCGTGACATGCGCTAACCGAGTGCGATTGGGCTTCACGGTACCAGTCGCCTCGATCGCACCGGCGTGCTCGCGCTCTTGCGCCTCCTCGACCTTGATGCCGGCGGCACGAATCTCCGCATCGCTCAGCTTGATGGCGTCGTTGTCCTTGTCCTCCTTACCATGGTCGTGCTCGTCTTTCTTACTCTGGGTCGACTTATCGCCCTTCGCCGTGGCGGCGCTCTTAGTCAGCCCGTGTGCGTGTCCGTCCTCGCTGCTGTGTCCACCGCGGTTGCACCCTGCTAGCGGCGAGACCAGCAGCACAATTGCCGCTGCAACGCATAGGGTCGTGCGCATCATTTGCTTGCTCCGTTTGCTTTCGTCGAAGGTAGCGGTGCATCGCCGTACGGCCAACCGGCCGCCGCTTCGAGATCGACGCGCGCTAGGCGCGACTCGGTCTGCGCCTCGATGAGATCGCGCCTGCCCTCGACAACCTGTCGGTTGACCAGCAAGAGCTGCGGCAAGCCGATCTCGCCCGCGCGCAACGCCTTCACCGATAACGATTGATTCTGTTCGAGCACCGGCAAGATGCTCGCGCGAATTCGATCCACTCGGCCGCGCAAGACTTCGATCTGCCGCCACAGCGCCTCGAGTTGTGCGCGCGCATCGCGCAGCGTGGACTGGCGCTCGATCTGCACCTGAGTGAGCGACGTGGCAGCCTTGCCGATGCCACTTTCATTGCGGCGAAAGATCGGCAGTGGCACCGACACGCCCAGCGCGGTGACGGTGTCGCGGCCTTGCAACGCGCTTTCGCGTCCCACGTTCAGACTTACCGTGATGTCCGGGTAGCGTGCGGCGCGCTCGAGATCCAGTTGGCTTCGTGCCGCGCTCTCCTTGCGTTCCAGGGCGCGAAACACCGCGCGGCGCTCGAGCCCCTGCGCAAGCGTCGCCATCGAATAGGGTAGCGCGCCCACGTCCAACTCGCCCACCGCCTCGGGCAGCGTGCCAGCGGGCAGTTGCAGCGGCTCGGCAAACACGGCGCGCGCGTCGATTAATTGTCCGCGCAGGCCCTCGAGTTGATTACGCGCACGCTCGTATTCGATCTTGGCGACGTTGCCGTCGAGGCGGCTGTCCTGACCGGCTTGAACGCGCTTGTCGACGAAGCTCGCCGCATCTTCGATCAGCCGCAGCGTTTCGCGCTCGGTATCGATGCGTTGCTGCAGGCTCAGCACCTTCACGAATCGGCGCTCGACCTCCG
>CADECO010000820.1:0-1606 GCA_902825905.1 uncultured beta proteobacterium
GCAGCTTCGGCCTCGCGCTCGCGATCGTGGGGTTGATCAGGCTCGTGCGTGGCGGCATCGGCTGGCGCTGGGTGCGCACGGCAGGGACGACGCTTGCGCTGATCCTCGCGATTTCGGCGGCATGGATTGCGCTGTTTCCGCGCGCTGACCATCCTGTGCTTGACGCGATCGAAGCCATCGCGCCGAGCGTGCGATTGACCTACCTCAGCGTGCAGGAACGCGTAATGCTGAGCGAGGCCGAACAGTACGCCGAGCGCTATCGGCGGCAAGCCGAAGAGCTGAACGCGCTCGAAGTGCGAAGCCGCGCCGAGGGCGCTGCGCTGGACGACGAGCAGGTGGTCAAGATCTCTGGATTTCTGCGTGGGTACACCGAGATGCGCCTCGGCGAAGCGTTCGTGCACCGCGAAGTCCGTTCACGCGCACGCACGCGCAACCGTTGGTGGCTTGCGGCGGTCATGCTCGCCGGCGCGCTGGTGGTCGCCCCGCAGATCCTCAGCCAGCTCGTGCGCCGCTGACGATCGCAGCCGCCGCATCGGCGAACACGCGGCAGCCCAGCACGATGTCTTCGTCGGCCGTGTTCTCGCTCCAGTGGTGGCTCACCCCGCCGATGCTGGGCACGAACAGCATGCCCGCCGGCATCACGCGCGCCAGCATCTGCGCGTCGTGCCCTGCCCCGCTCGGCATGCGCTGATGCAACCCGCTCGCATGGGTCTGCGCCGCACGCTCGATCGCATCCTGAAAGCGCGCCTCCATGATGCTCGGCCGCGACCGAGACAGATTGGTGAGTGTCACCTTGCACGGCCCCGTGGCGGCGTTCGCAACCAGCTCCTCCAATGTCGCTTCGAGCCGTTGCAGCACTGCGCTGTCCGCGTCCCGGAACTGGAAATACATCTCCGCCGCGCCGGGGATGACGCTCGGCGCGCCTGGTTCGAACGCCATGCGGCCGACGGTCCACACGGTGCGCTCTGCGACCACCGTCGGGAAGCGCGCGTGAATCCCCGCGGCCAACTGGACCGCTGCCACGCCCGCATCACGCCGCCGGTCCATGCGCGTGGTGCCGGCGTGGTTCTGCTGCCCCTCGAAGCGAATCCGGAACTGATGGATGCCGACGATGCTGCTCACCACGCCGATCCGCAGTTTGCGCGCTTCGAGATCGTCGCCCTGCTCGATATGCGCTTCGAGGTAGCCAACGTGACGACCAGGCTCGACTCGCGTGCGCACCACGCCCGCAAAGCCGCAGCGTTCCAATGCGTCGCGCAACGGCGTGCCATCGTAGCGATTGCGGCAGGCGTCGATGTCTGCTTCGGACAGCTCACCGATGAATGATCGGCTACCGAGGAAGCTGCCGTAGTGCCCTTCTTCGTCTGCCCACGCCACCACGTCGATGTGACCGGGCAGCACGCGCGCGAGTTCGAGTCCGTACATGACGCCCATCGCGCCGTCGAGCCAGCCGGCGTGATTCTGCGTCTCGAGATGACTGCCGACGAGGAGCTTGCGCGCATCGCCCGGCGCACGCCCGATCACGTTGCCGATGCCATCGATGTGCGGAGCGAGCCCCGCCTCGCGCATGCGATCGGCCAGCCAACGACGCGAAGCGATGTCGACG
>CADECO010000821.1:0-1599 GCA_902825905.1 uncultured beta proteobacterium
CCGTTGGCGGCCATCGAAAAGTCGGCGCTGGCGGCACGGCGCGAAGGGCTGCTGTGAAGGTTGCCACCCTGACGATCAGGTCTCGCCATTTTGCTGGGCGGACCCACTGGCCGACAGCGGCGCCGTCGACAGGGCGCGGCGGCCCAACGTCCGAACGACAGCGTTCGAGAGTGTGCCGAATCGCCACCTTGCGGGCCGTCGGAGCAGCCGCCGCTTTCGGGTCGGAAGTTCCTGTTCGCTCGTCGCAGAAGCTGTCGTTGATCAGAGTGACCATGATGGAGCCCGCGCCCGCCAGGCCCAAGCACGGAAACAGGATCAACGGATTGCGCCACGGCGATGGAGTCATCGGACGATCATAGCGCCGCATCGTCGCACGCTCGCACGCCCGAATCGTCGACAGTCGCGAACAATGAACATGTTAACTGCCCCGATCACCATCGAAGCGTTACCCACCGCCTGTGGCGACGCCGTGCTGATCACCTGTGCCCTCAAGGCGACGCAATGGCGCTGGTTGGTGGATGGTTATGCGGCCTATTGCGGCTGCAGCCCCGCCGCCTTGATCGCACGTGCCCACTCGGCGTGCTCGAGGCGCATGAGCTCGAGTACAGCGCGCGCGTCCATCACCTGCGTCTCGAGGCCGAGCTGGGCGAGCCGCTCGCGCACCTCGCTCGATTGCGCCGCCTGCCTGAGCGCTGCAGCGATCCGATCGATCGCCGCAGGGGGCGTGCCAGCCGCAGCGTAGAAGCCGAACCACGTTACGTTCTCGATCGCGACGCCCGACTCTTTGAACGTCGGCACGTCCGGGAGAAGCGACACACGAGTCGGTGCGATCTGCGCGATCAACCGCAGCTTGCCCGCGCGCGCCTGCGGCAGCGCCTCGGCCGGCGTGAGCAGCGATGCCGAGAGCTGCCCGCCCACCAGGTCGATCACGACCTGGCCCGCGCCCTTGTAGGGAACGTGCAGAAGGTCGAGCCCGGCTGCGGCGCCGAACGCGGTCGCAAGTAGCTGCGGGATCGTTCCGGGCGAGGCGCCGAAGTTGCGCAGGTTCGCGTTCTGTTTCGCCGCGGCGATGAACTCAGCGAGCGTGGCCGCCGGTACGCTCGCATTCACCACAAGGAGGAAGGGCGCGTGCGCGACGCGTGCGACCGGCGCGACATCCTTGAGCGGATCAAACTTCGCCGCTTTCATGGTCTGCGGCACCAGCGTTACGCCGCCGTTCGGCGCAAACAGAAGCGTTGTGCCGTCGCGCGGCGCGGCGAGCATCGCCTCCATCGCGATGAGTCCGCTCGCACCGACGCGATTCTCGATCAGCACCGGCACTTCGAGCGCGGCGCGCAGGCGATCCGCGTACACGCGCGCGGTGATCTCGACCGCACCGCCGGGCGCGAGGCCGACCAGCACGCGGATGGGTTTCGGCTGCGCGAGCGCGTGTGGGGCGGCTAGGAGTAGGAGGATCGTCAGGATGCGCTTCATTGCTCGGCCGGCGCTCAGGGCTTGGGCCCCCTGCGCTTGATCTCATTTCGGATCATCAGTGTAAACGCAGCCGAGGTCGGCGCGTCTAGCATCGCCCCGTCGCCGCCACGCGTGACTGAGCTAGCG
>CADECO010000822.1:0-1592 GCA_902825905.1 uncultured beta proteobacterium
AACCTTCGCCGCGCGCGGACTTGGCCATGCCCGGGTACATGTCGGTGTACTCGTGGGTCTCGCCGGCGACGGCCGCCGCGAGGTTCTGCCGGCTCGAGCCGATCGGCAGCCCGGTGGCCGGATCGCCCACCGCCTCGAGGAACTCGAGGTGGCCGTGGGCGTGTCCCGTCTCGCCTTCGGCGGTCGAACGGAACAGCGCCGCGACATCGTTCTGGCCTTCCACGTCGGCCTTGTTGGCGAAATACAGATACCGGCGGTTGGCCTGCGATTCGCCCGCGAAGGCGTCCTTCAGGTTTTGCTCGGTTTTCGATCCTTTCAAGCCCATGTCGCTCTCCTGTAATGGTAATCGGCGCAGTGCAAACGGTATCTCACGGATCGTGCGGCCGCCAATGCAAAGCCGCTATCCGACATATAGCCAATAACTATTTATTGACCACCGGCAATAGCATAGCCGATGGCGCGCGAATATTCAATCGGCGAGCCATTGGAGCGTACGCCGGTGCAGCGCGCTTTGCGGTGCGACAAGCTCATCGAGCGCGGTGAAATGGTTGCGGCCGGGCAATTCCTCGCACACCGGCACGACCGCATCACCCCAGCGCTCGCGAATCAGCCGGTTCTGGCGCAAAAACTCCTCGCTCTCGAGGGCGCCGACGACACTGGCCAGGCGCGCGTCGTTTGGCGGCGCAAACAGCGCGGGGCTGGCGCGTGCCACCACCGCGGGCGTCAAGCGCAGGTCGATCTGCAGCGAGGGCGCCGCGGCAACCGGCGTCAGCTCGTACAGACCGGAAATCGACACCGCGCGACGCACCAGGCGTGACGGTAGCTCGGGCGACAAGCGCTGGCCATTGCAGGCCAACAGCATCGCGGCCAAGTGGCCTCCGGCCGAATGCCCGGCGACGACACAGCGCGCCGCATCACCACCGAACCGCAGGGCATGGCGATGCACCCAGGCCAGCGCGTGGGCCATCTGCAGTGCAATGACGTCGACCGTCACCGCCGGGCACAGTGAGTAGTTGGGCACCACCACCATCGCCCCGGCCGCAACGAACGGCGTGGCGATGAGTGAGAAGTCGGACTTGTCGAGGGAGCGCCAGTAGCCGCCGTGGATGAACACCAGCACGGGCGCGTTGGGTTGCGCCGCCCGGAACACATCCAGCGTCACCGCGCCGTCCGACATGAAAGGAATGTCGAGTTCGCAGGCAAGCGCGTCGCGGGCCTGCGCCGACGTCTCGCGCCAGCGTGCGATGTGGTGCGCAAATTCGGGCACGCGGCGACGGTTGTCGTATTGCGTGTCGAACCACGCGGCGTTGCCGGTGGTCGAGCCCTTGCCGCGGACTGTCATGTGCTTGCTCCCAGGGCCGTTACGCTCTCACGGAGCGGGCCGCGGCGTCAAGACCGACTGCTAGAATTCGCCCCTGTCGTGGGGGCGTAGCTCAGCTGGGAGAGCGTCGCGTTCGCAATGCGAAGGTCAGGAGTTCGATCCTCCTCGTCTCCACCAACCCGACATCCACGGATGTCCCAAGAAATCTCGTGAAGTCTGATACCAAGTCGCGTTCAATAAATTAGATATGATGTTGTTCCACGGACTTCAA
>CADECO010000823.1:0-1591 GCA_902825905.1 uncultured beta proteobacterium
TGCGCCGGCGGCTGCGCCCGCTGCTGGCAGCAAGCGGCAAGCGCTGCAAGGTGCTCACCAATCTCGGTGCGGCCAATCCACTGGCCGCCGCGTACGCTGCGCGCAAGCTGGCGACTGAGCTTGGCATGCAAGGCCTGCGCATCGCCGCGGTCATCGGTGACGACGTCGCCGACCGCGTTGCCGATATCGAGTGGACCGAGCCGACCGAAGGCGGCGAGTGGATCGGCGCGCATGCGTATCTGGGAATTGATCCGATGGTGCAGGCGCTCGCCGACGGTGCCGACGTCGTCATCACCGGACGCGTGGCCGACTCGTCGCTGTTTGCCGCCGCACCGGTGCAGGCGATGCAGCTCGATGCGTCGGCAGTCGCCGGCGCACTTACGCTCGGGCATCTGCTCGAGTGCTCGGGCCAGCTCTCGGGCGGCAATCTCACCGAGCCGCATCTGCCCGATCTGACGCCTGCCGAGTACGCGCGCATCGGCTATCCGGTGGGCGAGTTGCATCGCGACGGCACCGCGATCATTCGCTTGCTCGACGGCGAGCCGGGGCGGATCAATCCGATCGGCTGCACGCTGCAGTTGCTGTACGAGGTGCACGATCCCAATCACTACATCACGCCCGATGCGGTGCTGGATTTTTCCGGCGTCGAGTTCGAGCAGATCGGCCCCAACCGCGTGCGGATGAGCGGCGCAAGCATGAAGCCGCGACCCGAGCGGCTCAAGGTGATCGGCTTTCTCGCGCGCCGCGGCCTGGTGGCCGATATCGAGATCGCGTACGCGGGCTCCGGCGCGCTGCAACGCGCGCGCAATGCGGCCGACACGCTGCGTCTGCGCCTGGGCGAGCAGCTTGCGCCGAGCGATCTGCGCATCGACCTGGTCGGCGTGGATTCGGTGTTGGGTGCCGCCTCGACGCCGATGCAAGCGGAACCACCGGAGCTGCGCGTGCACGTCTCGGCACGTTGCGATGACGCGGAACTGGCGCAGGTGATCGAAGACGAGGTCTACACGCTCACCATCTCGGGCCCGGCCGCAGGCGGCAGCGTGCGCAGCGAACGGCGGCCACGCATCGAATCGATCACCGGGTTCGTGCCGCGTGATTCGGTGCGGACGCGCGTGGAGTGGGCAACCTGATTCTCGAAGGAGCGAGCCAGTCATGAAAGTCGGCGACATCGCGGCCGGACGCTCCGGCGACAAGGGCGACGTGCTCGATCTCACCATCGTTGCGTACAGCCAGGCCGACTATCAGCGGCTGCTCGGCGTACTCACGGTCGAACGCGTGGCGCAAGTGCTGGAGAAAGTGGCGCCGAGTCCGGTCTCGCGCTACGAGCTGCCGAAGCTGCGCGCGCTCAAGTTCGTGGCGCCGCGCGCGCTGCCGGGCGGCGTGCACGCTTCGCTTCATGCCGGCCTGCACTGGCAGAAGGCTGCGGCCTATCTGCTCTTGGATCTGCCGCTCGACTCGTTGCCGGATTGAGGCCAGTCGATGCCGTTGCATCCACGCATCGCTGAGGCACTGGAGGCAGCCGCGAAGCTGCCCGCATATCACACCCTGCCGCTTGCGCAGGCTCGCGCGATGGCGAAGGCGGGCTATCCGC
>CADECO010000824.1:0-1590 GCA_902825905.1 uncultured beta proteobacterium
ATCAGCCGCAGCCGGTTGCCGGGCACGCGCAATGCACCGGCCATCAGCGGATGCAGCACATAAGGGCCCTGAAAGTTCGACCACACCGTGTAGCGATCGGGCGTGCGCTCGAATTGCGCCACCACGCCGTAGGTTTCCATCGGCGTGGCGAACGCCCGCGGGAAGGTGTAATCGAAGCTGAACACGCGATCGGCCCGCGCGAACGCCGACTCCGGATCGCCGTAACGAAAGGTGCGTGTGGCGAGCACGTTCGAGGAGGCGTCGTCGAACAGGCGCGGCGCATCGAGCGCGATCGCATCGTCGATGCTGGCCACCGCCGGCAACGGCTCGTAGTCCACGACCACCTCGGCGGCTGCGTCTTCGGCAAGGTAGCGATCGTCGGCCACCACCACCGCCACCGGCTCGCCGACGTAGCGCACCTTGTCGAGCGCGAACGGATAGAACTTCGCCGGTGTGCGCACCACCGATGGAATGCTCCCGACCACTTTGAGCAGTAGCGCGCCGGTGACGACGCCGACTACGCCCGGCATGGCTTCGGCCGCTTTCGTATCGATCGCGCGGATGCGCGCATGCGGATGCGGCGAACGTACGATCGCGGCGTGCTTCAGGCCGCCGACGGGCTCCAGATCGTCGATGAAGCGCGCGTGCCCCTGCAACAGCGCAGCGTCTTCCTTGCGCGGTAGTGCCGCACCGACCCAGCCGGGAGACGATTCGCGCTCGCGCGCCATGCAAAGCTGCAGTTGCGCCGGCTAGCGCTGCGCTTGCTTGGCGCCCAGCAGCGCGTCGCGGAAGCGATGCTTCAAGTACGCGCCGTCGCGCGGCGGCAGCACGAAGTCGAGTTTCTGATCGACGACCTTCACCTGGAACAGCATCGGTCCGTCGCCTTTGGCCCGCATCGCTTCGCACATGCGCTTCATCGCGGCGGTGCTGGTCACCTGTTCGGCGTGCTTGAATCCGCACGCGAGCGCCGCCTGCGCGATGTCGACCCCGAACGACGTATGCGTGCGCTGCATGCCGGTCTCGCCATAGTGCTCGTTGTCGAGTACCACCACCGCGAGATTCTTCGGCTGCTGTACGCCGATGGTGGCCAGGCTGCCCAATCCCATCAGGATCTCGCCATCGCCGGTGATCACCAGGACGCGGCGCTTCGGTTGTGCGATCGCCAGCCCCAGTCCCATGGTGAGCGCACCGCCCATCGCCCCCCACAGCGGAAAGTTGAGCGCGGCATCTTCGACGGCGGTGATGTCCCAGGCGGGCGCGCCCAGGCCGGCGATGACGAGCATGTCGCCGCGATCGGCGAGCAGACCGCGCACGACGGCGCGGCGGTCGAGTTTGTTGGTGGCCATGTGTGTTCCCGCGCTACTTGCCGAAAGATTTCGTGCCGATGAGTTGCTGCGACAGCAGCACCGCGACCATGTTGAGCCCGTTGTAGGCGAGCTTGGCGCCGGCTTCGACCGTTTCGGCCACTTCGGCCGGCCGGCTCGCGCGCAGCACGATCATGTCGAACAGCTTGAGGCTGGGCTCAGTGGCCTGCCCCATCGGCACCTGCCACGGATTGAACTCGCCCCACTCGCCGCGCATCGTCACCAG
>CADECO010000825.1:0-1577 GCA_902825905.1 uncultured beta proteobacterium
TCGCTGCGGCGCAATGCCGCGTCCCGTGGTGCAGAGAGGACTCAGCCTATGAAGATACCGTCATCAACGGCGCAGCGTTCGGCCCGACCGGACATTGTGTATCACCGATTGCGCGAACTCATCGTGCGGGGCCAACTGGCTCCCGGTGCTCGGCTCGTCGAGGCGGACATTGCGCGTCGGTTGCACGTGAGTCGGACGCCGGTTCGCGGTGCCCTGCAGCGATTGCAGCAGGAAGGGTACGTCGCCGATTCGCCACAGCTGCGCCAATCCCGGCCATTTGTTGCGCCGCTGACCGCCGAGGACATGCGCGAACTGTTTCACATTGTCGCGGAAATTGAAGGGCTCGCGGCACGGTACTGCGCCCAGCTGCCGGCGGACGAACGCGCCGAACTTGCGACGGAGCTGCTGGCGATCAACGCACAATTCCGCAGGGCGGCTGCGACAAAGCCGCGCGACCATAATGCCCTCTGGAAGCTGGATGAACGCTTTCACCGCCGGTATGTCGAGGCCAGTAAGGGCCGACGCATTATTGATCTGCATGACGTTGTGAAGCCGCAGGCGGAGCGTTATGAACGCCTCTACGTCAGCTTATTGTCTGATGCGCTGCGCGAATCGATTCTTGAGCACTCCCGGATTGCGCGCGCCATCGCTGCCGGAGATCCGGATGCCGTGCAACAGGCAGTGCAAGCCAACTGGCGGAACGCGGCGATCCGGCTTGGCGACGTCATCGCCGATCTCGGAGAGCGGGGCACCTGGTAAAGATGGTCTTCTTCATTCTGACAAACACATGACAACACGACGAGACGCCGTAAAGGCGATCAGCCTGAGCGCAGTAGGAGCGCCGTTTATTAACCGCAACTGGTTCTCCCTCTTTGAAGGGAGAGCGTACTCGGAACGTTGCGTGCGACTCGTAAAGGAATCGATCGTGGTCGACATGCTCGGCCTCCTGTCCCTGGGGCCCGACAACGGCAAATGGCTGATGGATCCTGACAGCTTTACGCAAGCCGATTGGCAACGCTTTCAGTCTTCCGGTATTACCGCGTTGCACCCGGCGACAGGAATCGGCGGGCCCGATGTCTATCACCAGACATGGCGGTTTCTCTCCGGGCTCAATGGGTTTGCTGCGGCGCGCGACGAATTCATGCGCATCGACAGCGCCGACGACTTCGAGCGTGCCAAATCACAGGGCAGGATCGGACTCATCCTCGGCGTGCAGAACTCCGAACACTTCCGAACCGTCGACGATGTGAACGCCTTTTACGCACTCGGCCAGCGAGTATCACAGTTGACCTACAATGCCCGAAACCTCATAGGCAACGGGTCGACCGAGCGGCGGGACGAAGGCATCAGCGATTTCGGCGTGTCGATCATCGAGCGTATGAATGAACTGGGGATGGCCGTCGACGTATCACATTGCGGCGACAAAACGTCCCTCGACGCGTTCGAAGTATCAAAACGGCCGGTGCTGATTACGCACTCCAATGCTCGCGCGCTCAATCCCGGTCATCCGCGATGTAAACCCGATGACGTCATTGATGCGTGCGGAAAAGCGGGATCCGTTATGGGCATTACGGGTG
>CADECO010000826.1:0-1576 GCA_902825905.1 uncultured beta proteobacterium
TTCCTGATGCGAAGCACGGCCGGGGAGAGCCTTACGCGGGGCCCCTCGGGGCGGTTCCGCAAGGTGACGGTCATCACGTTATTCGTGGACGCTGGGTTCGGCATGTTACTAACACTCCTATTTCTGGTTCGATTTCAATTGCGCGGTGAGCGGCCCGAGGGTCGGGCTGCGCCGCAGAATCTTTTCTGAATAGCCCTTTTCGACTGCGTGCCGCATCGCCGAAACCGCCGCGGCGTCGTCGCCGAGGAGTAGGAAGGTCTCGGCCGCGCGAATGAGAATGTCTGGATCGTCCGGCGACATTCCAATCGCCCGATCCACCAATTGCCTGGCGCCCGTGCTGCCCTGCATCGCCCTGAAGTGAGCCAGGAAAGTGTAAAGGTCCGCCCGGTTCGGATTCACCGCCATCTCGGATTCGACGAGACTCGCCGCTCGCGCGACGGCATCCCGCATTCCCGCCTGGTTGCCTTTGCGCCTGTAGGCGGACGCCAGCGCCCCCCAGAGCCTGTAGCTGCGGGTGTTCTGCTTCAAGGCTCGCGACCACACTTCGATCGCCTTGTCGACTTCCCCAACCTCGTAGTGCAGATTCCCCAGATTCTGCAGCGTGCTCACCCGGCCAGGATCCAACTCCAACGCCCGCTCCAGCCTCTTCCTGGCCCCCGCCAGATCGCCGTTGAAATAGTACGCCGCGCCGAGATTCACGAATACCTGCGCGTTGTCCGGGGTCAGGCTCGCGCCTCGCTCCCATTGCTCGATCGCCTTCGCGTATTCGGCGCGCCGGTAGTGGAACAGTCCCAGCGCCTTGTAGCCGCTCCAGTCGCCCGGGCGCAGCGAGATCGCTTTCAGGTAGGTCGCCTCGGCTTTGTCGAACTCCTTCAGATTCGTATAGGCGTTCGCCATTCCCTGATAGGCCGAATTGTCGCGCGGATCGATCGAGATCGCCTGTTCGAACTCCTTCAGTGCATCGCTGTAGCGGCCCGTGCCATTGAGCACCAAGCCCATCGTTACGTGCGCTTCCGGGAGTGACGAGTTCATCGTGATCGCGCGCTGACAGGTTTCGATCGCACGATCGGCCCAGTTCTTTTCCTTCGTGAGGTCGTACTTGTACCAGTAGGCTTCGCCCAGCGCGGCCACCGCTGGCGCGTATCCCTTGTCGATCTGGAGGGCGCGACCGAGCAGCGTGATCGAGGTGTCCACGCTCTCGACCTTGTCGTTGCGCTGCAGGTAGCCGCGGGCCTGCAAGTAGTATTCGTGCGCGCCGGGAGCCGCTGGAGTCAGCCGCTGCAGGTCGCGAGCATACTTGGTCTGTACACGAAGGTCGAGCGCGTTGGCCAGCTTGCTGACGGCGTCGTCTTGAAGGCCCATCGCATTCTGGCGCTGGCCCTCGGTCACGATCGTGTCGAGCTGCCGTTTTTCGCGGGTGTCGATCACGGTGAGCATCAGCCGCACGCGTCCGTCCTGGTTCTGCACCCGTCCCTCTACCGCCGTATTCACGCCGAGCAGCTTCGCCGCGTCAGAGGCCGTCCGGGCCTTTTGCAATCGCACTTCGCTCGCCGGCACCACCTGAATCGGCGCGTTC
>CADECO010000827.1:0-1567 GCA_902825905.1 uncultured beta proteobacterium
GGCATGCTCAACGCCATGCGCGTGGCGTCCGAACGGCTCGATCTGCCGTTCCAGACGTTCTGCGAGCAGATCTCGGTGCTCACGCACGGCACCACCGTCGGCACCAACGCGCTGATCCAGCGCAAGGGCGCCAAGGTCGGCCTGATCACGACCAAAGGACACGAAGACGCGATCCACATCATGCGCGGCTCGCGTGGAGTGAACTCGCGCGACATCGCCAAGGTGGTGCATTTTCCCGAGAGCCAGAAGCCCGACCCGATCGTGCCCAAGCGCTACATCTATGGCGTGTCCGAGCGCGTCGATTGCTTCGGCGAGGTCGTGGTGTCGTTGAACGAGGTCGAAGCGGAGAATGCCATCAAGCAATTGCTGGCCGACGGCTGCGAGGCGATCGCGATCTGCTTCCTGTGGTCGTTCCGCTATCCCAAGCACGAGCAGCGCGTGCGTGAACTGGTGCGGCGCATGGCACCGAACGTGTTCGTGTCGTGCTCGACCGATATCGCGCCGAAATGGGGCGAGTACGAGCGCACCACCGCGACGGTGCTCAACGCGTACATCGGGCCGGTGATGTCGCGCTACCTCTCGAATCTCGATCAGCAGCTCAAACAGAACCACTACAAGCAGCCGCTGCAGATCACCCAGTGCGGCGGCGGCTCGATCTCGATCGACAAGGCGATGGACTCGCCGCTGCTCACGCTCGATTCCGGGCCGGTGTCGGGTGTGACCGGGTCGGTGTTCTTCGGCAAGCTGATGGGCGTGCCCAACATCATCACCACCGACATGGGCGGTACCTCGTTCGACGTGGGCATCATCGCCGACGGCAACCCGGAGTACTCGTTCATCTCGAACGTCATCCAGTACGAGTACTTCCTGCCCAAGGTCGACATCCAGGCGATCGGCTCGGGCGGCGGCAGCCTGGCTCGTGTCGACACGTTCTCCAAGACGATGCGGGTCGGGCCCGATAGCGCCGGCGCTGATCCCGGTCCGGTGTGCTACGGCAAAGGCGGCACCATCCCCACGGTGACCGACGCCGATGTCGTGCTCGGCTACATCGATCCGGACAACTTCCTCGGCGGACGCATCAAGCTCGACAAGGCCAAGGCCACGGCGGCGGTGAAGGGAATCGCCGATCAGCTCGGCTTGTCGCGGATGGAAGCGGCCGGCGGCATCGCCAAGATCGCCGAGTTCAAGATGGCCGACATCATCCGCAAGATGACGGTCGAGAAAGGCTACGACCCGCGCGACTTCGTGCTGTTCGCATTCGGCGGTGCGGGTCCGGTGCACGCGAGCGTGTTCGGCTCGGAGCTGGGCGTGCAGAAGGTGGTGGTGCCGCTGCGCGAGATCGCCTCGACCTGGTGCGCGTTCGGTGCGGCGTCGGCCGACATCCTGCACGTGTACGAGCAGGTCGACATCCAGGGCTCGCCGTTCGAGCCGGCGCGCGTCAACAAGGTGCTCGAGGCGCTCGAAGCGCGGGCGAACGAGCAGATGGCGAAAGACGGCATCCCGAACAACCGGCGCAAGTTCAGCTTCTCGCTCGACATGCGCCATCGCGGCCAGATCAACGAGGTCG
>CADECO010000828.1:0-1556 GCA_902825905.1 uncultured beta proteobacterium
CGAGCGCTCAGGTGGCTAGCGTCTGCGTGACTTTCTTGGGGCGATGCAGCCGTACCGTCCTGATGCTGCGATCCTCGGTCTGCAGGATATCCATCGGCACGTTGCCGATGCGCATGCTGACGCCGGCAACAGGCAAGTCCTGCAGGTATTCGGTGATCAACCCATTCAGCGTCTTGGGACCGTCCACCGGAAATGTCAGGCCCAGCTTGCGGTTGAGCTCGCGCAAGGACGAACTGCCCTCGACGATGGCCTCTCCACGATCATCCCAATTGAACGCCGTGGATTTCACCGGTGCGACGGTCGTGAATTCGCCGACGATCTCTTCGATCACGTCCTCGAGCGTCACCAGGCCGAGCAACTCGCCGTACTCGTCCACCACCAGCGCGACGCGTTCACGATTCTCTTGAAAGAATTGCAGCTGCGACAGGGCGGCGGTCGATGCCGGGACAAAGTACGGGGCGCTGATCAGCTCTTCGAAGGTTTCGCGATCGAACGAGCCATCGCGCATCGCCGTGAGCGCGTGCCGCGTATGGAGCACGCCCACGACGTTCGACGGCTCGCCCCGATACGCGATCAGGCGCGTGTGATGGCTGGTGGTCAGCTGATCGACCATTCTTTCACTTGGCAGCTCCATGTCGATCGCCTCGATCTGTGCGCGCGGAGTCATGACGTCCTGCACGGTGATGCGCTCGAGGTCGAACAGATTGAGCAGGATCGTCTGATGCTTCTTCGGCATGATCCGGCTGTGCTCGAGCACCAGCGTGCGCAACTCTTCGCGTGAGAGTCTTTGCGGTTCGTCGGCAGAGGGCTTGACGCGCAGCAACCACAGCAGGCCGTTCACGAACAGGTTCACGAACCACACGATCGGGTAGACCGCCCGCAGCAATGGCCCGAGCAGGTAGCTGAGCGGAAGTGCAATGCGTTCGGCATACGCTGCGCCGATGACTTTCGGCGTGATCTCGGAGAACACCAGAATCAGGAAGGTGATGACGACGGTGCCGATGCCAAGCGCGTACTCGTTGTCGCCGAACAATTCGATCGCGATCACACCGGTGAGCGTGGCCGCTGCCGCATTGATCAGGTTGTTGCCCAGCAGGATCACGCCGAGCAGACGATCGGTGCGATCGAGCAGCGCCTGCGTGCGCAACGCCGCGCGGTTGCCCAACCGGACCATCGCGTTGAGCCGATATCGGTTCAGCGCCATCATGCTGGTCTCGGCGATGGAAAACACTGCCGAGACGATCAGCAGCACACCGAGGATGATCAGTTCCGTCGCCAGGGAGAAACTTGGCAAGGTAGGGGCGGGCGGGTGAAAGTGGGGGCAGTATTTGAGCGCCTTCGACCCTTGTCAAGGCAGGGTCGCGGGGCTCTTCGCGATCGAAACCAGCAGGTCGCTCCGCTTAGCGTCCGCGCTGCAGAACGACTTCAAGAACGAACTGCGTGCCTACGTACGCGAGCAGCAGGGCGGCGAAGCCACTGAGGATCCAGCGGATCGCGATGCGACCGCGCCAACCGAAGCGCCAGCGACCGAACAGGAGCGCCGCGAAGATCACCCA
>CADECO010000829.1:0-1549 GCA_902825905.1 uncultured beta proteobacterium
AGCTGTGATACCAGACATCACCCAGCGCCATCGGCGAGCGCACGTGTTTGCACGCAAGTATCTCGATCTCGCCGTCGACGTCTTCCAGCCGGGCAGGCAGTACATTGCCACGCGCAATTCGCTCCGCTACGTCGGTGCGCACGACGCGTGCCACGCGGATCGCCGCACCGGGCATGCCGCCGGCCAGACCGATGGCGTTGGGCATCTCAGCGCCCGTGCCGGCGAACAGTCCTTCGAGATGATTGTTCGGCGCGCGATACATCGTGTACGCGAGCTCACCGGAGCGACCACCGCGGTAACGCCCTGGACCACCCGAATCCTGCAGGTGGCGGCGGAACAGGTACAGCACCGGATACTCGGCCTCCTGATCCTCGATGTTGGGCATGTTCGGCGTGGTGTTGAACACGATGCCGGCGGTGTCGACGCCGTCGGCGTAGGTGCGCGCGCCGCCGCCGCCGCCGAAGTGGCTCATCTCGGTGGCAGCGAACGGGAAGCCATGCTGGCTGGTGCCGGCGAAGATCGGCGCCATCGACGTGCCCGACCACACCGCCATCGCCTGATCGCGATATTCGTCGCTGGCAACGAGCATGTGCGACAGGCCGCGCCAGGTGGCATCGATGGTCACGATGACCGCGGAGATCGTCGCCATCGCGCACGGTGCCGGATATGCGCAATTGTTGACCGTGCCTGGCTCGGTCACGATGTCGATGCAATCGCGCACGCCGCGATTCCAGGGAATGTCCCAGCACAGGTTGATGTACACCGACGACAGCACCGCCGCCTGCAAGCCCGAGTAGGTGGAATTGATCAGCCCGCGCGCATTGGGGCTGGTCCCGGCGAAATCGAAGCTCAGGCGCTCGCCCTGCTTGGTGAGCGTGCATACGATCTGATAAACCGCGTCGGTGTGCCCGTCGTGATCGATGTACTGCACTTCGCGCCATCGACCGTCGGGCAATGCACGCAGCCGCTCGCCGAGTTTCTCGCGCGCGAATGCGATCGAGCCATCCATGACCGCCTTGATCGCATCGATGCCCCAGGTAGCGATGAGTTCGAGCATGCGCCGCCGCCCGGTGTTGAGCGCGGCGATTTGTCCGCGGACATCGAGCCCCACCAGCGGGTCGCGCACCTGATTGAGGATCCACGCCAGCACGTCTTCGCGCACCTCACCGCCGTCGGCCAACTTCACCGGCGGCATGCGCAGCCCTTCCTGATGCGTGTCGACCGCTTTGATCGAGAACCCGCCCGGGTCCATGCCGCCGGTGTCGAGCTGGTGGCCCGAAGCGCCCAGCCACGCGACGATCTCCCCGTCATGAAAGATCGGCGTCACCGTGGCGAAGTCCGGATGGTGGATGGCACCGAGGTACGGATCGTTGCAGATGAAGATGTCGCCGTCGCGAATGCCTACGCTCGGATCGACCAGCCGCTGCGTGCTCTGCACGATCAGCGGCAGCACGTTGCCTTGAGTGACGATGTACGGCCCGACCGAAACGAGCGCACCGTCAGGTTGCATGATCGCGGTGGCGGCATCGTTGCCGGTGATCAGCACGTT
>CADECO010000830.1:0-1546 GCA_902825905.1 uncultured beta proteobacterium
GGAACGCGGGTCGTGTGGCGTTCCACCATTTGCCACTTCTTGGCGTTCTTCACCCAAACCTGCAGCATGGTCAGCGGAATGGCGCCTGTGGGCGTATGCGCGGTGAGCTTTGCCCGAGTCGTCGCCGTCTTTCCGTACACGTGAATCGTCTGCGAGACGATCTCGAAATTGACCTTCGACTTGACGAGCGCCGCGATGCATTCCGCCTTGGTTTCCACCTTCCCGTTCGAGTGGCTGTACTGCAGGCCGTCGGCCAGGAGCTTGTCGAGCGCCGCGCCATCGCCTGCCTTGGCCGCTGCGTTGAACGCGTCGTGTGCATTGCGCACCGCGGTTTCGTCGGCCGATTGCGCCATTCCGTTTGCGAGGAAAAGTCCGAAGACGGACAAGGTCAGAAGGAGAGATTTCATAGGCTAGATCATACCTGAATTGTTCTCCCCCGGGAGCATCTGCCGCCTACAGACTCCAGGGCTTCCGCATCGGCCGCGACAGCATCGTGTTCGCCTGTTCGTCCCCGATGAAGCGCTCCGCCTTCGGATCCCATTTGACGTCGCGCCCGAGCCGCAAACTGATGTTGCCAAGGTGCGCAATCGTGATGGACCGGTGCGCCTGCTCGATCGGCGCCACCGTTTCCTTGCGCGACAGCACGCAGTCGATGAAATTCCCCACGTGATTCGTGCTCCGGTAAAGCCGCACTTCCTTCTCGCCCGGCTCGTAGTCCAGCAACGAGATCGGACTTGCCTCGATCGCCCCGCGGTTCACCCACACCCAGCCATCCGAGCCCTGGAACGTGACGCCGCCCCGCACGCGGCTCGAGTAAATCATCTTGACGCCGCTTTCATACATCGCCTCGAAATGAAAGTCGGTCGCCGTGTTCCAAAGCCTCTCTTTGGCCCACGTTGCTTGTCCGTTGCGAATGGCCACCGGGCCGGTCAACTCGGTGCCCATGCCCCATTGCGCGATGTCGGGATGATGGCCGCCCCAATCGGTGATCTGGCCGCCGGAGTAGTCGAGGATCCAGCGGAAATTCACGTGGCATCGCCCGGGCGCATAAGGAGCATCCGGAGCAGGCCCGAGCCACATGTCGTAGTTGAAGCCTGCCGGTACGGGCTCGGGATCCTGCCGGTCGCCCGTGCGCCCGAAATCCGGCGTGCCGCCCGGCAATCCGCACAGCACCGTGTGCAGCTTGCCGATCGCGCCATTCCGCACGATCTCGCAGGCCTTGCGAAACCGCACGTCGGACCGCTGCTGGCTGCCGCACTGAAACACGCGGCTGTGGTCGCGCACGGCATTCGCCATCGCCCGGCCCTCGGCGATGGTCAACGAGAGCGGCTTCTCTCCATAGATGTCCTTGCCCGCTTTGGCCGCCTGAATCACCGAAATCGCGTGCCAGTGATCGGGCAGCGCAATCAGCACGGCGTCGATATCGGAGCGCCGGAGCACGTCGCGGAAATCGTCGTGCATCGCGCAGCCCTTATAAACGCCGGAGCGTTTGGCCCGCGCATAATGCCACTCCACCAGGTCGCGCGCCGGTTCGCGCCCCGCAATC
>CADECO010000831.1:0-1538 GCA_902825905.1 uncultured beta proteobacterium
CCCCGCGCGCCAGCAGCGAAGAGGCGAGTGCTGCGCCGATGCCGCTGGAGGCACCGATGATCCACACCCGTCGAGCGCGCCAATCCGTGAGGGGTCGCGGCACGATCACCCCTTGCGCTTGCGGAACGAGATGGTGATGTCGGCGAAGCGGATGCCGAACTTGGTGATCACCGATCGATTGAGCATGGTGTCCTCGTCGATCAGATACATCCAGTCGTCGAGGTCGACCTGATAGCCGCCTTGATCGGCCGGCAGCCGCAGTACGTACTGCCACTGCAGGGCGTTGCCGGCGGCGACACCTTGCGCGGTGCCGACCACGTCGGCAGCACGTCCGACGTAACGGCGATCGGCCGCCTTCTCGATCGTCCAGACGCGGCGCTCCTTCTTGCCGTCGGACCAGTCGAACGATTCGTCGAGCGTGCCGGTGTTACCCTGCCAGCTCGCATCGATTCGTACTACGAAGCGTCGGAGCACCTTGCCGGATCGATCCTGCACCATGCCCCAGCCATCGACGGTGCCATTGAAGTACCGCTCCAGCGCGAGTTCGGGCTTTTCGCCGACGTAGGCATCGGGTGAGGTGGAGGCACATCCGGTGACGAGCAAAGCAGGCAACAGGCAATACAACCAGCGCAACTTCATGGCGACGGACTCCCAGAGACATGGAAAGAATCGGCACGGACGCCGCGATGCGCGGACGCGAGCGGCGACAGCCCGAGCAAAGCGGCGGCAACGAGCTTGAGCACGCACGGCACCAGGCAATAGACGATCGCGAGGGCCGCCGTATCAGAGGCCGTTCCGGGCACGTAGCCCAGGGCCGTCACCAGCGGCAAGGCGATGCCGGCGGCCAGCGCCAGGTTCGCTTTCGTGACGAAAGTCCACAGCCCGAAGTAGCTGCCTTCGGACCGGCCGCGCCCGCGCGGATCGCGATCGATCACGTCGGCCAGCATCGATGCCGGCAGCGACAGGTCGGCACCGAGGGCGATTCCCGACATGACGCATACGAGACCGTAGCCGACCACGTCGCCAGGTCCGAGCGCATACGCCCACACGAACGCAATAACGGCGCAAACCATGCCGACAAGCCATGCCTTGCGCTTGCCGTATCGCTGCGACAGTCGCACCCACAGCGCCATCCCCAGCGCGCCGCTGCCGAAGTAGAGAAGCAGGAACACGCCAGCCAGCGACGGCGCTTGCAGAACGTCGGCCACGAAAAACAGGAACAGCGTGGAAGGAATCGCGGCGGCAATGCCCGAGAACACGAATACGCCGAGCAGCCAGCGAAACGGACGGTTGGCGAGCGCGTGCCGCAATGCCGAGCGCAACGGCACGGGCTGTTGCAATCGCGGCAGGCGGACGCGCGGGCCGAACTGCACAGTCACGAACGCGGCCAGCAGGACGAGCGCGCCGAACACCCACGCGAAGGCGGCGAGACCGCGAGGTCCGATTCCGCCGAATGCCTCGGGCAGGACGGCCGCGACCATCACGCCTGCCAGTGCGAGCGACTCCCGATACGCTGCGACGCGGGTGCGCTGATCGTA
>CADECO010000832.1:0-1534 GCA_902825905.1 uncultured beta proteobacterium
GAACGGCGCGGGCTGGTGTGCGCGATCGACGGCAACGGCCTGTTCGTCGCCGCCACGCAACTGCCGCGCGGCGTGGAGCCCACCGAGTCGTTCGGTCGTGATTCGTTGATGCAGGCGGCAGGCTGCGAATTTCCGATCGAGCTGATCAGCACCGAACCTTGGACCGCGGGCTTTACGCTGGTGGCCGAGCGCTACAGCGATCCGCACCGGCGCGTGTTCCTGGTGGGCGATGCGGCGCATCTGTTCACGCCCACCGGCGGTCAGGGCTACAACACCACGGTCGATGATGCGGCGAATCTCGGCTGGAAGCTCGCGGCGGTGTGCCAGGGTTGGGGCGGCGCACAGCTCCTCTCGACCTATGAGCACGAGCGCCGGCCGATCGCGGTGCGCAATACCAACTTCGCACGCGCGATGGCCGATTCGATCGGGCGCATGCCGGTGTCGCCGGAACTGGAGGATGAGTCCGAGCAGGGTGCCGCTGCGCGTGCAGCCCTCGGTGCTCAGTTGCGTCACCACTGCAACGTCGAATTCGACATTCCGGGCATCCACTTCGGCATGTTCTACGCAGGATCGCCGATCGTCGCGAGCGATGGTTCGCCACCGCCGCGCGATGAGTGGAATCGCTATGAGCCGAGCGCGGTGGCTGGAGCGCGCTCACCGCACGTGTGGCTCGAACCGGACGTTTCGATCTTCGACCGGTTCGGCCGCGACTTCACGCTCGTGCGTCTGGCCGGAGAGGCCGACACCAGCGGAATCGAAGCGGCGGCACGTGCCATCGGTGTCCCGCTCGCGGTGCTCGAGGTGTCGAACGCCGAGGCGCGCGACCTTTATGGCGCTGATCTGGTGCTGGTGCGACCCGACCAGCACGTCGCCTGGCGCGGCAATCGGGTGCCCGATGAGCCGCTGCGAATGATGCGGACCGTGATTGGCGCCCGGTAGCCGCCACGGCTCAAGCGTCAGCGCGCGCCGAGTTGCCCTTCAGCGAGCGTGCGCAGCTGGAAGTGTCCGCTATCCTGGAACAGCCAGGTCTCGGTGATCTGTGCCACACCGCTTTGCAGGAGGTGTGCGGGCGGCGCGGGAAACGGCCCGGCGCGGCGCAGGCTTGCCGCTGCGATGGTTTCGGCCTCGCGCTCCGGTGCGCGCAACGTGCGCACGCTCTGAATGCCGCCGTTGCGATCGACTCTGAATTCGAGCACGACGACCGCACGCAATAGCGCTTGCAACTGTCCACGATGGATGCGCTCACTATTGGCATCGTTGACGCGGGTGGCGACCACGCGCTTGTACTCATCGAGCGTACGTACGCTCGCCGCGGGCGGCGGCGCTGGTGTTGGTCGAGGGGTTGCCACTTGTGGCTTCGCCGGTGGCGCGGGCGTCTGCGCGGGTGGGTCCATGCGCTGGGGCATTTGATCGCAGGCGGCCATCGCCAGCGCGAGCGCTGCCAGTGCAAGGCGCGGCGCCCAGGATGCTCGTGAAAGGCTGATCAAGATCTACTCCGCGAAGAGATTGGCAGGTCCGAATACACGGCAGCTTC
>CADECO010000833.1:0-1531 GCA_902825905.1 uncultured beta proteobacterium
CCTTCGATGCCGACGCCGACACCCCGCTGCTCTACGTCCTGCGCGACAACCTCGGTTTGCACGGCCCCAAGTTCGGCTGCGGACTGGGCCAGTGCGGCGCCTGCACCGTGCACGTCAACGGCGAAGCGGTGCGTTCGTGCATGCTGCCGGTCAATACCGTCAAGGGCGATGTCACCACACTCGAAGGCCTGGGCAGCGTGGCCAAACCGAGCCGGCTGCAGCAGGCATTCATCACCGAGCAGGCGGCGCAATGCGGATACTGCGTCAACGGCATGATCATGACCTCTGCCGCGCTGCTCGCGAAGAACCGCAACCCGAGCGAAGCCGACATTCGCGGCGCGCTGGCAGGCAATCTGTGCCGCTGCGGTACCCATCAACGCATCGTCGCTGCAGTCAAGCGCGCGGCCACGGCCTGAGACGGAGGCGACCATGCAAAGAAACTCGGCATCTCCGATCGATCGCCGCGCCTTCCTCAAGGCAAGTGGCGCTCTCACCATCGGCTTCTCCATATTCGGCACGGGTGCGGCCAGTGCCACCTCCGCGCTGCGTCCGCCGAAGTCAGTCGCCAAGGACGCGGTGGACTCCTGGCTCACCATCTCGGCCGACAATCGCGTGACCATCTTCTCGGGCAAGGTCGATCTGGGCACCGGCGCGCGGACCGCGCTGGCCCAGCTGGCCGCCGAGGAACTGGACGTTTCCTTCGACAGCGTCGAGATGGTCATGGGCGATACCGCGACCACGCCCGACCAGTGGCTCACGGCCGCCAACCTCACCATCTTCCAAGGCGGTTCCGAACTGCGCCGCGCTGCCGCCAGCGCCCGCCGCGCACTGGTGGAACGCGCCGCGAAGCGCTTGGACGCGCCGACCAGCGAGCTGATCGTCGAGGACGGTGTGGTGCGCGTGAAGACCAACCCCACGCGCGCTGTCCGCTACAGCGAGCTGTTGGGGAATGGCCTGGAGGTCAAGGTCGATCCGAAAATCGAGCTGAAGAAGGCACCGCAATACAAGGTGATCGGCAAGTCGATCCCGCGGGTGGACATCCCGGCGAAGATCACCGGTGAGTTCACCTACGTGCACGACGTGCGTGTGCCCGGCATGCTGCACGCCCGCGTGGTGCGGCCCGACGATCTCGGCGCCAAGCTGCTGTCGTTCGACGACGCCGGCGCGCGCAAGGTGGGCGGCTTCGTGCAGACCGTGCGCAAAGGCGATTTCATCGCGGTCGTCGCGCGCTCGGAATGGGGCGCGGTCAAGGCGGCGCGCGCGTTGAAGGTGAACTGGGGCGTCGGCGTCGGGCTGCCTGAGCAGGCGCGCGTATTCGAGCACTGGCGCCAGCGCCCGATCGCCAAGGAGGAAGTTACCCAAACCGCCGGCGATGCCACCGCCGCACTGCAGGTCGCCGTCAAGCGTGTCAAGGCGTCCTACGATTTCGCGGTGCAGACCCACGCCACCATCGGCCCGTCATGCGCGGTTGCCGACTTCAAGGACGGCAAGCTCACGGTGTGGACCTCCTCGCAGGCGACTCACTCGATGG
>CADECO010000834.1:0-1529 GCA_902825905.1 uncultured beta proteobacterium
GCCAGTGGCCGGCCCAGTACGGCGTGCAGGTGAGCGTGCAACTGGCGCCCATGCTGGCGTGTGCCGACTTCACGCGCTGCTGCAGACGCGCGAGCGACTCGGGCGCACCGGTCTGCGACCAATGCTCGGTGTCGGCGTTGGCCATGTTGACCGACGTTGGCACGGCGACCTGCGCACCGAGTGCCGCGAAGTCTTCCACCAGTTCGACGTCGTGCAGATACAGCGCCATGCCGGCATGCACATGCGCATAACCGATCTCGACCATGTCGGGGGCGTCGAACGCGCGGCCGAGCTTCACCAGCCCGTCCATGGCGATACGTTTGGGCTCGCCGTGCGCGCCGTCGAGCAGCGCGCTTTCGTGGGCTGACAATCGCATGGCAAGGGTGTGTTATCGAGACGAAGATGGATAGCCTGCATCTTGGCGTGCCATACGGTCATGCGCAATGCCGCGCTCGCCAGGCCCCGCCTTCCGCTCGACGCGCCCGTTCGCCCGGGCGCCCAGAAATGAAAACGGCAGCCCGCAGGCTGCCGTTGGTCGCTCAATGCGCGGGGATCTAGCGCTGGCGGCGACGGCGCATCATATAGCCCATCATGAGCAGACCGCTCGCCAGCAGCGCGTAGGTGCTGGGCTCGGGAACGGGGGCCACGGTGAAGTGAATGTCGTTGATGCCGCCATTCCACGAATCGCGCCGGAATGACAAGGTATACCCGCTCGATGACGGTCCGAGCAGCGGAAACAGTGTTGCACCGAAAGTTCCGTGGGCCAAGACACCCGTAAATGGAATGTCGACGCCGAGCGTGTCGAGGTTGTCGACCGAGTACTGAACAACCCGATTGGTATTTGGGAAGCCGCCGACGAAAAAGTCATCGAGCCTGAGCGTGTAGCCAGCGTTCGGTGTCAAAGTGAACGTCCCCACGCCATTTCCAGTGGGATCGCTCACGTAAAAGGCACCACGCCCGCTGTAGTTGCCGCTCCACACGAGCAGATTCGCCGAACATGCCACGGTGGCATTCGTCGTCGTGACGAGCCCGCCTGTGGTGCAGTCACTGCCAGCAGCGGTTCCGTTTGCGAGACTGGTATTGACGACTATCGAATCGGCATACACCGACCCCGACATCGCGAGCATGAGGCTGCCCGCGCTTATGAGCGCTTTCAGGGGCTTTGACATCATCTAGTTTTCTCCGAGAGGGTTGAGGCAGCCATCGCGCTGCACCCGCCGCAACCCTAGCCCGGCGCACTGTACATCTCAAACAGATTGCGTCTTCTTTGTGAATCGCGTCGCAAGCAGGAAATGGTGAGTCATGGACGGATTGGTCAGCGATCACTATTGCGTGACCCGGCCGCCAATTCCGTCACGCGACTCGACGCGATCGGTCGAACTTGCGCCACGCCGGGACGCGCCAACTTCTGACCATTTACGAGGTCCTCCGTAGCGCCGTCAGCGGCGCTAACTACGCGCTGCGTTCGATCACAATGTCCCACTTCGCGGTCCACTCCTTGGTGCCGGCCACCGGTCGGAAGATGGCGA
>CADECO010000835.1:0-1525 GCA_902825905.1 uncultured beta proteobacterium
CCGATTGCGTGCCCACTTCGCTGGGACGCGCTGCCTTACTCCAGCCAGCGTCTACGATGCGCTCTCGGCTCGGATGGCGGCAAGCGTCGGCTTCGAGATCGGTATGCTCGCCGGCTCGGTGGCCTCGCAGACCACACTCGGCGCGCCCGATCTGATCGTGATCACGCTGAGCGAGCTGGCGCGGCAGATCCGGCATATCCAGCGCGCCGCGCCGCTCAGCCTGATCGTCGATGCCGATCACGGCTACGGCAACGCGCTCAACGTGATGCGCACCATTGAAGAGACCGAGCACGCCGGCATCTCGGCGGCGAGCATCGAGGACACCGCGCTGCCGATGCGGTTCGGTCAGGCTGAAGGCACCGATGAGTTGATTCCACTGGCCGAAGCCGTGGGCAAGATGAAAGCAGCGATTCGCGCACGCACGGATCCGGCGCTGATCATCGCCGGGCGCACCGCGGCGCTGAAGGTCGAGGGCACCGCGGGTGCCGTGGCACGCGCCAAGGCGTATGCAGACGCCGGCGTCGACGTGATCTTCATCGTCGGGCTGGAGACGCTCGATCAGATCGAAGCGATCCATCGTGCCGCCGGCCTGCCGATCATCGTCGGCACCGCTGCGCCGGGATTGAAGCGCGACGAACTCGCGGCCCGCGGCGCGCGCATCCTGCTGCAGGGGCACGTGCCGATCGCGACGGTGGCCAAGACGCTGCAAGACACGTACCGCCATCTGTTCAACGGCGGCTCGCCTGCAGAACTGCGCGACAAGGCCTTGTCGGCGCAGGAGATGGACGCGCTGTGGCGAGCCGATCAGTACCGTGCGTGGCAGACCGAATTTCTGCGGTGATCGTCGTGGCGCACGGCGGTGCTCGACTCGCGCGGCGGGTTACCAGCTGCGGCCGAGATAGACGCCGTCGGCCTCCAGCCGCCGTTGCAGCGCTTGCACGTCGAGCGCGCGAGGGGTGACGCCGGCGCGCAGGGCGAGGTCGGCGGCGGCGCCCGCCGCCTGACCCATCGCGTAGCACGGTCCTGAGACGCGTGCGGAGGACTGTCCCTCGTGCGTCATCGACGCGCAGCGGCCCACCACGAACAAGTTGTCGACGCGCGCCGGCACGATCATCCGGTAGGGCAACTGGTTGAAGCCGCGCGACTCCTTCGGGTGGAAGCGGAACATCACGTCGCCGGCCACGTGCGCCTCGACCGGCCAGCCGTTCACGCCGATCGTGTCGGCGAAATCCGCGCAACCAAGGATGTTGTCGACCGTGAGCTGATATTCACCGCGGATGCGCCGTGTCTCGCGAATGCCGATCTGCGGGGCGATCTCGACGATGTAGGCGTTCTCGAACCCCGGCGTTACTTCGCGGATGAATTCGAATACATCCCAGCACTGGCGCCGGCCCTCGATCTCGCCGAAGCTGAGCTGATCGGCATCAAGCCCGCTCACCGCCGAACCGTCGGGATTCTTGATCTGGGTGAGATTGGCGCGCCACTCGATCGGATTCTTCTGCGGGCGCACGATCGCCGCCTTGCG
>CADECO010000836.1:0-1524 GCA_902825905.1 uncultured beta proteobacterium
GCGAGAAGATCGGGGCGTTCAGCCCTTCACTGCCGCCGGCAGCCACAGGCTGAGCGCCGGAATCGACAGCAGCAGCGCGAGGCGCACGAAGTTCGCGACGATGTACGGTGCGACCCCGCGATAGATCGCCGCCAGCGGCACCGTTGGTGCGAGTCCGTGGATTACGAACACGTTCATGCCGATCGGCGGAATGAGCATGCCCAGTTCGATCAGCACCACGTTGATGATGCCCCACCACACCGGATCAAGCCCCCAGGCCTTGATGAGCGGCAGCACGAACGGCAGCGTGATCACCATCGCCGCGACCTCGTCGAACACCGCACCAAGCACGAGATACATGATCATCAGCAGCACCATCACCACCGGCATCGACAGGCCCGACTCGGCGATGCTCTTGATCAGCGCATCGGGGGCGTGCGACACCGCGACGAAGTAGCTGAAGATCGAGGCGCCGATGATGATCACGTAGATCATGCCGCTGGTGCTCGCCACGTCGTTGAGCGTGTTCCAGAACCCGTCGCCTTTGAGCGAGCGGCGCGCCAGCGCGAAGATGAACGCCAGCGCCGCGCCGACTGCTGCGCCTTCCGTGGCGGTGAACACGCCGAACGTGATGCCGCCCAGCACGATCAGGATAAGCAGGAGCGCGGCCCAGCCGCGGCGGATCTCGCGCCAGCGTTCCGACCACGGCATGCGCGTGCCGGCCGGCGCGGCATCCGGGCGCATGCGCGCGTAGATGCTGATCGAGGTCCAGTGCAACACGATCGCGAGGATCGCGGGCACGATCGCCGCTGCGTACAACGTGAGGATGAGCTGCTCGGCGAGCACCGCGTAGATCACCATGATCACCGAGGGCGGCACCAGAATACCGAGCGTGCCGCCCGCAGCCACCGTGCCGGTGGCGTACCCCGGTGCGTAGCGGCGCGCGAGCATGGCCGGCAGCGCCACCTTGCCGAACGTGGCGGTGGTGGCGATCGACGAGCCGCACACCGCGCCGAATCCGGCGCAGCCGCCGATGGTGGCCATCGCCAGTCCGCCGCGGCGATGCCCCACCAATGCGTAGGCGACTCGGTACAAATCCTCGGACAGGCCTGCTGCGCTGGCGAACCCGCCCATCATGATGAACAGCGGGATCGTCGCCAGATCGAGGCTGGAGAACGCGCTCGACGTTTCGGTGGCCAGCAGCGACAACGCGGGCATGAAGCCCGAGAGCACGCCGAACCCGATCACGCCGGCGATGCCCATCGCGATGCCAAGCGGCACGTGCGCGACGATCAGCACGAACATGCCGATCAGGCCCAGGACGCAGATCGTGACCGGGTCCATCGTCTCAGTGCGTCTCGGGTGTCGTGCCGGAACGGCCGGCAATGTCGCGTGCCAGCACGACAAGAGCGACGATCGTGGTCACGCCGATCATTACCGTCACCACCCACCACCACGGGCCTGTCAACCAGCGCAGCACCACGGTGGCCTCGTTGGCCTGGGTCATCTCGATGCTGTATTCGATGTACTTCCAGGTCATCAGCG
>CADECO010000837.1:0-1519 GCA_902825905.1 uncultured beta proteobacterium
CCGCACGGACGATCATTCCGCGCGTCGACGATGCCGGTTCGCTCTAGGGGAGGATCCCTAGGCGATCGCCGGCCCGACGCAGACCAAGAACGCGTGACGACCAGTGCGACGGACACATCCGAGCCTGGCGGAAACATCGGCTGCAAGGAAATCTGCGACAGCGCCAGGGCGGCGCGTGCGCAACCGGGGGGCTGCCTTGCATTGCAGTCAGGCGCCGTGCCACCGCGCACCAGCGGGCACCAATGCTCATAACCGTATCAATAGCTCTCGATCGCTTGGGCCCGAAACGAATACTTACTCTTGCTATTGATGCGCGCCCGTTCGCGAACATCCTCGGACGCTACATTAGCCGGGAGGATCGGCTTTCAGTTCGTGAGGGAATCTTTCATGAAGTCACTGGCGATTGCACTCGTTGCTTTTTCAATCGGTGGTTGCGTTGTGGCGCCAGCGCCCGTGCGCGTCGTTGCACCGGTCGGTGTAGTGGTGCCTCCAGGCGTGGTGTACGTCGCACCGGCCTATCCGGCACCTGGCCCCGGATACCACCATCGGCACCATCCGCGCTACGGATGGGGTTGGTACCACGCCGATCGCGGCTGGCATCACGGTTGGCGTTAGCCCCATCCCGGCGTGATCTCGCCGGGTTGTCGGGCGTAAGCCTTCCTAGGTTGTTTCGACACGCTGCGTGCAGTGACGCACGTCATGCGAGGTTCGTGACGGGTGGGACTTTTCTGGCGAACCGCCGCGATGGATCGTGGCACTTCACGAAGAAAGATTCGCCGCGTGATTTCCGCAGTCGCCTCCCCTGATTCGAGTGGCGCGACAGCATGTCGTGTTGGCTGTGCTTACCGCACTGACGAATACGCATGCTGATCGTTGCCCTGGCCTGCCTGGTGCTGGTTGTCGCAACGACCGTCATCCACTACGAGGCGCTGCGCGGCCTGAGCGCTGCGCTGGGGCGCGTGGAGGTATCGGCGCGCTTCAAGTTGGTTATCGTCATCCTGGTAGCCTTCGTTGCTCACGCATCGGAGATACTGTTGTATGGCCTTGCCTTCTTGTGGCTGATCGCAAAGGTCAAGCTCGGCGGCCTTGGCGAACCCATGGAGCTTTCACTGGTTCGCGCTCTGTACTTTTCGGCCGAGACCTACACCTCGCTAGGCTACGGAGACATCTTCCCGACCGGCGCGATTCGCATGCTGGCCGGTGTTGAAACGCTGAACGGCCTGCTTCTGATCGGCTGGTCCGCGTCGTACACCTATCTGGCGATGGAGCGCTACTGGAAGATCGAATAGACGCGCTCGAGGACTACACTGCCGTCCGTCGGCGCACGTCGAGCGCCCTAACTCGCCACGGTGACCGAGCCCGATTCGCAACGCGCCTTGGATGCCCACGCCGGCGAGCGTTGGTGGGACACCGCTCGCAAACTGTTCGGCCGACTTGCCCCGTGGCTCGGCGTCGTGTTCTTTTGTATCGCGCTTTGGGCCCTGTACGACGCTCTTCAGCACTATCGATATGTCGAGAT
>CADECO010000838.1:0-1518 GCA_902825905.1 uncultured beta proteobacterium
GACTCGCCGACGCACTGGCGCACACGATCACGACTGCGCCGCTCGCGCCGATGACCCCCGAGATCATCGTCGTGCCGGCGACCGGGCTTGCGCGCTGGCTCACTACTGCACTCACCGAGCGCATCGGTATCGTCGCCAACACCCGCTTCGTGTTGCCGGCAAGCTACTCGTGGACACTGATCCGCAGCGTGTTGGCCGACGTGCCGGAGCGTTCGCCGCTCGCCCCCGAAGTGTTGCAGTGGCGCATCGCGCGTCTGCTTGGTCAGCTGCCGAGCACACCGGCGTATGCACCGGTCCGGCGTTATCTGGGCGAGGGCGGTGCGGCGCGGCGCCTCGATCTCGCCCGCGAACTCGCCGCACTCATCGACCGCTATGCGATCGAGCGGCCAGGTTGGATCGAAGCGTGGATCGACGGCAAACGTGTCGCCGAGTTGGAGCCGTTCGCCGCGTACCAGGCATGGCAGGCGGGGTTGCTGCGGTCGATCGCGCGCGAATCGCCGAACCTGCCGCACGTTCATCCGCGTGAGCGCTTCTTTCGCGCGCTCGATGGCGACATCGTCGCGCAGAGCTGTCTGCCCGGCCGCGTGTCGGTGTTCGGCGTCGGCGCGTTGCCGCAGCTCTACCTCGACTTCTTCGCGCAGCTCGGCCGGCACGTCGAGGTCACCGTCTACGTGCCCAACCCGTGCCGCGAGTACTGGGGGCAGATCGACCGGCATCGGCGCGTGGAGCGGGCTGCGCTCGCAGGTGAACGTCTTGCGGTATACCTCGAAAGCGGCAACCGGCTGTTCGCATCACTCGCGCAACAAGGACGCGCGTACTTCGACGAGCTCGTGAAGCTTGATGCGCCCGGAGAGCAGTTGTTCGTCGAGCCGACGCGGCCATCGCTGCTCGCGGCTATTCAGCGCGACATCCTTGATCTGGTCGAGCCCACCGAGAAACGCGCGCTGTCGGTCGACGACGCTTCGATCCGCATCGCCAACTGCCACAGTGCGGTGCGCGAAGCCGAAGTGCTGCACGATTACCTGCTGAGCCGGTTCGAGGCTGATCCGACCCTGCGCTGCGAAGACATCCTCATCCTCACGCCCGACATCGATCACTACGGCGGCGCGATCGATGCTGTGTTCGGTGCAGTGACCGGACCCACGCGCATTCCAGTCGCGATTCGCGATCGCGCGCCGCTTGCAAGCGTGCCGATCGTGCAGTCGTTCAACGCATTGCTCGACGTTGCCAAGGGCAGACTTGAAGCCAGTCCAGTGCTCGATTTGCTCGAGATCGACGCGATCGCGCGCCGCTTTCGCATCGAGCCGAGCGGGTTGCGCCAGTTGCGCGACTGGGTCGACAAGCTCGGCATTCGCTGGGCGCGTGACGAAGCGCATCGCTCGCAGCTGGAGCTGCCGCCAGAGCGCGCGGCAACCTGGGAGGCCGGGCTCGATCGCCTGCTGCTTGGCAGTGCGCTCGGCGCTGACGAGATGTTCGGTGGCGTCGTGCCATTGGCCGAAGTCGAAGGGGCTGATGCCG
>CADECO010000839.1:0-1515 GCA_902825905.1 uncultured beta proteobacterium
TCGAGGAACGCCTCGATGTTTTTCTCCACGGCGACGCGTCCGACGTACATGAACAAGGGGCGCGCCGCACGCAGGAACGAGCGTTCGCCGGGCTTGAACACGTCCATGTCGACGCCGCGCCCCCACAACTTCACGCGCTCGAAGCCGTGGCTTTCAAGCTCGCGCTTGATCGCGGGCGTTGCCGCCATGATCGAACGCGCCGGTCTGTGGAACCAACGCATCGCTTTGTAGGTGAAGCGCGCCGGCAAGCCGCAGCGCGCCTCCACGTATTCGGGAAACTTGGTGTGGAACGACGTCGTGAACGCCAGACCGGCGCGCAGCGCGTAGCGGCGGGCGGCGAAGCCGAGCGGCCCCTCCGTGGCGATATGCAGCGCATCGGGCGCGAACGCCTCGATCCGATAACCGACTTTCGAGCCCGCGTTGACTGCCAGTCGAATCTCGGGGTAGGTAGGACAGGCGATGGTGCGGAACTCCAGCGGCGAGATCACCCCGACCGTGTGGCCCATGCGCTCGAGTTCGCGCTTGGTCGTCGTGAGCGTACGCACCACGCCATTCACCTGGGGCGACCAGGCGTCCGAGACGATCAGGATTCTCATGGCGCCACCGGCAGTGCGAGTTTGCGGCGAGCACGCTTGGCGCTCTTGATCGGCGTGCGCTGATGCCAGTGCACGACGTTGAGCGCGCCGCTGTGATCCTCGGTGAGCGCGGTCAGGCTCTCGACCCAGTCGCCGCAGTTGCAATACAGGATTCCGTCCACGTCCTCCACCTCCGCTTTGTGGATGTGCCCGCACACCACGCCGTCGACACCGCGGCGCTGTGCTTCCTGCGCGAGCACCTTGCGAAAGTCGGTGATGTAACCGACCGCGTTCTTGACCCGGTGCTTCAGATACTGCGACACCGACCAGTAGGGCGCGCCCAGCCGCACGCGCGCATGATTGACCCAGCGATTGAGCTTCAGGCACTGGATGTAGAGCTCATCGCCCAGGCGCGCGATCCATTTCGCGTGCTGCACGACGCCGTCGAACAGATCGCCATGGGTCACCAGCAACCGGCGCCCGTCGACGAGTTGATGGATCGCCTCGTGCTGCACCGAGATGCCGCCGAGCGCAATGCCCAGGAACGGACGCAGCACCTCGTCGTGATTGCCCGGGATGTAGATGACGCGCGTGCCCTTGCGCGCCTTGCGCAGGATCTTCTGCACCACGTCGTTGTGCGATTGCGGCCAGTACCAGGTCTTCTTCAGCTGCCAGCCGTCGACGATGTCGCCCACCAGATAGAGCGTCTCGCACTCGTGGTGACGCAGGAAATCGAGCAGGTACTCCGACTTGCAATCGACCGTGCCCAGGTGCACGTCGGAAATCCAGATCGTGCGATAGCGCTGGACCGGTGTCGGTTCGTCGTCGTAGCTCGCAGCGAGAATCGAATGAGAGATCGGCGCGTTCACGTAGGTCGTCGTTTCCCGTTTCGCTGGGATGCGATTCAACGCGACCAACGTTGCCGCGCCGTGACACTGGC
>CADECO010000840.1:0-1508 GCA_902825905.1 uncultured beta proteobacterium
GTAACGACACGAACTTCACTGGCGGCGGCGACGTGCGTCAGCGTATGTTCGGCCTCGGTTGGGAGCACACGTTCGGCCCGGTCCAGGTGTTCGCGCAGTACGGCCGTGTAGGCAAGGCGAGCGGTTGCACGACCTCGACGAGCTGTGACGACACCCAGGCGAACGCCTACATGGGTGGCGTACGGTACAACCTGTCGAAGCGCACGGCGGTGTACGCCTCGTACAACGCGGTCAGGAACAAGCAGAACATGGACGTCGACTATCAGGGCGGCTCGATCACCTCGGCTAACCCGATGGCCAACGGCGCCGACCCGCGGATCATCGGGCTGGGCGTGTGGCACCAGTTCTGATCGACGCAAGTCGAGTCTGAACGTGAAACGGGCGCTTCGGCGCCCGTTTTTCTTTGATGGCCGCCCCGCGCGATGGTCTGCACCACGTATTGCCCGGCTGCGGTTGCGTGCTGGTCCTCTGCGGCGTGCTGATTCCATGCGCGCCCGGCATCCCGCTCCCTCCAGCGTCGGCGATGACGAGCGGCGTCCGCTTCGGTATTGTCACGGTGTCTCGATGCAAACGGTGCCGCCATGCCGACCCAAGTGAATCTCGAAGCCCTGTTCCCGGTGATCGTTGCAGTGATCGACGCCGACGATGCGGTGCGCGAATCGATCCGCAAGAAGGTCTACAAATACCTGGAGGGCGCTTCATTCAAGCGTGACGTGTCCCCTTCACCGATCGAGGCGTTGGAGACGTCGTACTTCTCGAACCGCGCGTTCTTGCGCGATGCCGAACTCGATGAGCTCGAACACCACGTCATCGGCTCGGCCGAGGAGTTCATGCGCTGGTTCGGCGTGCACAACTACCCGCTCGAGATCGAGCGCTCGTGGATCAACATCTTCCGCCCGGGCATGCAGGAGATGCAGCACGCGCACGAAGGCAGCGTGCTGTCGTGCTCCTACTACGTGGAGGCGCCCGAGAACTGCGGCGACTTCGTGATCCAAGATCCGATCGGCGCGCGACGCGCTCATCGCGCGTTCACCAACACCTACGTGAACACGCCGCAGACGATGCAGCAGTATTCGTATCCGCCCAAGGCGGGGCGGATGCTCATGTTCGAGTCGTGGCTGCCGCACGCAGTGCTCGGCAACAAGTCGGGCAAGGTGCGCATTTCGATCGCCATGAACCTGCGTCGCAAGGGAACTGGCCGATGAGCCTCGATGCGTTGATCAGCGGGTTCGACCGCGCGCTGCGGACGATCGCCGGGGTTGCGCACGCGGCGCGCCCGAATCCGGCGGGCGATTCGCCCGAGCCGGAGCTCAGTGATGTCGAGCGACGCCACGCGGCGGCGCTGATGCGCATCAACCACTGCGGCGAGGTGTGCGCGCAGGCGTTGTATCAGGGTCAGGCGCTCGCAACGAAGGATCCTGCTGTGCAAGCAGCCCTGGCACGCTCGGCAAGCGAGGAAGAAGACCATCTGGCATGGTGCCAGACGCGCATTGCGGAGCTTGGCGGGC
>CADECO010000841.1:0-1506 GCA_902825905.1 uncultured beta proteobacterium
CAGCAGACCCGCGATCACCAGCTCCTTCACGGCGTTGGCGTTGGCGCCCGGCGCGTTGAACACGGGTACGCCGCGCTTGCTCATCGCCGCCACCGGGATGTTGTTGGTGCCCGCGCCGGCGCGTCCTATCGCGCGAACCGATTCGGCGATGGTGAGCGAATGCATGTCGGCTGAACGGACCAGGATCGCGTCGGGCGCCTTGGCGTCCTTGGCGACGTGATAGCGCTCCGCCGCCAGACGCTGCAGGCCGACCGCGGCGATGTTGTTCAGGACCTGGATATCGAATCGTTTGGTCGTCATGATCGGCTCACCCGCGCTTCGCTTCGAACTCGCGCATGTAGTCCACCAACTGCTGCACCCCGGCTTCGGGCATGGCGTTGTAGATCGAAGCGCGCATGCCGCCGACCGAGCGGTGGCCCTTGAGCTGCACCATGCCGCTTGCCTCGGCGCCTTTGAGGAATTCGTCGTCGAGCTTCGCGTCGGCAAGCGTGAACGGCACGTTCATGCGCGAGCGATCGCTCGCCCGCACCGGGTTGCGGAAGAACGCCGACTGGTCGAGATAGTCGTACAGGCGCTTCGCTTTGGCGATGTTGCGCGCCTCGATCGCCGCCAGCCCGCCCTGCGCCTTGAGCCACTTGAAGACCAGGCCGGCGATGTAGATCGCGTAGCTGGGCGGCGTGTTCGACATCGACTGCGAATCGGCGTGCACCTTGTAGTCGAACATCGACGCCGTGCCCGGCGCCGCGTGCCCCAACAGATCCTCGCGCACGATCACGATGACCAGACCGGCCGGACCGACGTTCTTCTGCGCACCAGCGTAGATCAACCCGAACTTCGATACATCCACCGGCCGCGACAGGAAGTGCGACGACATGTCCGCCACCAGCGGTACCGCGCCGGTCTGCGGCACCCAATGGAATTCCACGCCGCCGATCGTCTCGTTCGAGGTGTAGTGCACATACGCGGCGTCGGCGCTGAGTTTCCAGTTCGCCTGCTCCGGTGCGTAGCTGAACTTGCGGTCTTCGCTGGACGCGGCAATGTTCACCTTGCAGAACCGCTTGGCGTCGGCGATCGCCTTCTTGGCCCACTCACCGGTGTGCACGTAGTCGGCCACCGCTTTGCCGCGCAGCAGATTCATCGGGATCATCCCGAACTGCTGCGTGGCTCCACCTTGCAGGAAGAGCACCTTGTACTGCTGTGGAATCGCCATCAGCTCGCGCAGATCGGCTTCGGCCTGCTCGGCGATCGAGATGAACTCCGGCCCGCGATGGCTCATCTCCATCACCGACATGCCGCTGCCGTGCCAGTCGAGCATCTCCTCGGCGGCCTGGCGCAGCACGGGCTCGGGCAGCACGGCCGGCCCGGCACTGAAGTTGATGACGCGTCCCATGATGTGTACTCGCTGAAGTTGCAAAGTCGGTGCCGCGCAAGCGGGCGAGCGCGATGCGCGGGAGTTTCCGAGGCCGGGCGCCGGGCGCCGCGTCAGGTCGGTGGCGGCTCGCCGCC
>CADECO010000842.1:0-1504 GCA_902825905.1 uncultured beta proteobacterium
CAGGTTGGCGATCACATCGGCTTCGCGGATATCGGAGATCTCCGCCACACGTCGCGCCTGGAACAGGTACGCCCGATAGTCGTGCGTGGTGTTGTAGATCGGGGTCGGATCGCCGGTGCTGCCGGTGGTGTAGACGATCTCCCAGACCGCGCGTTCGTGCAGCGGCAACTCGGCGATGCGCAGCCGGAAACTTTCCGGCTCGCCCATCAGATCCTGTTTGCGCGTGAGCGGCAGCCGTTGCAGATCGTCCAACGTGCGGATCGAGGCGACATCGATGCCCGCCGACTGCCACTGCCGCTGATAGAACGCGTGCCCGCGTGCGCACAGCGCGAGCATCGCCTGCAGGCGCTCGCCTTGCAGCGCCTCGATGCGCGGCTGCGGCCAGCGCAGGATGTCTTGCATGCTCAAGCCCTTTCCAGATTCGAACTCAGCGCGGCCACGGACCACGCCGATGCACAGCGGCGGCGCATCCTCGTCTTCACACCGCACGCCCGGCGCGATGGCCCTCGTGGATGGCGTCCTTGATGGCGCGCGGGGCGAGCGCATCGCCGATGATCTCGATGCGTGCGCGCAGGCCCATGGTCTTCAGTGCATTGCCGAGCGCATCGTTGGCGCGGTGCGCACCACTCACCACGATCGCATCCACTGCCGGCAAGCGCTTCTCGCGCTGCGAGTACACGTGACGCAGCACCAGCTCGTGGTCGTTCGCCCGCACCAGATCGTGAGTCGCGAACAGTTCCACACCGAGGCGATCGAGCCGACCCAGTATCTGGGTGAGATTGGTGAGCGGCAGATCATGTCCGACCGTGGTGTGAAAGCTCACGAGCTGCACCACCACGCCGCGCTGCGCGAGCATCTCGGCGAGTGCGTAGGTGGCGAAGTAGCCGTCGCGGTCGAGCAGCATCACGCGTCGCAGGCTGCGAATCGATTCCGAATCGCGCTGCTCGATCACGGCGATCGCCGAGTACACCGGCACGCTCACGCTATCGAGCGTGATGGTCGACGGTGGCGCGGAGCCCGTCGCGACGATGACGACGTCGGCATCGCTCTGCACCAGCGTGTCGGCGCCGGCCGCTTGCCCCAATCGCACCGCGACTCCCAGCCGCCTGAGTTCGCCTTGCAGGTGACGCACGACGTGCGCGATCTCTTCGTCGCCGGGCACTTGTGCAGCAACGTTGAGCTGCCCACCCAGGTGGTCACGCTGCTCGTAGAGCGTGACGTGATGTCCGCGCCGCGCAGCCGCCTCTGCCGCCGCCATACCCGCAGGCCCGCCGCCGATGACGATCACCCGCCTGGCGGCCGATGCGGGCTCGATCGTCGGCAACTCCAACTCGCGCCCCGCAGCGGGGTTCTGCACGCACAAGATCGCATTGGGACTGGTGATCGTATGCCAGCACACGTTGCAGTAAATGCACTGGCGAATGCGTTCGGCCTCGCCGCCTCGTGCCTTGCGCACCCAGTCGGGATCCGCCACGAGCGCGCGGGTGAGTCCGATCATGTCGCC
>CADECO010000843.1:0-1503 GCA_902825905.1 uncultured beta proteobacterium
CTTTCGCATATCTACACACCGCCGAACGCAAGTTTCGCGAAAAATCCGGGCTAGCATCGCCACAAACGAATCAGACGTTTGGATCGCCTAATCGGGCCATGCTTGGATACGAGCAGCGTTTACCTGATCAAGCAGAAGGCTCACGGTGCGCCCGTAATCGGTTGGCTCGCAGTCATCATCAAGATTACCAAATCAATTCCTTACCCAGTGTGGAAACAACTTCATCAGCATCGCTCACGGGTCATCAAATCTGATTTCCGTATTCGTTCGGCGAGGGCAGGATTGCGGCGGGCCGATATTTCGTTGAGGGAATGCACGTTCTCTCTGGGAAGAAAATCAAAGTTGCTATCCACCAGCTACTCCCGTGCCGCTGCTATTCGTTCCCCAGCCAGTAACTACTTCTCCTGCCGGATTGACGGCGACTTACGCGTTCTCACCGGTAAAAAGATAGCTAACCTCGATCTTTCGGGTCTACGACCCTTTCGACGTCTCGCAGCGGAATCTTGAACACATCCTCCAGCGCCTCGCGACTTACCCCAATGCCGCGCTCCCGCCCGGCGATCTGTTCTTCCGCGTGCCTTGTGTAGCCAGTGATCGTCTTCGGTGCACCTTCGGGTATAGCTACCCGGGGCCGGGGAAGCGACTTGGGTTCCTCCGGCTTGCTCTTGCGCGCAAGGTTCTTGATGCGTTCTAGTCGCTTTCGGACGCCGGCGATGTCGTGGGCTTTCTTGACGCCTTGGCTGATCTGCTTGGAGATCTTCCACGCGCTGATGGCCGACCTGATTGTTCGTGCGAACTTGCTGATGGTGGCGGTGACGGCCAGTTCGATCGCCAGCTCGGTCGGGATGTCTTCGAGTTGGGTGCGCAGATCATCGAGTGCTGCTTGGTAGTCGGTGCATGACTGCGCCAACTCGCGCAACTCGCCCAGGTCCCTGGTGATGAACTCGACTTCGGGCGATTGCGTGTCGCTGAACGCGCGGGCATTGACCTCCAGCGCCTCGACGACGGTGACGGTTTGATACACCGTGGCCAGCCGGTCCCACGCCTGGGCGGCGGTGTCGACCTTGACGGTGTCCCCGTCGGGCACCGGAACCCCGACCTGCTCGACCAACCCCAGCGCGTCGTCGAACAGACCCTCGCCGGGGCCGCCTGCTGACGGCGGCGCCGACAGCACACCTGCGGTGCCGGCTGGTTCGGGTGGAGGCGGCGGCGGCTCTCCCCGCTGGCCCGTTGTGGCGTTGTATTCGGCGACGCCATGGTTGTAGCCGGCCTGGATCACCACGTTGACCGCGAACGCGTCATAGACCTCGCCGGCCAACTCGAACAACCGACCACCGACCGCATAGAACGTGTCGGAGTCGACGTCCACAGTCACCAATCAAGCGTATTGCCGGCCGACATCCTCTCCCACACCAATTCTGGCTCGTTGAGCCTGCGCTGGTGGTGACGAAGTGCGAGGCGGATTCATACGGTCAATGCAACATCCATGGATTTGGGAGGTTG
>CADECO010000844.1:0-1501 GCA_902825905.1 uncultured beta proteobacterium
TCACGCTGGTGCATCTCGCACCGACGATCGCCGTGGCCACCGTGCTCAAGTGCATCTTCTCGCTCAAGGCGTTCGATCTGATCTACACCATCAGCGGCGGTGGTCCGGGCAGCGCCACGCAGGTGCTTTCGCACTACGTGTACTTCCAGGGCTTCAAGTATTTCGACCTCGGCTACGCGGCCGCGCTTTCGTTCCTGCTCGTCGTGCCGATGGCGCTGCTCGCCTGGACGTACATCCGGTTGTCGTACCGTACCCCGGGCGCCGCATGAAGACACTCTCGCATCGAGGATTCGAGACCGCGGCCACCGTGCTCGCCTGTGCGGTGATCCTGGTGCCGATCTACTGGATCCTCTCCAATGGATTCAAGTCGCTGGTCGATGTGTTCGCGCTGAAGTGGTTGTTCGCGCCCACGCTCGACAACTTCGCGCGGATCTTCGCTGCGCCGTTCAGCATCGGCGCGAAGCTCGCCAATTCGCTGGTCGTGTCGGTGCTGGCGGTGCTGATCGCGATTCCGGTGTCGGTGCTGGCGGCGTATGGGTTCTCGCGCTTCGCGCTGCGCGGCGCGCGCTCGCTGATCCTGGCGATCGTGTTCTCGCAGTTCATCCCGCCGGTGGTGATCGTGCTGCCGTACTTCATCCTGTTCCGCGACTTGGGGCTGTACGACACGCGCATCGGGCTGGCGCTGGTGGAGTTGGCCCTGGTGACGCCGTTCGCGGTGCTGATGCTCAAGAGCTACATCGACCAGATCCCGCGCGAGGTGGAGGAGGCCGCAGCCATGGACGGCGCCAACCAGCTTCGCATCATCTTCGACATCGTCGCGCCGCTCGCGCTCCCGGGAATCATCACCGCGGCGCTGCTGTGCTTCATCCTCACCTGGAACGACTTTCTGTTCGCGCTGATTCTGTCGTCGAAGGATGCGGTGACGCTGCCGGTGGGTCTGGCGATGTTCGCCGGCGAGGAAGGCGTGCTGTGGCATCTGATCTCGGCGGGCGGCACGCTGCTGATGCTGCCGATGCTGTTGCTGTCGATGCGCATCCAGAAGGTGTATCTGGAAGGGTCGCTCGCCGGAGTGAGCAAATGACCACGATCCGACTCGCCGGCGTGACCAAGTCGTTCGGCGCCACGCGCGTGCTCGAAGCGCTCGATCTGGAGGTGCGCGCGGGCGAATTCATGGTGCTGCTCGGCCCGTCGGGTTGTGGCAAGACCACTTCGATGCGCATCGTCGCCGGGCTGGAGGAGGCGAGCTCGGGCGATGTGTACATCGATGAGCGTCGCGTCAACGATGTGCCGGCGCGCAATCGCAACATCGCCATGGTGTTCCAGAACTACGGCCTGTATCCGCACATGACCGTGGCCGAGAACATCGCCTATCCGCTCAAGCTGCGTGGCATTACGGGCGGTGAGCGCGAGCAGCGAGTGCGGCGCGCTGCGGCACGCGTCGAGCTGGAGCCGTATCTGCAACGCAGGCCGCGCGAGTTGTCCGGCGGGCAGCGTCAGCGAG
>CADECO010000845.1:0-1500 GCA_902825905.1 uncultured beta proteobacterium
CAGGAAGACGCTGTCGGCCGGCTGGACGACCTGACCCTCCGTGACCTTGCGTTCGATCACCGTGCCCGTAATGCTGGACACGATCTGCGCGACCGAATTCACCGAGCGCGATTCGCTCAGCTTCGCGACCGCGCGCTCCGACATGCCGAGCACTTTCAACTGGCCGCTCGCGGCCGACAGCTCGGCATTGGCCTGCGTGAGCTCGCTAAGGCGTCGCTGGTGCTCGGCGGTGCCGATCACGTCGGCATCGAGCAGTTGCTGCGAGCGGGAGGCGGCGCGCTCGGCAAGCAAACGCTGGGAATAGGCTTTCAGAAAGGAGAGCTGCGCGTTGGACAGCTCGGTACTGTTGATGGTTGCCAGTACCTGCCCGCGCCGTACCACCTGACCGACCGTCGTCTCCAGATCGGTCACGCGGCCAGTGACGGAAGACCCGACGCGTGCCAAGCGCGTTTCGTCGACCTCGATCCGTCCGGTGACCCGCATTGTCTCTCTCACGCCGGCCGTTCCGACCGCCCCGAGCGTGAGGCTCGCGGTGATCTCCGGATTGACGCTTACGGTGAGCGGATCACGGGGCTCGGATGGGGCCGCCGCCGTTGCCGGCGCCTTGCTGCAGCCGGCAAGCAGCGCATGCGACAAAGCCAGCACCGCGATCAGCGCTACCACGCTCGATTTCTTCACTCCGTTCATGGCATTCCCTGTTTGATGTCCGTGGCACGCAACCGCTCGATCTCGATCAGCGCTGCCTGCAGCTCGTACCGTGCGGCAAGCGCATCGCTGCGCACCTGTCGCAGCACTCGTTGCGCGTCGAGCACCTCGATGAATCCACGTTCGCCAAGGCGGTACGCCGCGTCGGCGACCTGGAGAGCGGTCTCGGCCTGTTTCACCAACCCCCCGTCGAACGCGGCCACCTGCTGGCGGGCAATCTCGGCACGGCGCACCGCGACTTCGAGGGCACCCTGCAGCTCGATGCGCCGCGCATCCAATGCGGCGCGTGCCTCGTCGATCGCGGCACGGGCCTCGCCGATCTGGCCCTGGCGCTGGTTGAACAGGGGCAGCGGCAACGCCACGCCGAACAGCCATTGATTGGTCTCCGGCTGGCGATCGATCCCGGCGATCAAGGTCGGTTGCGGAGTACGCAGTGCACGCTCGTTGTCCAGGCGCGACTCGGCGCGGGCGACGTTGGCACGCGCTTGCAGGAGGGTCGGGTGACGCGCTTCGAGTTCGGAACGGAGCATCGCCAGCCCCGGCAGAGCGCCGTCTTCGGGCTTCACGTCGGCAACGTCGATCAGCTCGGGCAACGGCGCGCCGATCGCCGTGCGCAGTTGCGCCAGGGCCTGCGCAACACGCAGCCGCGCCGCGGCACTCACGGTGCGCGCCCGCGCCAGCTCGGCATCCGCGCGGGTGAGCTCGAATTTGGGCGCCTCGCCGACCTTCACGCGCACCTCGATGCGGTTTCGGATCTGCTCGAGCAGGCTTTCGGTGTCGATGGCGAGCTGCACC
>CADECO010000846.1:0-1500 GCA_902825905.1 uncultured beta proteobacterium
CATGCCGGTCGGCGTGACGCCGGTGCTCGGGACGGTATCGACCGCACTCGGCGAGGTGTATCAGTACACGCTCGAGCGCCCCGACGATGGCAAGCGCGCGCTCACCAAGCAGGAGCTGATCGATCGCCGGATCACCCAGGATTGGGTGGTGCGTCCGCTGCTGCGATCGATCCCCGGCGTCGCCGAGATCAACTCGACCGGCGGCTACGTTAAGCAGTACCAGGTGCTGGTCGATCCCGATCGCCTGCGCCACTTCAAGATCGGCATCCAAGACGTATGGCACGCCCTCGCCCGCAACAACGCCAACGCGGGCGGCGGCGTGTTGCCCCAGCGTGCCGAGCAGTATCTGGTACGCGGCATCGGCCTGGTGCGCGATCTCGAAGACATCCGCAATATCGTGTTGAAGGAGGTGAGCGGAACGCCGGTCTACATCCGCAACGTGGCGCAAGTGACTTTCGGCGAAGAGGTCCGGCACGGCGCGATGGTGAAGGATGGCTACACCGAATCAGTGGGCGGCGTGGTCATGATGATCCGCGCGGGCAATGCGAAAGACGTGGTCTCCCGCGTCAAGGATCGCGTCAAGGAGATCAACGATCGCGGCATGCTGCCCGACGGGCTGCAGATCGTGCCCTACTACGACCGCAGCGAGCTGGTCGATTCGGCGCTCTGGACCGTCACCAAGGTATTGCTCGAAGGCGTCTTGCTGGTGTGCGTGGTGCTCTTTCTGTTCCTCGGCGATCTGCGCTCGAGCCTGATCGTCGTCGCCACGCTGATACTCACCCCGCTCGTGACGTTCATCGTCATGAACCGCTACGGGCTATCGGCCAATCTGATGTCGCTCGGCGGTATGGCGATCGCCATCGGGCTCATGGTGGACGGATCTGTCGTGGTGATCGAGAACGCCTTCGCCCGGCTGGGGCAACGACCCGACGAGAGCCGCGCACGGGTCATCTTCGATGCGGTGACCGAGGTCGCCACGCCGGTGATCTTCGGTGTAGGGATCATCATTCTCGTCTTCTTGCCGCTCATGACCCTGCAGGGCATGGAAGGCAAGATGTTCGCCCCGCTCGCCTACACCATCGCGATCGCGCTCGCAGTCTCGCTCGTCCTGTCCCTCACCCTTTCTCCGGCGCTTGCAGCCTATGTGCTCAAAGGCGGGGCCGAGCACGACACCTGGCTGATCGCGCGGATCAAGAAGCCCTATCTCGGCTTGCTCGGCAAGGCGCTTGGCAACGAGAAGAAAACCATCGGCGCGGCCGTGATGATGTTCGTCGCCACCATCTGCCTGTTTCCCTTTCTCGGTACGGCGTTCATCCCCGAGATGAGGGAGGGATCGATCTCGCCCGCGATTGACCGCGCGGCGAACATCTCGCTTGACGAGTCGATCGCCATGGAGAAGGAAGCCATGCGTCGCGTGATGGAGGTGCCGGGCGTGAGGATGGCAGTCTCCCGGCTGGGACGGGGCGAAAGCCCGGCCGATCCCGCCGGACCCAACGAAGC